>CAZPEY010000158.1:0-12512 GCA_964585665.1 uncultured Polyangiaceae bacterium | reverse complement strand
CAGCCGCGCCCCTCGCCCGGCTGCGAGCGCCACCAGGGAGGACGCTCCGACGGCCGCGCCGCGGCCGCAGCCAGCCGCGAAGGTGACGCCAGCGCCGGAGCCGATCGCCGAGCGCCCGCGGGCTTCGGCCAAGCGCGGACGCAAGGTCGTGCTCGAGTACGACCGTGCGCCTGCCGCGGCGGCCCCGGCCGCTGCGCCCGCCGACGAGAACGACGAAGCGATGGTCGCAGCGGCTCGCACCGCCTATCAGCGGGGCAACCAGCTGCTCTTCGCGGGCAACGCGAACGGCGCAGTCCAGTCCTACAAGGAGTCGCTCCGCGTCTATCCCGGGTACGTGGCCGGCTACCGCGGCCTCGGGCTCGCCTACTCTGCGCTCGGCGAGACGAGCGAGGCGCGCACCGCGTTCAACCACTACCTCAAGACCGTGCCGACGGCGAAGGACGCGCCGCTCATCCGCAAGCGCCTCGAGCACCTCAAGTAGTCAGGATCGCCTGCGGGCCGACTAGTTCGGGCCCTCTTCTTCGAGCTCGCGCGTGAAGATCACGAAGGCCATCGACGGCCGCTTGCTCGACTCTCGCATCGCGAACTGAAAGCCCTCGAACACCCAGCCGGTCTCGGTCCACTCGTTGACGATGTTCTCGAGCGTCTCGTCGGTCACGGTCGAAGTCTCGACGATCTTGTATTGCAACATGTCGGTCAGCCTCTCCGAAGGAGCTGCGCGGCGCGCTTGCTCTCGTAGGTCAAAATCCAATCGGCTCCGGCGCGCGCGATCGAGGTCAGCGTCTCGAGGATCGCGCGATCGAGATCGAGCCAACCGCGCTCGGCTGCGGCGCGCAGCATCGCGTACTCGCCCGAGACGTTGTACGCCGCGACGGGCAGGTTCACCGCGGCCCGCACCTTGGCGATGATGTCGAGGTAGGCGAGGGCCGGCTTGACCATGAGCACGTCAGCCCCCTCCTCGACATCGAGCTCGACCTCGACGAGCGCCTCGCGCGCGTTCTGCGGGTTCATCTGGTAGCCACGACGATGGCCGAAGTTACTCGACGTGCCGGCGGCCTCGCGAAACGGGCCGTAGAAGCACGACGCGTACTTTGCAGAATAAGCTAAAATTGCAATATCCGAGAAGTTTGCTGCGTCGAGGGCCCGTCGGGTCTCACGGACGAAGCCGTCCATCATGCCCGACGGCGCGATCAGATCCGCGCCCGCCTTGGCCTGGCTGACCGCGACGCGGCCGAGGTTGGCGAGCGTCGCGTCGTTGTCGACGTCGCCGGAGGCGTGCACGACGCCGCAGTGCCCATGGGACGTGTACTCGTCGAAGCAGGCGTCGGCGATCAAGGTCACATCGGGATGGGCCGCGCGCACGGCGCGCAGCGCCTCTTGGACAAGGCCCTCGTCGTTCCAGGCCTCGCTGCCGATCTCATCCTTGCGCGCGTCCTCAGGCACGCCGAACAGAATGATCTGCTGCACGCCGAGGCTGCGGAGCTCCTCGACCTCGGCCACCACCTCGTCGACCGAGAGCTGCGACTGGCCGGGGAGCGACGCGATCGGCTTGCGCTGACGGCGCCCCGCGATGACGAACAGCGGCGCGATGAACTGCTCGACGTGCAGCCGCGTCTCGCCGAGGGATCGGCGCAACGTCTCGGTGCGACGCAGGCGGCGCGGGCGCCGGGCGGGAAATGGCATGGCTGCGAAACCTACTCGATCTGGCTGGCGGCGGTGAAACTTTGTGCGAGGGTGGCGACCAGCGATTCGAGGCTCGGCAGCGGGGCGACGATCGGCTCGATCCCGGCCGCGTGCAGCACCTCTGCCGTGGTCGCGCCGAGCACGCCGCACGGCAGCTCATGGGGGCCGCCGAGCGCCAGCCAGCGCGTCGCGATGCGGGGGCTCCCGAGCGCCACGGCGGCGTACGGCAGCTCGCGGTGGACGGCGAGCGCGGCGCGGAGCTGCTCGTCGTCGAGAATCGCGTCGTAAGCGGTGACGACCTCGACCGCGATCCCTGCCGCGGTCAGCGCCGTCGGCAGCTCGTCACGACCCTCCTTGCCGCGCGGGAAGAGCACCGGCCCGCTCCAGTGCGCGTCGATGAGCGCCTGCGCGAGCGCGGCGCCCCCTCCATCGCCGACGAGATCCGGCTCGAGCAGGCGCTGGCGCAGCGCGGCGGCAGTCTCCCCTCCGACCGCGGCGAGGCGCAGCCCGGCGAGCGCCCGACCGTCCTTGTCGATCGAGCGCAGCGCTGCGACGAACACCTCGACGGCGTGCACGGACGTGAAGACGACCGCGCGAAACCGCGCAAGCTCGAGCAGCTTGACCTTCATGTCGTGCAGCCGCGGCACGATCGACAGCGCCGGCCGCCAGTCGATCTCGGCGACGCTCGCACCGAGCTGTGGAGCGCGCGAGCTGAGGACGAGAATCTTGGCGCTCCGCCTCGACGGGGTCATCGGCTTCGAGTATACACTGCCGCTGTGTTGCGATTCGCTGCGCTTGCGCTGCTCGCCGCTGCTTGCCAGACTGCGACGCCGCCGATGCAAAAATCCCCCGGTCCAGCGACGGTGCTCCTGCACGGCAGCGGGGAGCCGAGCCGCGTCACGATCGAGCTCGCGCGCACGCCGCGGGAGCGCGCCCAGGGGCTGATGTATCGCAAGCAGCTCGGCGTCAACGACGGCATGCTGTTCCTGTTCGAGCGGAACGAGGTGCAGAAGTTCTGGATGAAGAACACCCTCATCCCGCTCGATATGATCTTCATCGGTGAAGATCTGCGCGTGGTCGGCGTCGAATCGAATGCCGAGCCGCTCACCACCAGCGCGCGGGGGCCCGATGTCCCGTCGCGCTACGTGCTCGAAGTCAACGGCGGCTGGGCCGAGGCGCACGGCGTTCGCGCCGGCACGGTCGTCGAGTTTTCTGGATTCGAACGTTAACTTTCAAGGAGGCTATTCAGATGAAGTCGCTTGTTCGCTCCGCCCTGCCCGCGCTGCTGATCGGCGGGCTCGCTGCTCCGGTGCTCGCCGATGAGGATCCGGTGGCCGGCCACACCATCTCCGTCGACGAAGCCACCAAGGGGCTCAAGGGTCCGGGCACGCTCGAGGCCAAGATCGAGATCGAGCAAGGGGGCAAGTCGCTCGGCACCTTCACCTGCGAGCTGTTCGAGCAGAAGACGCCCAAGACGGTCGCCAACTTCGTCGGCCTGGCGCGCGGCACGCGGCCGTTCCGCGACGTCAAGACGGGCCAGTGGGTCAAGCGCCCGTTCTACGACGGGCTGACGTTTCATCGCGTCATCCCGGGCTTCATGATCCAGGGCGGCGATCCGCAGGGCAATGGCACCGGCAACCCGGGCTATCGGTTCGAGGACGAGTTCGTGTCGGACCTCAAGTTCGACAAGACCGCGCTGCTCGCGATGGCCAACGCCGGACCAACGACCAACGGCTCGCAGTTCTTCATCACCGAGGGCACGCCCGACCACCTCAACGGACGGCACACGATCTTTGGCGCCTGCACGCCAGCCGACCTCGTCAAGACGATCGCGCGCGTCCCGACGGGGCCGCGCAACATGCCGAACGATCCGGTCGTCATGAAGAAGGTGACGATCCAGCGCACCGCGAAGAAGAAGTAGTCGCGCTCGCAGCAACGACCTGCGCCCCCGCAGCGACGCCCTTGGCGCTTCGTTGCGGGGGCTTTTTTTCGTCAGCCGATGACGCGGTTGCGGCCGTTGCGCTTGGCCGTGTAGAGGTGCTCGTCGGCGCGCGCGATGAGGTCGGTGACGGACATCTGCGGATTGTCGAGCTGCGAGACACCGAGGCTGGAGGTGATCGGCATCTCGACGCCTTGGTGGCGGAAAGGCTCACGCTCGACGATGCGGCGGAGCTCTTCGGCGAACACCAGCGCGTTGTCGCGGTTGGTGTTGGCGAGCACGACGCAGAACTCCTCGCCGCCGTAGCGCGCGAAGAGATCCTCCTTGCGAATCCGTGGCCGGATGCGCTCGCCGATCGCGGCGAGCACCGCGTCGCCGGCGAGGTGGCCGTAGGTGTCGTTGACCTTCTTGAAGTGATCGATGTCGAACATCACGATCGACAGCGGCTGCGCGTAGCGAACCGAGCGGCTGATCTCCTTGTCGAGTGCCTCGAGGAGGTAGCGCTTGTTGTGGGCGCCGGTCAGCGCGTCGATGACCGACATCTTGTAGATCTCTTCGTGGTACGCGGCCTCGACGTTCGAGCCGCTCATGAACTTCAGGATCGCCGAGCCGAAGCGCAGGAGGTCGCCGTCGCGGAGGAGCTTGCTGCCGCTGATCCGCTCGTCGTTGACGTGGCTGCCGTTGGTCGAGCCGAGGTCCTCGACGCACCAGCCGTACGAGCCCAGGCTGATGCGCGCGTGGTTGCGCGACACGGCGTTCTCGTCGAGGGAGATGTCGAGCTCCGGGAGTCGCCCGACGACGTGTGCCGGGCCGCGCAGGACGAAGCGGCGACCGAGGTTGGGGCCAGACGGATAGACCTGGACGAGGATCGCCTGGGTCTCCCCACTGCTCGGCTGCGGCAGGATGGGGGCTTCGAAGGCCATCGTGCGATTATCGGAGCCCATGGTATCCGCTCATCTTACCACGGCGAGGGGAGGCTGTCGCCACCCTGCAAGGTGCTGAAGATCAAGGATTCGTCGGCGCGCCCTTTTCTGCCCCGGCGAGCCAGCCGAAGAAGGCTTCCGTCGACAGCGGCCGGCCGAGGAAGCGCTCGACCAGCACCATCGCGGGCTGGCTACCGCCAGCCTCGAGGACCATCCGGCGATAGCGCGAGGCGGCCTCGCCGTCGCTGCGGAAGCGCTCGTAGAAGTCCTTGGCGATGACCAGCGACCACATATACGTGTAGTAGAGCGCCGAGTAGCCGTTGAGGTGGCCAAACGAGGCCTCGAACCAGGTCTCGTCGACGGGGGCGTAGGGCGTCATCTCGGCCTGCAGGCGCGCGGCGAGCGCGTGCGCGTCGAGCGTCGCCGGATCGGCCCGATGCAGCTCGAGCGACAGGGCCGCGTAGTACATCTGCTGCGCCGCCCAGATCCCCTTGCCGTAGTGCTCGGCCTGCGCCGCGCGACGGAGGAGGTCGCCGGGCAGCGGCTCGCCGGTGTCGACGTGGCGCGCGAAGCTCTGCAGCGTCGGCAGGTCCCAGACCCACTCTTCGAGGAGCTGGCTCGGCGCCTCGACGAAGTCCCACTCCGTCGCCACGCCCGACTGCAGCGCGTAGCGCACGCGCCCGCCGAGGATGTGATGCAGCAGGTGGCCGAACTCGTGGAAGAGCGTCCGGACCTGACCGTGCTCGAGCAGGGCCGGCGCGCCCGCCGTCGGGCGCGGGAAGTTGCACACCAGCACGCCCTCGCTCGGCAGACGGTCACGCACGCCGCTTTGGAGCGTGAACTGCGCGAAGTGCTTGTACTTGCCATCGCGCGGAAAGAGGTCGAGATAGATGCGGCCGAGGTCGTTGGTGCCGTCGGTGACGTCGTAGACCTGCACCTCGTCGTGCCAGATCGGCTGCGGCTGCTCGACCCGCTGGTAGGTGACGCCGAAGAGGCGCGCCGTCACGGCGAGCACGCCGTCAAGCACCCGCTGCAGCTCGAAGTACGGGCGGATCGCCTGGGCGTCGAAGCCACACTCGCGCGCCGTCACCTTCTCGTGCAGGTACGCGGCGTCCCACGGCCAGACGGGATCCGCGTCGGGCTCTCGCCGCTGCTTTTCCGCCAGGAGCCGCTCGTAGTCGGCGCGGGCGCGCTGCTTGGTTCCGGTCGCGACCTCGTCGATGAAGCGGGCGGCGCGTCCGTCCGACCCGATCATCTTGTCGGCGGTCGCGTAGGCGGCCCAGGATGGATAGTCAAGGATCTTGGCCAATTCATCGCGCCGCTGGAGGAGCCGTGGCAGGACCTCGCGGTTGGCCGCAGCGCGCTGGCGGTAGACGAGCCACAGCTCGCGGCGTCGCTCGGCGGCGTCGGCGTACGTGATGAAGGGGACGTAGTCGGGCGTATCGGTCGAGATCCGGCACAGGCCGTCCTCGCCGGGCGGATGGGAGGCGACGTAGTCGGGCGGCAGACCCGCGAGCTCTTCGGGGCGAACGGCGATCGTCTTGCGATCGTCGCGGATGTTGCGGTCGAACTCCTGCCCGATGCGCAGCAGCTCATCGCGCAGCGCGGTGATGCGCTGGCGCACCTCGTCGCTGCGGTCGACGCCGGCGCGGCGAAAGTCGCGGCGCACCTTGGCGAGCAGATAGGCCGCATCCTCGGCCAGACCCTCGCTCGCCAGGCCGTCGATGGCCGCGAACAGCAGCGGGTCGAGCTGCAGCTCGCTCTCGAGCTGGGAGGCGGCCAGCTCGGCCTGCTCGGCGGCGGCCTGCATCTCCCCGTCGGGGTGGACGCTGCGGCAGAGGCTGGCGCGCGCCGCGACGTCGTTGATCAGCCCGAAGCAGCGATCGAAGCGCTCGAGCGTCTCGCCGGCAAGGAGCTTCTCGGTCTGGAGGGAGGCAGCCAGGCGGCGGGCTTCGCCGAGATCGCGCTCCACGTCGGTGGCAAAGTCGTGCGGCGGCAAGGAGAGCTTGGCAGCAGCGAGGGATCGCATGGGCACCGTCGAGGATCAGGGTTGGAATTCGTGCGGCATGAAGTCGCGCGGCGAGCGGAAGTTGCGCAGCGGCGAGTAGGCGAGGAAGTTCGAGACGCGGCTCGTGTAGACGCACGCGTAGTCCTCGACCTGCTGGCCGAACCGCGAGTTCTCGACGCCAGCGCGGAAGATCGCGCCCCAGTACGGATTGAAGTCGCGGTAGATGCGATCATCGATCGCCGCCATCTCCGTCGACGCCTGCTTCATCGAGGTGCGGAGCTCTTCGAGGCGGCGCTTGGCCTCCTGGCGCGCGCGATCGAGGACCTGGCGGTCGATGCCGTTTCCGTCCTCGATACGCGACAGCATGCGGACCAGCTGCTGCTGGTACGTGATCTCGGGATCGAGCCGCGTGCACTGGCGCTCGAGCGTCTCGATGCGCTTCATCTCGTCGGCGTGCTGCGCCAGGAGCTCGACCTCGCGCTCGAGCTCCTGCACGATCATCGCCGTGCGCCACACCGACGACTTCTTGGCGCGCAGCATGTCGCCGTAGATGTGATCGCCGATGTAGAGCACGCGATCGCCGCGCTGCCCCGCCATGGTCTCGAAGTCGACGATGTTGCCGCCCTGGTAGATGCGGCCGCGCTGGAACTGTCCCTCGACGGTGCCCTTGACCTGGCCGTTGGCCGGATCGAGCTCCAAGAAGGGGTGCTGCTCGGTGAAGAACGCCGGCTTCTGTCCCGAGACGACGACGATGTCGAAGAAGTTGCGCCACGAAGGATAGGCGGCGAGCACCCCGTCGAGCAGGTAGCGCATCACCGCGTCGGTGTAGTCGTAGGCCGAGTTGGTGAGCAGGAACAGGCGCTTTCCCGCCGAGCGGAACTTGTGCAGCGTCGACGCGAGGTCCGGATCGCTCTGGATGTACTCGGGCAGCTTCGACTTGATCACCGCCTTCAAGGAGTCGTCGCGGTGCGCCTCGTCGATCGAGTCACGGATGTCCTGCCAGAGCTTGGTGTACTTGATGCGCTCCTCACGCTCGTCGAAGAACGCGACCAGGGCCGCGTAGATCACCGCCTCGGGCAGCGCGAACAGCGTGTCGATCCAGGCGTAGCGCGGATGCGACAGGCGAATGCGCTCGGTCTGGTAGAGCATGTGGATGTCGTCGGGACCGAGGAGCCTGCGTCCGTGATAGACGCGCTCGACCTGGCCGAAGCGGTCCATCTTGAGCACGTTGCCATAGGTCCGATCGACGACGAGCCCGCGCACCGCGAACTGTTGCTCATACGAGAGGCTGCGGATCTCCTCGGGGTAGCCGTGGTTGTCGACCAGCTTGCGCAGCGTGCACTCGATCGAGAGGCGCTCCAGGTTCGGCTGGTTGTAGAGCGCCAGCGTGTAGTCCATGTCGAAGCCGATGAGCTCGATGTCAGCCATCGGCAGGCTGCGGTTGACGAAGATGCGGCGCTGCGACGGAATATCGAGCGAGCGCGGCACTGCATCGCCGAGCTTGGCGAGCAGCTCGAGGTGCGCCGGCGCGAGCCCGATGTCGTTGCGCTTGTCCGCCTCGGCGGAAGCAACTGGGGTCTCGGTCGGTTGGGGGTGGCTGTCTTTCATGGGATCTTTCAATATACACGGGCTGTGGCGATGCGACCTTCGCGAATCGGGATGGGGCTGCTGCTCGCCAGCGTCGCCCTGAGTGGCGGGGCGCGCGCCGTCGCTGAGGTGCTCCATGAGCCGGTGCGCATCCGACCGCTCGACTGCCGCGATGGCATCTGCCGGAGCAGCCGGCCGGGCGCCTCCACCGGCGGAGCGCCCGGTGCGCTGCCCGAGGCGATCCTCAGCAGTGAGGGCCAGCTCATCCCGCCGCCGGACCCGAGCCCGGTCGGCGCGGCCGAGATCCCTTGGAGCCCGCTCGACGTGCCGAGCGGGCAGGATCCGGACACGTTGCCGCCGATCCCCGGGGAGCTCGTCCCTCCCGCGGCCGCTGCCAAGCATCGGGTCGGGCAGTACCAGATCGATGCCGACACGGGCCCCGAGAGCGGCAAGCACCCCTATGAAGAGGTCTTCCGCCCGTCGCTGTATCCGTTCAAGCGATCGACGGCGCTGGACCTCGTCGTGGCCGGGCCCTGCCGGATGGCGCGACCCGGCTGCAAGGAGCCTGCGCTCGCGGTCGCGCACCCCGAGCTGCAGCCGCGTCGAATCGAGAGCGCGCACCGCAGCGCCAGCTACGACTACTTCTGGGGCGAGCTCGCGATCGAGCTGGCCAGTGATCGGCCGACGCCGCTGCCGTCCCCTGGCCCCGAGGCGGTCGTCGTCGCGTACCAGGCCACGCCGGGTCAGGCGCTGGAGCTGTTCGTCGACAGCGCCGAGAACTGGTACGTGCGCGGGCGGCGCTCGGGGCGGGCGCGGCTCGTCTGGTTGACCGGCGTACCCAAGCGCGCGTTCGGCGCGCCCATCGATCCAGACCTACGGATCGGGGATCTGCCCCCGATGCTGCGGCCGCCGTTTCCGGGCGAGCTGCGCCCGCTCGTCGCACCGGTGCTCGCCAAGCTCGGTCTGACGAAGATCACCGCGTCCTCCCCGTTCGCGCCGACGCTCGACACGCTGGTCGCCTACTTTCG
This sequence comes from uncultured Polyangiaceae bacterium, assembly GCA_964585665.1. Taxonomy (GTDB): domain Bacteria; phylum Myxococcota_A; class Polyangia; order Palsa-1104; family Palsa-1104; genus CAZPEY01. Next base: position 3,344 of record CAZPEY010000158.1, on the reverse strand, counting down.
CAGCTTCGAGACCAAGGTGCTGCCCACGGCCTCTGGCTCGACCTACGTCAACCTCGCGCTCGGGCAGGCGGGCTCGTGTCGCCACCGCTCGTTCGCGTTCGTCGTGACTGCGCAGGCGCTTGGCCTCGCGGCGCGCTACATCGAGAACGAGCTGCACGTCTTCGTCGAGGTCTATGTCCCCAATCGCGGCTGGCAGCGCATCCACCTCGGCGGCGCCGGCGTCGACAGTGAGCGCATCGGCCCGACGACGATCGCACACCAGCCGCCCGAGGACACCCTGCCAAAGCCTCCGCCCTTCGTCGCGGGCGAGCAGCAGGCGGCGCGCCGATCGGGGACCGGCGCAGGCGACAAGGCGAGCGCCGAACGCAAGGGAACGACCACCCGACGGAGCGGCGGCTTCGGTACGGCCAGCAACGGCCCGGTCGGTTCCGGCGCCGGGCGCGGCGAGGATCGCCGCATCGTCCCGATGCTGATCGCCGAGCTGACGGGCAGCTCGACGTTCCGCGGCGAGACCGTCGAGGTTCGCGGGCACGCCGTGGGCGTGGAGGCGAGCGACGGGCCCCTGCCCGGCCTGTCGGTCTACGTCGTGCTAGCGGGCCCCGAGGGCCGCATCCGGCTCGGCGAGGGGATCACCGACGCGCGTGGAGAGTACCGCATCCCCATCGAGATCCCGCGGGCGATCCCGCTTGGCGACTACCGCGTCCTGGTTCTGACCGACGGCGACGACCGGCGCGCGCCGGCGGTCAGCCAGTAGTCCTCAGAACTCGACGACGCCCTGACGGAGGAGCTGAGCGAGGAGCCGCAGCGCCTCGAGGCGGGGCATGCCCGAGATCTCGAGGAGCTCGTCGACGCTCATCGTGCCGTCGATGCGTGACAGCAGGAACGCGGTGCGGGGATCGAGCGCTGCGGGCGTCTGGCCATGCTGCACGACCTGCTCGAGCGGCCCGAGCGCGAGCTCGTACGCAGCGACGAGAAGCTGGCGCTGCGTCTCGGTCACGCCGCCCGAGCCCGCCATCTCGATGGCGCGCTCGGCGAGCTCGAAGCCCTCGAGCGCCGCGCTGGCCTCGACCGCCATCTGGAGATCGACGAAGGCCTGATCGACCTCCCCTGCCGACGTCCGCAAGTAGGGGTTCGTCCGCTTGTCGGAAGGAGTGCGACGCGGCGGCTCGGCCACGGCGGCGGTCAGATCCGGGCGCGCCCGCGTCGTGGTGATGTCCTCGGGCGTGATCTTGTAGAGCATCTGGGTGCCGCGCGGCGGCGAGCGCTGCGCCTCGAACTCGCGGTCGGGCGCCTCGAGCTCGGCCGGCGGAGGCGAGGGCGCAGTCGGCGGCGCCGGCTGCGACGGGGGCGTCTCCGCCTGCCCGGTGCCGCGGCGCAGCGGCGTGGTCGGCTGCGGATCGTCGATCAACGCCTGCAACATGGAAGCGCCCGAGAGGCCGAGCAGGGTCGCGGGTGGGCGAGTGACCTTCGACGGGGTGGCGCGAAACTCGTCGTGCGGCGCCATCCGATCGCTGGTGCGCCGCGGCGCCCGCGCCTTGAGCGAGTCGAGGGAGATCGGGTTGCGCGTCGGCTCGGCGAAGATCTCCACCTCGGGCGGGGCGGCGAGCTCGGCCGCTGGGGGCAGAGGCGGATCGTTCGCGATCGGCTGCATGGGCGCGAGCGGCGGTGCAGGGGTCACCTGGGGCCGCGCGTGCTCGTCGAAGGCGTCGGCGAGGGCCGCCATCTGGCGCGCTCCACCGAGCTTGGTCGCTTCGCGTCGGAGCTCGAGCTCGACCTCGTCCTTGGTCGGTTCGTGCGGCTTCCCACCGAGCGCGGACTGCACGGCCAGCAGGGCCGCGTCGTCGAGAGTATCGCCGGTGTGCAGCGGCTCGACGTGGATCTCCGACTCGTCTCCGAGCGGGCGGCGCATCCAATCGAGCATCCGCCCGAGGCGCCGATCGGCGGGCCGCAGCCGCACCGCCTGCTCGAGCTCCGCCATGGCCGCCTCGACGAGGCCGTCGCCATAGTGCTCGAGCGCGCGCTCGACGTGCGCCCAGGCGTCGGCGCCACCACCGGGTTCGCTAGCCACTCGATCGCCCCTTGGCCGCGAGCGCCCGCGCCACTAGCCGACCTTGCTCTTGGCGACGACGCCCTTGAACATGTTGAGCGTGCGACGCAGCGCCTCGGTCGAATCGGCCAGCGCCGTCATGTCCTTCATCTCGACGGCCTGGCGAGCGCGCTCGACGACGCCGTGCGCCTTCTTGATCGCGTCCGAGCCGAACGTCGAGCCGGCGATCGCCTGCTCCACCGTCGGAAAGAGGCCCTCGATCTCCTCGATCAGCTTGTCGGCGGCCTGCTTCTTGACCTCGAGCTCTTCATTGACCTTCTGATCGAGGAGGTAGTCGCGCGCCTCGTCGACCATCCGGCGCAGCTCGTCTTCCGACAGGCCCGAGGTCGCAGTGACGGTGATCGCCTGCTTGAGGCCAGTCTCGAGATCCTTGGCCGACACCGACACGATGCCGTCGGCGGAGATCTCGAAGGTCACCTCGATCTCGACCTCACCCTTGGGGGCGCGCCGCAGCCCGGAGAGGATGAACTCGCCGAGGAGCTCGTTCTCCGACGCGCTCTCGTGCTCGCCCTGCATGACGAGGATCTTCACCGAGGTCTGGTTGTCCTTGACCGTCGTGAACAGGTGGCTGGCCTGCGTCGGGACGGTGGTGTTCTGGTGGATGAGCTTATGGAACAGGCCACCCTGCACCATGATGCCGAGCGAGTGCGGCGTCACGTCGAGGAGCAGCATGTCGTTCTCGGGCTCGACGAGCGCCGACCCCTGGATCGCGGCGCCGAGCGCGACGACCTCGTCGGGGTGAACGCCCTTGCACGGCTCCATGCCGAAGAACTCGGCGACGAGCTGCTGGATCTTGGGCATGCGGGTCATGCCACCGACGAGGATGACATCCTCGATCGCGCTCTTGTCGATGTCCGCCTCGGAGAGCGTCTTCTTGCAGATCTGCACGCAGCGCTCGACGAGATCGATGGTGAGCTCTTCGAGCTTCTCGCGGGTCAGCGAGCGCTCGAGGTGCAGCGCGTCCTGCCCCTTCGAGATGATGAACGGCAGGTTGATCTCGGCCTCGCGCGCCGACGACAGCTCGCACTTGGCCTTCTCGGCGACGTCCTTGAGGCGCTGCAGCGCCATCTTGTCCTTGCGGAGGTCGACCTTGTGGTCCTTGGCGAAGCCGAAGACCAGCCAGTCGATGATGCGTCGATCGAAGTCCTCGCCGCCGAGGTAGGTGTCGCCCGCCGTCGAGATCACCTCGAAGACGCCGTCGCCGATCTCGAGGATCGAGATGTCGAACGTGCCGCCG
>CAZPEY010000157.1:6816-12609 GCA_964585665.1 uncultured Polyangiaceae bacterium | reverse complement strand
TCGCTCATGGAGTCGGAGCTGTTCGGCTACGACAAGGGCGCCTTCACCGGTGCGGTGTCGAGCAAGCCGGGGCGGTTCGAGCTCGCCGATGGGGGAACCCTGTTCCTCGACGAGATCGGCGAGATCCCGATCGACATGCAGGTCAAGCTGCTGCGCGTGCTGCAGGAGTCCGAGTTCGAGCGCGTCGGCGGCGTCAAGACGCTGAAGGTTGACGTGCGGCTCGTCGCCGCCACCAATCGCGACCTGCAGCGCGAGGTGCAGGCGGGGGCGTTCCGCGAGGATCTGTTCTACCGCCTCAACGTGGTGCCCATCTGGCTGCCGCCGCTCCGCGAGCGCAAGCAGGACATCCCGCTGCTCGTCGAGCACTTCCTGCGCAAGTTCAACGATCGCCTCAAGGAGGGCGTGCGCACCGTCGAGCCCGCGGCGATGGACAAGTTGATTGACCATTCGTGGCCTGGCAACATCCGCGAGCTCGAGAACGTCATCGAGCGGACGCTGCTCTTCGCCGACGGCTCGGTCCTCCGGGCCAGCGACCTGCCAGCCGAGCTGGGCGGCCACCTGAGCGGGCCGGTCGCGCTGCCGACGGTGCCCCCGCCAGCGGCGGGGAGCGTCGACGAGCCGCGCCCCCAGACGCCGGCGCCCTCCGGCGTCGTCGGATCGCTCAAGGACCTGGTCCGCAAGGAGACCGACCGCCTCGAGCGAGAGATCATCGTTCGCGCCCTCGATGAGACCGGGGGGAACGTCACCCAGACGGCAAAGCGGCTCAAGATCAGCAGAAAGAGCCTGCAGCTGAAGATGAAGGAATTCGGCCTTCGCGACGGCGGACGCGACCGAGAACCCCAAACTTGACACGTTCACCGACGCACAAGTACCGTGCTGCCATGCATCGCGCGCTAGCGCTCCTCGTGCCTGTTGCCCTCGCCCTGCCTGCGACCGCTCGCGCGGGCGAGATCACCGACGTGGCCAGCTCCTTCGAGGAGGGAAACCCGTTCGATTTTCGCTTTCGGGTTCGCTACGACAACTACTACAAGCAAGCGCAGCTCAAGCGCGAGGTGAGCGGCCTCTCCGACACCCAGGACGCGATCAAGACCTTCCGCGACCTCGTCTACAAGGAGCGGCGCGATCAGTTCACGATGCGCGCCGAGCTGGGTCTGTTCCATGACCTGATGCTGCACATCGAGCTGCCGGTGATCCTCCGCATGACGACGGAGTATCACTACGATCAGCTGCAGGGCGGCGACTGCGCGTTCGGCGGCGATCGCAACCCGAACTGCGTCAACGCGGCCAACTCGACGACCATCCGCGACGGCATCGTCCCGGCGGCCGGCTACGACGCCAACAACTCGGGCGTCGCGATCGCCAACCAGGGGACGCTGCTCTTCCGCGGCATCGAGCGTGGCGCGACCGCGGGCGGCGGCGCCGATGCGTTCGACACGCTCAACCTCGGGCTGAGCTGGGCGCCGATGTCGCAGAAGCGGGACTCGACCAAGCCGACGTGGGTGATCGCCGTCGAGGGACAGATCTCGATCGGCACGATCCGCAAGTTCGATCGGAGCAAGCCAAGCGCAAACCACGGTGTCTCCGAGGGTGTGCATCGCCTGCTGTTCCGCACCGCGATCTCACGGCGCACCAAGTTCGTCGAGCCGTACGTCGGCTTCCACTACCTCCTGCCGATCGCGCGCTCGGGCTCGCTGTTCCAGAACTACGGGCGCTCGCAGAAGACGAAGGGGCCGCAGATGTCGGCGGCGGCGGTCTTCGGCTTCGAGGCCATCCCGTACGAGCACAAGAGCAAGGAGTACAAGTTCGTCATCGACTTCCGCGGGCGCCTCGAAGGCAAGTTCGACGGTCGCGGCTACTCCGAAGGGTTCGAGATCTTCGCCAGCTCTCCGGCGCTCGGCTGCGATGCGAACTACAACCAGGCCTGCGATACGAACCGCACCAAGAACCCGTATCAGGGGTTGCCGAACACCGGTCTGTCGGTGATCGAGAACCACGCCGTGCTCGGTGGCGACCTGGCGCTCGGAGCGCAGATCTCGAAGTACTTCCAGCTGCGCGCCGGCTTCTCGTACACCTGGCAGCAGGCGCACGCGATCACCAACGATGACGTCGGCAAGCCGCTGCAGGGCAACGGCCGTGTCACGCTGCCGGAGGAGTTCAACCCGGCGTATCGTCCCGTCGTCGACCAGGTCGGTCGGCGCTACCGCGTCGAGAACTCGAGCCAGTACAACGGCTGGGTCTGGGCGCAGGTCATGTTCTAGACCTCTCTGCCGTCGGTGCTGCTGCGTAGCGCGCTGCTCTCCGAGCTCCCACACGGGTTCTCGACGCGCGTGGGCGGTGTGTCGGGCGGGCGATACGCGACGCTGAATCTCGGCGGCAAGTGGGGCGACGATCCAGCAGCGGTCGCCGAGAATCGGCGGCGTGTCGCCGAGGCGACAGGCCTCTTACCGACGGAGCTGCGCCTGGCGCGTCAAGTTCACGGGCGCGCCGTGGCCGTCGCCGACGGTCGCTCGGCCGAGGAGGTTCTGGGTAGCGACGCCGACGCGGTGGTGGCGACCGAGACGGGCCTGGCTCCGTCGGTGCTGACCGCGGACTGCGTGCCGATCCTGATCGCCGATGAGGCGGGGCGCGTCGCCGCGGTTCACGCCGGCTGGCGCGGCGCGGTCGCCGACATCGCCGGGGCAACCGTCGAAGAGCTGGTCTCGCGCGGCTGCGCACCGAGTCGGTTGCGCGCCGCGATCGGACCTTCGATCTGTCCCCGCTGCTTCGAGGTGGGGGAGGACGTCGCGGCGCAGTTCGCGCCGTCGTTCGTGATCCGCGAGGCGAGCTGGCCCAAGCCGCACGTCGATCTGTGGGCGCTCTGTCGGGCCCAGCTCGTCGCTGCCGGGCTCGAGGATGCGAAGATCGAGACGCTCGGGCGCTGCACCGTCCACGAGCCGGAGCTGTTCTTCTCGTTTCGTCGCGACGGCGCGAACATCGGTCAGATGATGTCGTTCATTGCGGCGGGGCGACCGGCGCAGGCGGCGCGGTCGGCAGCACGACCGTGAACGTCGAGCCGCTGCCGAGGCGGCTGCGCACCTCGATCGTACCGCCGTGGCTCTCGACGATGCGCTGCGAGATGGCGAGGCCAAGGCCCGTGCCGTGCGGCTTGGTGGTGAAGAACGGAATGAACAGGCTGCCGAGCGCGCTCGCCTCGATCCCTGGCCCTTCATCGCGGAAGCGCACCTCGACGTAGCTCGTGGGTACTCCCGCCTTGGCGCCGGTGCGCAGGGCGGTCTCGATGCGCAGGCGGCCGCGCTCGGGCATCGCCTGCATGGCGTTGAGGCCCAGGTTGAGGAACACCTGATGGAGCTGCTCGGGATCGCCGAGCGCCGATGGCAGCTCGGCGCCGAGGTGGAGCTCGGTGCGCGCGCGATCGGCCTCGGACAGCGACGATCCGAGCACCTGGGCCGATCGGCGCACCACCTCGTTGAGATCGAACGGCTGCTTCTCGACGACGAGCGGCCTTGAGTAGTCGAGGAACTGGGACACGACGCGGTTGAGGCGATTGACCTCCTCGACGATGATCGACAGGAACTCGCCAGTCTCGCCGGCCTCGCCGCTCGGCAGGATGAGCTGCGCTGCTCCCTTGATCGCGCCGAGCGGGTTGCGGATCTCGTGCGCCAGGCCGGCGGCCATCGCACCGAGGGCAGCGAGGCGGTCACGCTCCTTCATGCGATCGTAGAGCTTGCTGTTCTGTAGCGTCGTCGCCATCTGCGCGCCGATGCCGCGCAGCAGCTCGATCTCGTCGGAGGCGTAGGCCTCACGGACACGATCGTCGCGCAGACAGAGGAGGCCGACGAGCTCGCCGCCGGCGAGCAGCGGGATGCACAGCGCGGCGTTCATCTCGTCGAGCGATCGGGCGATGAGATCGATGGTCTCGCGATCGTCCGAGCCGGTGGCGACGCCGAGCAACGAGGCGCGCTCGAGCTGCTCGATCGAGATCGGCGCGCGGCTCTCCCGCAGGCGCTCGAGCATCGGGCGCCGCAGCGCCGCGTCGATCCGATCGACGGGCTTGCTGCCGAAGTGGCCGACCAGATCGTAGCCGGCGCCGTCGGCGTCGACGAGGTACAGCGAGGCCTGGGTGACGCGCCCCGAGGCCTCGAGGCTGGTCATCACCAGCGCCGTGGCCTCGCGCAGGTCGATGATGTTGTTGAGCGAGGTGCGCAGGCGGTCGAGCCGCGCGGCGAGCTCGCGCTTCTCGCGAAACAGCCACTTTTGCACCACCGCCTCGATCGCGGTGCGCACCGGCTCGAAGAGGATCAACACGACGAAGGATGCGACCGCGGTGTTGAAGAAGAACACCGACGTACGATCGGCGGGCACCCAGACGAGCAGCAGCGTGAAGTGCGCGGTGAGGACGAAGACGAAGATGGTGACGACGAGCATCTTCGAGAGCAGCTCGTTGAGATCGAGGAGGCGAAACCGCAGCAGCGTCTGCGAGACGAAGTACATGTAGACCAGCGTCGCGACGTTGCCCGGCGTCGGGAAGGGGCCGATGAATTCGGCGAGGAGATCGACGCTGTTGGCGGCCAACGCCAAGACGCCGCCGATGAACACGTAGGCGGTGCGCGCCTTCTCGACCCGCTGCACCGTCTGGCGATACCGACGGTAGAGCAGCATCATCGAGCCGCCGAGGCCGAGCAGCACGGTGAGGCCGAGCGCGACCGCGGCGCCGCTGGTGCGGCCGAGCGAGCGGCCGCTCACCCAGGTGTAGGCGACGGCGAGCACGACCGCGATCGTGACGAAGGAGAGCCACGGCGGCGTGCGCGGCCCCTCCTCGGAGAGCCGATCGGTCGTCGGACGAGGGAAGCGAGCGAAGAAGCGCCACGCAACCCACGGCACGACCGCGACGATCAGGAACGACAGCCCGCGGGCCCAGGTCACGTCGAGCGCGAACGAGACGAAGGACGTCAGGTACCAGGCGGCGAGCACGAAGCAGAACTGCGCGAAGCGGTTGAAGGTCTGCTCGCGCGGGAAGCGGAGCAGCACCGAGCCGCCGATCGCCAACGTGACGATCGCCGACAGCAGCGACGAGAGAGTCTGGATGCTCATGGCAAAGCTGGATGCCGCGTGGCACCTGGGACAATACTCGTTCTCGATGGCTGCGACGAGCGATCCGAGCGCGCTGCTGCGCGGTCTGCCGAAGGTCGATGAGGTGCTGCGACGACCCGAGGTCGCGGAGCTGGTCGGCGTCTATGGCCGCGATCGGGTGCGCGCCGCCGTGCGAGAGGCGATCGACGAGCGGCGCCTCGCGCTGCGCGCTGGCGAGACCGACCAGGTGGCGATCACGAGCGATGAGCTCGCCGCGCGACTCGTCGCGGCGGCTGCACCGACGCTGCGCCGCGTAATCAACGCCACCGGCGTGGTGCTCCACACCAACCTTGGGCGCGCGCCGATCGCAGCGCACGCGCTCGCGCAGATCGCCGAGGTGACGCGCGGCTACAGCAACCTCGAGCTAGACCTGTTGACCGGCGAGCGCGGCTCCCGCCATGCGCACGCCACGCCGCTGCTCCGCGAGCTCCTCGAGGTCGAGGCGGCCCTGGTCGTCAACAACTGCGCGGCGGCGGTGCTGCTGGCGCTGGCGGCGCTGGCGTCGGGGCGACAGGCGATCGTCTCGCGCGGCGAGCTGATCGAGATCGGCGGCGCGTTTCGCGTCCCCGACATCATGCGCCAGTCGGGAGCGATCCTCGTCGAGATCGGGACGACCAATCGGACGCACGCCCGCGACTACGAGGCGGCGTGCGGGCCCGAGAC
>CAZPEY010000157.1:0-6716 GCA_964585665.1 uncultured Polyangiaceae bacterium | reverse complement strand
GATCGGCTGTGCAAAGAGTTGCGTCAGCGAGAGGGAAGAGTACGATCAGAGGTGGTGCGGTTGCGCTCTTTGGTAGGAGGGGGAAGCATGCCGCTTTGCGAACCGTGGTCGTGGGGCCTCGCGTTGTCGTCCGAGGAGCTGCCAGCCTCGACGCTGATGGCGCGTCTGCGCGCGGCGCCGGTGCCCGTGATCGGCCGGATCGAGGAGGATCGGGTGGTGCTCGATCTCCGCACCGTGGCGTTCGACGAAGAGGCAGATCTGATTCAAGCTATTGGGAGTGCTTGAATGACATCCGGCTCCGTACTTGTCCTGAATCGCAACTTTCAGCCAGTCAACATCACGACGGTCAAGCGCGCCTTCACGCTGCTCTACATGGGCGCGGCGCGTGCGGTCAGCCCCGACTACTCGACCTTCGATTTCGAGAGCTGGTCGGCGCTCTCCGTCGCCAGCTCGCGGGACATCGTCCGCACCATCGGGCGCGCGATCCGCATCCCGCGCGTGATCTTGCTGCAGGTCTATGATCGCCTGCCCAAGGTCCACGTCCGTTTCTCTCGCCACAACATCTACCTGCGCGACGGCGACACCTGTCAGTACTGTGCCCGCAAGCTGCCGCGGCCCGAGCTCAACCTCGATCACGTCGTGCCGCGTGCTCGCGGTGGGCGCACGACGTGGGAGAACGTCGTCTGCTGCTGCATCCCGTGCAACCTGAAGAAGGGCTCGCGCTCGCCCGCCGAGGTCGGCATGCGCCTGCTGCGGCAGCCGGTGCGACCGAGCTGGAGCCCGTTCACGCGGCCTGCCACCGGGCGCGTGGCGCATCGGGAGTGGATTCCCTTCCTCGGGTTGGTCGATGCTTCCTATTGGAACGCGGAGCTGGTAGACGAGTAGCGTGGAAATCGACAGTGAGGAGTCCACCGTAGAGGAGGCGAACGAGCCGCTCAGCCCCGATGTGCCAGGGCGGCGGATCATCGCCATCGGCGGTGGCAAGGGCGGCGTCGGAAAGTCCGTGCTCGCGGCCAACCTCGGCATCTACCTCGCGCAGCTCGGCAAGCACGTCGTTCTCCTCGACGCCGATCTCGGCGGCGCCAACCTGCACACGTTTCTCGGGGTCGAGCGTCCCTCGGTGACGCTGGGAGACTTCTTCGACAAGCGGGTGGCGCGCATCGAGGACTGCGTCGTCCCGACCGCCGTGCCGGGGTTGGGCCTGATCTCCTCCGAGGGTGATCCGCTGTGGGCGGCGAACCCGCGGCCAGCGACGAAGAATCGTCTCATCAATCAGCTCCGCGAGATCGACGCGGACTTCTTGATCTGCGATCTGCCAGCGGGCTCGGGGTTCATCGCGCTCGACTTCTTCCTCGTGGCGCAGGTCGGCATCCTGGTCGTCGTGCCGGAGCCGACCTCGGTCGAGAACACCTTTCGCTTCATCAAGTCGGCGTTCCTGCGCCGGCTGCGCGATGTACGGGCCCTCGATCAGCTCAAGGCCGATCGTCAATTCGAGGGCGGCATCCCATCGCCGCTCGACATCTACGAGCAGGCCTCCGATCCGGCGATCAAGCAGCGCGTCCTCGAGGAGATCCAGCGCTTCAGGCCGCGGCTCGTCATCAATCAGCCCAAGACGCGCACCGACATGGAGCTCGGCAACCAGCTCCGCGCCGCCGGTCGCCGAAGGCTCGGACTTTCGATCGACTACCTCGGTCACCTCGAGAGCGATGACGCGGTCTGGCTGGCGGTGCGCAAGCGACGGCCCCTCATCGTCGAGCACCCCGACTCGAAGATCGCCAAGGACATCGAGAAGATCGCGCGCAAGCTGCTCGGCACCGACGAGAGCAAGGGCCAGGCGGATCCGGCGCGCAGCTTCGACAAGCTCAACCACTACGAGGTGCTCGAGATCGACCCGAGCGCCTCGGACGAGGAGATCCGCCGCGCCTACCGTCGCGCGAAGGAGACCTACGCCTCCGAGTCGATGGCGATTTGCGGCCTCTACAGCACCGAGCGGCTGCAGCAGGTCCAAGATCGGATCGAGCAGGCGCACGAGACCCTCCTCGATCCAGAGCGCCGTCGGCAGCACGATCTCAAGCTCTTCCCCGAGGGCGTACCGCATCGCCCGACGCCCCCCTCGACGACGCCGCCGCCGTTGCTGCGCCAGCCGCCGCGCGAGGAGACGCCGATGCGCGTCGAGCTGCCCGAGCCGGAGATCAACGCCGAGACCGAGTTCACCGGCTCGCTCTTGAAGCGCATCCGCGAGGCGCGTGGGATCGAGCTCGTCGACATCTCGAACAAGTCGAAGATCGGCGTGCCGCACTTCCGCGCCATCGAGGAAGAGAAGTGGGACGCGATGCCAGCGGTCGTCTACTTGCGGGGCTTTCTCGTCGAGTATTCGCGCTACCTGCGGCTCCCGACCGAGCAGGTGACGCGGACCTTCATGCAGCGCTACCAGAAGAACCGCAAGAACGCGGACGAGTAGCTTTCTTTCCGCCAGCACGCGCGGTATAAATCAGCTTGGCTCCGGAGCTAGACGAACCCTTGGCGAACCCAACCCTCTACGCGCTGCGGTTCATTTCTGGAAAGTATCAAGGCGGCGAATTTCCGATTCGCCCGGACAAGGAAATTGTCGTCGGGCGTGCCTCGGATCTCGACATGGTGCTCGTCGAGGACATGGTGTCGCGCAAGCACGCGCGCATCATCGCTGGCCAGGGCGAGATCCACATCCAGGATCTCGGCTCGACCAACGGTACCTTCGTCAACGGCGAGAAGGTCAAGACCGCCAAGCTCAAGGAGGGTGATCGCATCCTCATTGGGACCTCGATCATCCGCCTCGTGGTCGCCAGCGATCAGACCGCGGCGATCTCGGACGAGACCGCGCGCCAGCGGCTCGAGCAGACTGGCCAGAAGCGGCAGATGTCGGGCTCGACCGGCAAGCCGATGTCGGGCTCGATCGACGAGATCCCGCTGCCCGATCTCCTGCAGCTCCTGTCGACCTCGCGCAAGTCGGGCGTCCTCACGGTGCGCAGCGAGGACGGCACAGGGCGCATCTACCTGCGCAAGGGGCAGATCTACTACGCGACGATCAACGAGTCCTACGATCTGTCGCCCCGCAAGGTCGCCTTCCGGATCCTGACCTGGACGTCCGGCACCTTCGAGCTCGGTCCTGCCGATGAGAAGTCGGTGCTCGAGGAGATCCAGGAGTCGACCGAGGCGCTGCTCATGGAGGGCATGCGCCAGCTCGACGAATACCAGCGCATCTCGCCCGATCTGCCGGGGCGCAACCAGACCCTCGTCATCCCGCAGCCCCTGCAGCCGCCGCTCCGCGACCTCAAGCCCGCCGAGCTCGACGTGTGGCAGTCGGCGATCAACTACGGCAAGCTGCGCGCGGTCCTCGACCGCAGCGGGCAGACGGATTTCGAGGCGGGCGAGGTCCTGATCTCGCTCATCAAGCGCAACTATCTCGTCGTCCGCTAAGCGGTTCTGGCGAGCGATCGTTCTTGGGAGGTCCGGAAGGCCACCGGCGTGGCCGAGGGGGAGGCGCTACTTCTTGGTGGAGAAGGCGGCGAGCGCCTTGCTGAGCTGGCGCTCGAGCTCGACCCGGGCGTTGCCGCGACGGTAGCGGAGGAGCGCCTTCATCAGCTCGGGCGGCACGATCGAGCCTTTGCGCTTGCTCTCTTCGGTCAGGAGCGCCTGGCGCAGGGTCTTCTCGGTCAGGTCGCGGCCGGAGGAGGCATCGAGGACCCGAACTTCATCCTCGTCCGCGAAGAGATCGACCAGCTCTTCGAGGTTCACGTAGCGGCTCCCCTGCGTGTCGTAGAGGCGGCGGTTGCCATACTTCTTGACGATGCGAAGACCGGGCTGCGTGTTGACCGCAACGACCGGAGGACGTCCACGACGCTTCGGGCTGGCTGCTGTTGTCATGGACCAAAGAATAGTGAGATTTTTTTTGCGGCGCAACAATTCCCGACAATCTATCCACAGGTCGTCAGAGGCAAAAAGACAAGCGATATCATTGGCTTATCGTGTCTCGTCGACTCGACTGTCGATTGCCGAAAACCCCAAGTATTTCGCTTTCTCAGCGGCGCCGGTCGCGCCCTAAAACCAGCCGGACATGGCGGTAGACCTCCTCCGAAACCACCAAAGAGGAGTGTCCCAGGGGTACCGAGATGGGCTCTGCGCCCTCGATCGGGGTCGAATCGGGGGGGCAGACCCAGTCCCGATCGGCGGCGATCGTGTAGAAGTCGGTCGATTCCGGCAGCGGCCCCTGGTGCAGCTCGCGGAGAAAGCGGCTGTTGGGAAGAAGCTGCCAGGCGCTCGAAGAGAGCAGCCCGACCGTGGCGATGCCGAGCAGCGCGACCCAGGTCCCGCGGTTCGGCGTCCCCATCATGACGAGCTTGCGGACCTTCTCGTGGCCGCCGAGCTTCTTGACGTAGTACAGACCGATGAGCCCGCCCATCGAGTGGCCGACGATGTCGATCTTGTCGACCTTGGTCTGCGCGAGGATCGCCTCGACCTTGCGGTGAATCAGAAAGGCCGACGTGCGGATGTCCCGCACGTTGAGGGCGCCCAGGTTGAACGAGAACACGAGGTGACCGTCCTCGGCCAGCCGACGCTCGAGGATGTACATCGAGCCGCGGGTGCCAAGGTAGCCGTGCAGCAGGAGCACCGGCGGCCGCGCGTCGTCGATCTTCTCGAAGAAAGCGCGGCGGTTGATCTTGTTGCCGCGCAGCAGGTGGCGCAGGTACGCGAGCGAGTGCTGCGCGCCATTCAGATCCTCGCGCAGGTACGCGTCCAGTCTGCGCAGTCTCGCTCCAGGTCGTACCGCCAACTTCGTCGCCCCCCGCACCCAGCGTGACAGCCAGGATTCGTCGTCTCGTTTGCGTAGGCTCACTGCCTCCAACATAACCAAGGAAGGGGGCGAGTCAAAGCGTGGTATATTAAGAATCTGGCGACGATGGACAGCGCTGCGCGGCGGTCGTTCTATCTGGGACGATACAATTGTGTCGAGTTGCTCAGCGAAGGTCCGCTCGGCGAGAGCTTTCGTGCGAAGATCTATGGTGTAGCGGGGTTCGAGAAGCAGTTCGTGGTGCGGCGGATCCCCATGGCGCTGTGCTCCGACGAGGCCTTCGTCAAGCGGCTCACCGACGCTGCGACCCGGTACGCGGCGATCGATTCGGAGCGCGTGGCCCGGGTGCACGACGTCAACGTGCAGGGGGCCCAATACTACATTGCGGTCGATCTGATCCGCGGCCTCGAGCTGCACGCGCTCATGCGCATGCTCCAGGAGAAGGGCGAGCGGCTGTCGAGCGAGGCGGCGCTGCTGGTGGCGCTCGAGCTGGCCGAGATCCTGGCGCCGCTGCACGCGCGACAGGACCTCGATCCGGCGGGCGTGCGGCACCTCGGTCTGGCGCCCGACACGATCGTCGTGACGCCCGAGGGAGATCTGCGGCTGTTCGACGTGGGCCTGATGGAGGCGTTGCTCAGCCCGGGGTGGGCGACCCATGATCGGCACGTCGCCACGCTCGCCTATCTGGCGCCCGAGGTGCTGCGCGGAGAGGGCAAGAGCGGGGCGGCGGACGTGTTCTCGATCGGCGCGATCCTCTTCGAGCTGCTGACCGGGGATGCGGCGTTCGCCGGCACCGACGGGGCGTCGCTGGTCGCCGCGATGCTGGCGGGCCCGCCAACGCCGAAGTATCTCGATCAGCGTCACGTGACGCTGCTGCAGCGAGCGCTCCGCCCCAATCCGGCCGAGCGCTTTCCGACCATGGACGCGATGGCCGAGGCCCTGCGTTCCCTGCTCGTGCCGCGCGTCCAGCGAGCGCGCAACGACCTCGGCGCGCAGGTGCGGCGGCTGCTCAGTCGACCGACGGTGCGCATGGGCAGCGGCGCAGCGTCGCCGCCGGCGCTGCCTATGCTGCAGTCGACGAGCCCGTTCAGCCCAGCCGGTGCGCCCAAGCCGCCGCCGCCCAAGGGCCCGGCGCTCGAGCCGATTCCGCCACGCAACACTTTCGTGGGCGTCGGCGCCGACGACGCCGCGATCGATGGGCCCTCCCTCCCGGGGCCGCTGACTGAGAAGTCGCTGCCAGCCTTCGTCGAGGAAGCGCGGCCGCTCAACGATCGAACCGAGCCGATGGTGCGGGTTCCCGAGTCCGAGCTCGAAGACGGGCCCGAGCCCCTCTCTCCCCAAGAGCTCCGCGAGGAGCTGCCGCACGCGGTGATCAGCGATCGCCACTCGCTCCCCCCCGCGCTGCCGACGCCGCCGCTCGGCACGACGTTGCCGCCGCTGCGCCCGACGGGGCCCCTGCCGTTGCTCGAGCCCGACCCGGAGCCCTCCAAGGAGATCTCGATCGAGCCGGCGCGGCTCGGCGTGACCCAGGCGGCGCCGTTCCCGTCGACGATGAAGGTGCCGGCGCTCAAGCCGCCGCCGCGGCGTCGCCGGCTGTGGCTGTGGATCGTCGGCGCGATCGCGATCGGGGGCGGCGGGGGCGCGGTGGCCTTCTTCGCGATGCAGCCCTCGCCTGGGCTGAGCCACTACCCACTGCCGACGCAGGCTCCGACCCCCAGCCCCGCGGCGACGCCCGCAAAGAGCGCAGCGCCAGCGCCCGCAGCGACAGGGACACCTGGAGCGAAGGCCGCCGCGCCTGCAGTCGTGGCCCCGGCGCCGGTGGCTGCCCCGCGACCCGCGGCCGCCCCGGCGCCTGCCGCTGCCTCGGCACCTGCGACCCGCCCGGTGG
>CAZPEY010000156.1:0-12741 GCA_964585665.1 uncultured Polyangiaceae bacterium | reverse complement strand
CGCGATGAACCCCACGCCCGCCGAGATGCTGAACGGGATTCCACGAATCCATAGCGCGACGATCCCTCCGACGATCGCGAACGGGATGTTGAGGAAGATCAAGATCGCCGGCTTGAGCGCGCGGAAGGCCAACCACAGCAGAAACAGGATCAGCCCGAGTGACAGCGGCACAACGATGAGGAGCCGCTTCCGCGCCGTCAGGAAGTTCTCGAACTCGCCGCCCCACTCGATGCGGTAGCCCGCGGGGAGCTGAACCGCTTTCGCGACGGCCGCCTGCGCCCCGTTCACGGTAGTCACTAAGTCTCGCCCGCGAACGTTGAACTCGACCGCCAGACGCCGCGACTGCTTCTCGCGATTGACGACGACCGGCCCCTTCTCGAGCACGACCTCAGCGACGTCTCCGAGGGGAACTACCTGCCCGGTCTTCGCCTTGAGAGGCAGCGCCTTGATCGAATCGAGATTCCCCGAAACGCCTTGCACCAAGACGACGAGCTCGAAACGACGATCACCTTCGAACACCTGACCTGCCTGGCGACCGACGGCGAGCGTCTCAGTGAGCGTGTTCAGATCGCCGACCGTCAGACCGTAGCGGGCGAGGCGTGCACGATCCGGCTTGATGGTGAGATAGCTGAGCCCTGCGCTCTGCGCGGCACGCACGTCGACCGCGCCAGGAACCGCCTTGATCGCCTCGGCGATGCGCTCGCCGAGCTTCTCGAGCTGCCCTAGATCGGGTCCGTACAATTGCGCTGCCACGTCCGAGCGAACGCCCGCGATGAGCTCGTTGGTGCGCATCTCGATCGGCTGCGAAACGGCGATCGCGGCTTCGGGGACGGCCTCGTCGATGAGCGCTTCGATCTCTTCGATGAGCTCTTTCTTGGTCAGGCCCGAGCGCCACGTATCGTGCGGCTTCAAGATCACGTACACGTCGGACTGCTCGATGCCCATCGGATCGGTCGCGACCTCGGGGGCGCCGTTCCTCGCGACGACCTTCTCGATCTCCGGGATCTTCTTGAGCGCCTTGCCGATGCGCAGATCGATAGCCACCGCCTCGGAGAGCGAGACGCCGGGCAACCGCCGCACTTCGAGGATCAGGTCGCCCTCGTCGAGCTTGGGGACGAACTCGGCGCCGAGCCGCGAGAAGATCCCGAGGCCCACGACGAGGATGACGAGGCCAGTCGACAGCGTCACCCAGCGGCGACGCAGCGAGAAGCCGAGCAGCGGCTTGTAGACGGCGGTTATCTTCCGCATCAACCACGTCTCCTTCTCCTCCTCGGCGCGCAGGATGTAGCTGCAGAGGACGGGAACGAGCGTGAGCGAGATGATGAAGGCGCCCCCGATCGCGAACAGCACGGTCATTGCCATCGGGTGGAACATCTTTCCTTCGATGCCCCGTAGCGCCAGGATCGGCAGGTAGACGATCGCGATGATGGCTTCGCCGAACATGCTGGCGCTGCGCACTTCGATCGCGGCGTCTCTCACGATGTTGAGTCGCTCTTCACTCGTCAGATCACGTCCGTGCTCGTGCCTCGCTTCGGCCAGTCGGCGGACCGCGTTCTCGACGATGATAACCGTCCCGTCGACGATCAAGCCGAAGTCGATCGCGCCGAGGCTCATCAGATTCCCCGAGACGCCCAGCGCGTTCATGAGCAGCACGGCGAAGAGCATCGAGAGCGGAATTGTCGTCGCGACGATCAACCCAGCGCGCAGATTGCCGAGCAGGATCAGCAGCACGAGGATGACCAGCGCGGCGCCTTCGAGGAGGTTCTTGCCGACGGTGCGCACCGTTCGCTCGACCAACGCCGATCGATCGTAGAACGGCTTGATGGTCATCCCGGCCGGCAACGACTTGGCGAGCTCGTCGAGCTTCGCCTTGACTCGATCGGTCGTCGTGCGCGAGTTCTCCCCGAGCAGCATCATCGCCACGCCGATGACGACCTCGCCCTTGCCGTTCATCGTGGCGGCGCCGCGACGGAGCTTCGGCCCGAACTGAACGTCGCCAATGCTCGAGACCGTGATCGGTACGCCTTGCGGCGTCGCGCCGATGACGACGGACTTCAGGTCCTCGAGGCTCGTCACGAGACCTCGGGTGCCGATCACGAGCTGCTCGCGGTTGTGCTCGATGTAGCCGCCGCCGGCGTTGGCGTTCGTCTGCTCCAGCGCTTCGATGACGTCGGAGACCGAGACGTTGAGCGCCTGGAGCCGCTGCGGGTCGATGCGTACCTGATACTGTTTGTTCTCGCCGCCGAAGCTGTTGACCTCGACGACGCCTTCGACCGAGCGCAGCTGCGGTGAGATGTACCAATCGAGCGTCTCTTCGAGGGTCATCAAGCTGAGGCCCTCCCCCTCGACGGTGAACTGATAGATCTCTCCGAGGCCACTCGAGATCGGCCCCATCTGCGGTCGACCGTATTGCGGCGGCACCGCGTTGCCTGCGTCGACCATCCGCTCCGCGACCATCTGCCGCGCGAAGTAGATGTCCGTATCGTCCGTGAACACGACCGTGACGACCGACAAGCCGTACTTCGAGATCGAGCGGATCTGCGTCACCTTGGGAATGCCGGACATCGCGCGCTCGACGGGTACGCTGACGTACTGCTCGACCTCGACGGGCGAGAGCGCGGGCGCGGTAGTGATCACCATGACCTGCACGTTGGTGACGTCGGGGACCGCGTCGATGGGCAGCCGCGTCGCGCCTTGCACTCCGAGCAGGACGAAGATCAGCGTGAGCAGAATGACGACCGGCCGATTGCGGAGGGACCATTCGACGATCGCACCGAGGAAGGCCATGACTAGTCCTCCTCCCCGAAGGTGCTCTTCAACACCGCGCTCTTGAGCGTGAAGACGCCCTCGACGACGACCATCTCCTTTTCTCGCAGACCGGTGAGTACCTCGACCTCGCCCGCCGCTGCTCGTCCTAGCGTCACGGGGTGAACTTCGAAGTGTTCGTCGGGCTGACGAACGAACACGACATCGCGATCGGCCAGCTTGGTAACGGCGCTGAGCGGGATGACCACGCGCGGCGTGCGCGGCGCGACGTCGGAGACGGCGACGGTCGCGTTGCCGAACAGCCCGACCTTGAGCATGTTGCCGCGATTGGCCAGCGCGATTCGCGCGGTCACGGTTCGCGCGGTCGGATCGAGCTGGTTGCCGATCATCTCGACGGTGCCGCTGAAGACCTCGGTGGGATACGCGTTGAGCTTGACGTCCACCGAGGCTCCAACACGAATGCGAGCGAGGTCCTTCTCGAAGAGGCGCGCGGTGAAGTAGACGTTGTCGAGATCCGCGATCGTCGCGAGGATATGCTCGGCGAGGATGGTCTGTCCGCGAACGGCGTCGCGGCTCAATACGGTCCCAGCGATCGGCGAGAAGAGCTGTAGTCTGGCGGAGTCGGATTCAGTCGATGCGGCCGTTGGGCCGAACGCCGATAGCGTCTGGCGGACGCCTCGCACCTCGGCTTCGAGCGAAGCCGCCTCTGCGTTGGCCGTTTCGACCTCCTGTCCCGAGGCGAGCCCCTGCTTCGCGACGTTCGCGAGGCGAGTCGCGTTCTGACGGGCCGAGCGCGCCCTCGCCTGGCTCGCGAGAAGCTCGGCACGCACCTTCGCGAGCTCGGTCGACTCGATGGTCGCCAGCAGTTGGCCGCGCTTCACGCGGTCGCCCTCCTTGACGACGACCTCGACGACGCGACCAGGAATCCGTACCGCGATCTTTGCGGAGCGATCGGGGTTGGCGAGGACCTCTCCCGTCAGGGAAACCGTCTCGGGGAGCGTCTTGACGCGCACGGGCTCTGCCCTGATGCCTGCATTTCGCGTCACCTCCGGAGCGAGGTTCACCGAGGAGGGCAGCTCTTCGTGCGCCTCGGCCTCCTCCTTGTGCTCCTTGGGAACGGCGGTCGGCTTCTTGGCCTCGACTGGCTCCTTCTTTCCAGAGCAGGCCGCGAGGAATGCGATGCAGAGAATGAGGGAGCGGATCATGGGGACTCTCCAGCGAGGGGTAGACCGGCCGTGTACGCGAGATCGACCCAGGCTTGCGCGTAAGCGGCGCGTGCCTCGATGTAGCTGACGAGCAGGTCGAGCAGCGCTCGCTGCGTGAACAGCGACTCGCGGATGGGCACTTGGCGCGACGTGAGGCCATTGCGAAGCGCGATGAGTTGTTGCGGCGCTGCGCTGATCAGGTCAGCCGGGAACAGCGCCAACGTGGCGCTGCGATTCTCGACACTCCGAAACGCACTCGTGACGTCACCTCGGATCTGTCGCTTCAGGGCTTCGATCGTCGTCTCCGAGCGAGCAATACTGGCGGTCGTCGCGAGGATCTCCCCGCGATAGGTGCGGCCGACGGGAGCGGGGAGCGGGATCGGCAAGGACACGCCCGCGCCGAACACACGCTCGTCGAACCCGTCGTTCTGTGCGGTGAACGACAGCGTCAGGTTGGGGGCACGAGAGCGCCTCCACACCTCGAGCTGCGCCACGATCGACTTGCGATCGGCCTCGGCCGCGAGGAGCTCGCCTCGCAAAGAAAGCGCGCGGTCGACGAGCGCGGCGAGATCGCGAGACGCGGCCGGGACCTCGAGTGACCCCGTCACCTCGATCGGTCGGGCGGGGTCGAGCCCCAGCAGCGCCGTGAGCGCCGTCTGCGCTTCGACGAGGCGCCGCTGAGATTCGGCCCGAATCAATCGCATCCGAATCGTCTCGGCGCGAAGCAGGCTCGCATCGACGGGCGAGATCAGACTCTCTCTGAGTCGACCGATCGCGAAGTCCTCGAGGCCGCGAGCGGCCTCTTCGAACTGACTCGTGAGCGTCAGGATCTCCTTCTGTCCCAGGATCGTGAAGTAGAGCCGAGCCGCCTGGGCGGCCACCTGCTGCTCGGCCACGGCGACGCGTCTCACCTGGGCCGCAGCGTCCGCGTCGGCGACCGCCAATCGTTTCGAGCGCTGACCGGAGATCTCGATCTCCTGCGACAGCGTCACGTACCAGTTTACGCTAGACGCTCGTGTCGCACCGGAGGTCGCAGTGCGACTCGCGACGAGCGCGGAGACGACAGGGTTGGCGGGCAACCAGAGTCCCGCGGAGACGCGGCGTCCCGCGAGCACCGCCAGCTCGTTTCGTTCCTTCGTCACCTCTAGGCTACGCGCGACCGCGCACGCTACGACTTCACTTCGACCCATGGGGCCATCGCATGGCGCGGCTGCACGCGCTGGCTTGCCGCCAGCCGCGAGCACCACGACTGCGACCATGGCGGCTCGCCACGACCTCATATCGCTCTCCTTCGCAAAGCACGCTCGAACCGCCACGCGACAATCGCGTGAGCGTTTCCGAAGCAGGGACGGCTTTAGCTAGGAGGCTTTCGGGACGTCGAGGAGCGGATCGGGATCAGCAGAGGGAGGGAGATCGATGGAACGCCGAGGTAGCACCGACCGTGACAGTACGGGTGGCGGGGATAGGCTCAACTCGGGAGCGACAAGAGAGACGCGAGCGCAGCAGCTGCAGTCTTCACAGCTCGGCGCGCAGTCTCCTGCGTCGTTGTCGTCATCGCACTCATCGAAGCAGGAAGAGCTCGCAGCGGGAACGATGAGCCGCGCGAAGCCAATCGCAAGCAGCAGCACTACAAGCCAACGTCCCATCGCTCTCGTTGAATACATCCTGACGCTACCCAAGGCAAGTCCTCGACCGTTCATGTATCCCTATTGCGTTTACAAACCGAACAATACGCACCAGGCGTGGCAAAGAAGCCATGCACGAAGGTGCCGCTAGCGGTGTCTGTCGTTGTGTGTCTGCCGCGACCACGAGCGGTGTGATTCGGGCGCACGCGACCATCCTCGGTGGCGTTCGGCGCGGTAGCGGTAGCGCGGTGGGGCGTACGTGTGCAGCGTGACGTACCTCCTCGAATGCACCCAGCGCTCTCCCCGACCTGCCAGTCGATCTCCGATAGGGTTGGCGCGAGCTTCGCCAGCAAAGATCGCCACTGCGCCAAGGAACAGGAGCGCACCCAAGGCTGTCAGGATAGGTCTCTTCATCTTTCTCCTCCGGCGGTTGGACGGCTCAGCTTCCGGGAAATTCAACGCGATCGATCAGCGCCCACAGCGGCAATCATGCTGTGCGTCGAAGGCGATGACCTTCACCCCCTCGACGCTGTTGTTCTTCGCTTTGTGACCGAGGTCTTCGGCACGGTGAGCGGCTTCGGCTCCTCGGTCTTCTTTGTGCCGCTCGCGGGAATGTTCTTCGATTTCGAGACCACCCTCGCGCTCACGGGCATCCTGCACATCTTCAGCACCGGCGCGCAGGTGTTCATGTTCCAGAAAGAGATCGACTGGCCTTTGCTGCTCAAGATCGGTATTCCGAGAGCAGGGTTGAATATGGCGACCTCCCGGTCCGTCTGAGCGACCTTCCTTGGAGAAAAAAGTGAGATCGCTCTTCCTGCTTGTCGCGCTCGTGTCCTCTTTGTGTGCCTGCGCTCCGGTCCGTTTCGTCATGCCAGTGCCGACGCTAGCCGGGGGCGGCGCGTTTCCAAGTCCATGGGGCGCAGTGGGGCTCGTGATCGAGCAGATCACACCCGAGAATCTGGAGAAGCGCGCAGGGTTCGCGGTGCGCGTGGTACACAAACAGTCGGGGAAACAGGCGCTCCTGTCGCGCGTGCCGCTTCCCGCCTTCGCGCTCCAGATCCGCAACCTGGATGCTCGCCCGCTGCGCCTCGCCGGGGCGACTGCCTGGCTCACGGATCGAGTTGGCCAACGCTACGAGCTGCTTCGCGACCGCGACGAGATCGCGCGACGAGCCATCGCGCAGGCGATCCAGGCCCAGCCCGAGCTGACGGTCGGCTGGATCCAAGCGGATCAGCGCGATCCCCTTGCGCCCATGCCGCTCGAAGCGCTGCGCGCGGGCTCGCACGCCCTGCCGATTCTCGGGGAGGACGTCGAGATCCAGCCAGGACGGAGCTGGCAAGGCGCACTCGTGGTCGCCGCCGACGCGGACAGCATCGAGACGCTGCGTCGCACGATCGAGAGCGGCGGGGTGGTGCTCCATGTGGATGGCGCGCGGGTGGCTGACCAACCCCTGCCGCCGTTGGCGCTCGCCTTTTCGGTTGGCCTCGATCGGCAAAGTACGGTGCGTTGTGGCGACGGACGGATTGTGACCCACCCCGACGCGTGTGAGCCGCAGAACCTGCTGGTGCCGGTGCCCGACGGCTCATGCCTGCAAGAAGGAGAGCGGAGCCGCCGAGGAGGTGTGGTTCGCGCCGCGTTCATTGGCGGCCGGCGCGTCCCTTCCTCCGAGATCAGCCTGGCACTTCTCGATCGTCCTGAATCCCGTGAGCTGGAAGCGCGCTCCCGGGCGCTGAACACGGCGGGCTGGGTATTCGCTGGCGGCGGAACCTTTGGCTCAGCCGGGCTGGCTGCGGGTTTGGGGGCCAGCGGCCATTCCAAGAACGCACCCGCAGCCGTCGGGATGCTGGGGCTCACGGCGATTGGCGTCGGGCTTCTCGTGGCTGGAAAGCGGCAGCATCAGACCGCGCTTAGAAAGTACAATGCCTTCGCATTCGAGTCGGGCATTTGCGCCCTGCCGCGGTGAACCGTCATCTACTTTGTCGGAGATGAGCGGCGTGACCTGACCGAGCCTTGGTCAGACCGAACCTGGTTCGATCGAGTTGAATAGATGGAGCGCCGCTCCGTTTCACGCCATGGAGTCGAGGTATCGTTGTCCCCGGACCCAGACGAGCAAAGCCTCATCGGACGCGCGGGTCGCGGCGACCTCGCCGCGTTTCGGACGTTGGTGGATCTTCATCAGCGCCGCATCTACGCCGTGGCACTCGGCATGGTCCACGATGCCGATGACGCCGAGGACGTCGTCCAGGAGACGTTCGTAAAGGCGTTCCATGGGCTGCGAAGCTTCGACGGGAAGTCCCTCTTCTCGACGTGGACTCATCGCATCGCGATGAACGCCGCGATCGATCTGTTGCGCAAGCGCCGCAAAGAGCGCGTTGACTTCGACGACACGATCGAAGCTCGAGCCGTCGACGACGACTCCGGGATCTCGCCCGCCCGCGGCGGCGCCGACCCGGCTCGTGCCCTCGCCGACAAACAGACGCGAGGCGCGATCCGCGGGGCGCTCGCCAAGCTGTCTCCAGCGCACCGCGCCGTGCTGATGATGCGTGAAGTGGAAGGGCTAAGCTACCAGGAGATGGCCGAGCGGATCGACTGCTCCATCGGCACGATCATGTCACGCTTGTTTCACGCGCGGAAGAAAATGCAGGATCATCTGATCGAAGCCGAGGTAACGCCATGAAGGACGAACGACTGCACCGCTATTTCGACGGAGAGATGCCGGCGGATGAACGAGCGGCGTTCGAGGCCGAGATGACCGATGAGGATCGCGCGAAGCTCGCGACGCTGGCGCAGAGTCGCGCCCTGCTCATCGGCGCCCTCGACGCCGAGGCCGCAGGAGCTGACGTATGGCAGGCCGTGGAGGCGAGGCTGCGCCCGGCGCGCCGAGCCCCCGGACGCCGCTGGGGGGGCAGGCCGCTGGTGGGTGCGTCTGCGGGGCTCCTGCTGGCAGCCGCTGCATTGCTCGTCTTCCTGCGACCGCCGGCGGCGCCGTTGGCTACGGCGTGGGCGGTCAAGCGGCTTGACGTTCGCGGCGCTTCCGTCGCGATCGTGGCGGCTGATGAAGGTGAGACGCCCGTGATCTGGACGACGGAGGAAGATTGATGCCTACGCTGCTCTCTCGCTTGCTCGCGACCGTCGCGCTGGTCGTCGCTGCCTCAGCCCGCGCCGAGGCACCCAATGCCGACTGCTCCATTCGGGTCGTGCATGCGCGATCCACCGGGGAGGGAATGGATCCGCGGATCACCCGCCTTCGTGCGTTGTTGCAGAAGCCGCCATTCACAGAGTGGAAGCGCTTCGATCTACTCAGCCAGCAGGAGCTGACTCTCAAGCTGGGGACGCCCATGACGACCGCGCTCCCCAACGGCAAGCGTGCCTCGCTCACCTATGTTCATCACGACAAGAGCGAGCACGGGCCCCATCGCCTCGAGCTCCGGATCCAGATCGGGGAGGGCGCCAAGCAGTTGCTCGACACGAGCCTGGTGATTGACGCGGGCGGGGTCGCCATCCAGGCGGGCCAAAAGCATCAAGACGGGATGCTCATTCTTGGCTTTACGTGCGACGTTCACCACGATCACCTGTGACCCGGCGAAGCGCTACCAGCCCAGCTGCAGTCCGGTGCCGATTGTCCCGGGCGGAGGCGGCGCGACCGAGATCGAATACGCTTCATTCGCGCGATTCATCCGCACTTGCCCGCTCCCCCAAAGGGCCGCGCCGCCCATGAGGAACGAGCCCCCAATCCCAAGGTCGGCGATGCCAAGGAGTCGCGTCGAAGCTGGGTGTTTGGAGCTCGCCATGAAGCCAGCGCCGACGATCGTGAAGACCGCACCCAGGGGCAACAAGAGAGCGCCACTCGTGCGCATCGAGCAGCCTGCCTCGTAGTCGACTCGCTCGGGCGCACCGCTGGGGGGCTTAGTGCCGCCGCAGCCGGAGTTGCTACGACCGTGACGGCCGTGCCGACTACTGTGCGCCTCGGCGGTGCGGCTCCCCATCGCCAGAACCGTGAAGACGAGGATCGAGACGGTCAGAGAAGTGCGCATGATTCCTCCGCGGATTAGACGCGACTCGCGCTTGACTATTCAGCGGAAAGTGAAAATCCATTTTCTTCGCTGATTGATTGAATGAAGGCACAGCGGCTACGTCAAAGCTTCGCCCAGGAGGCTCTTATGCGACCCCTTTTGATCGCGGCGTTCACCGCTCTCGGTACCGCCGCTTGCTGGTCGCCCTACATGAGCGACCACCACGAAGAAGCGCACGATGTTCATCACGTACCGTCGCCAGCCGCGCGATCTCAGGACATCCGCGTGGGCGCGAATCAGGCCGCGGACCGTCAGATGATCGTACTCGGGACGGTCGAGGCGCACGCGCACGACGAGCACGTCGCGATGAACAACCTGCGGGTTCGCGCTGCGGCGCTCGGCGCCGACGCGATCGTTGGCGCACTGGCACAGCACGAGCACGACATGGTCTACGTTACAGGCACTGCCGTCCGCTATGGGAACCCGTGAAGTGCGCGGTCGGGTACGCTCCAGTCCTTCTCGTCATTTTGCTCAGTGCGGGCTGCGCATCGGGCGAGCTCCGACTGCGCGTGTCGGTTTCCAGGTCGTTTATTCCGTGTCCCAGTCGTGGAGCGATCGAAAGTAGGTCTGAAGATGGCCTACGCCGAGAGGCCGCAAAGCGCGGCGCGAACCACGTTTTCCTTTTGGGGGAGCGGACCGAGACCTTCCCGCGCGAAACCAATCGCAACAGGGGGGGCAGGAGGTCAGCATACGACCCCTCCGTGGGCCCTGAGCGATGGCTTGAAGCAGAAGCGCTTGCCTGCCCCAACCGAAGTGGAACCCAGTGATCCTCTCCTACAGATCGTTGCGGCGGATCGCAATGAACGAGGAATCCACGGAGCGCAGGTTGTGGACGACTCCGATCATGCACGCCCGCGACTCGTACAACCAAAGATCACCGAATGGATCGGAGGCGTCCTCAATCAGGACGATATGACCCGTCCCGTCCTTACGACGCACGAGCGCGTCACCTGGCTTAAGGTCTGAGCGCGGGATCTGTTTCCACTCGCGATTCGTATCGCTATAGAAGTTGGCGGTCGAGTACGGATGCAGGTCCTTCTCGAGCGCCGAGGGTGTTGGCACCTGCCACACTTTGGCGAGGAAGCCGGAGCAGTCAGCGCCATACCCCCCAGTGTGCTGACAATTGGGGCAGCTGCCAACGCACGAGCCGCGATCAGCGCCCGTCGTGGTCCACGACCCATGGCCCCAGTAGTAGGAGTACCCGACACCAAGCTTGGCGCGATCGAACATCGCGGTGACCGCGTCGTCGCTGACCACGACACCGCCGTCAACCACGGGGAAGCTGGACGTCACGCAGACGGACGCATCGAAGTCCGATTCGAGAACGAGATACTTGCCCGAAGCCCAACCGCTGTTCTGCTCGAAGGAGAGGTGCCACCAGCCAACCGGGTCCGTGGAGGGACCGCCGAGAACGCTGACGATCGAACCGCAAGGCATCGCTACGACGACGGGAGCAGCTGTGCCCGGCGCGGTCCGCAGGTTCAGCCAGCTCGCTGTCACCCGTGCGATGCTGCCGATCGGCAACAGGGTATTGCCCATCATGTCGGTCGTGACGTCGATTGGGACGAAGCCGCCATCGTCCGGATCGCCCTCGTCGCGGACCTGTTGGCTCCCACACCCCAAGGCGAAAACAAGGAGGAACCAAGTACGGCTACGCATGGCTGCAATCTATCACGGCCCACTCGGTTAGGATGGTTGGTCAGATCCAGACGCACCCGGCGATGGTACAAGCACTGTGTTGAGATGAGCTCTAGAGGGAAGGTGGCCGCGTGGATGCCACTGCTCGGTTATGTGGCAGCGTTGGTCTTGGGGCCGGCGTTGCATCAGCACCACCATGCGACCAACGGCGCCGACCACGAACATTTCGCGACCGGAACGGTCTACGCGGCGACGGCACACACTCATAGCGCTGCGATTGCCAAGCTCGGCTACGAATTTTCGCGGCGTCTGAGCCTCACGCTCTTCGTGTCGGCGTATGGTTCCTCATGGCGATCCTCGGGACAGATTCCGTCGCGAGCGGTGGCGTCGGGTGAGCTGAGCCACTTTGGCGCCGAGGATCCCTCCGAAGGGGGACAGA
Source organism: uncultured Polyangiaceae bacterium (assembly GCA_964585665.1). Taxonomy (GTDB): domain Bacteria; phylum Myxococcota_A; class Polyangia; order Palsa-1104; family Palsa-1104; genus CAZPEY01. The sequence goes on along the minus strand of CAZPEY010000156.1, from coordinate 995 downwards.
CCCAGCGTCTGATGCTGAACCTGGCGCTGCGCTATGCAGCAGCGCAGAACACGGTCGACGTGCAGCTGTACTTCGTTCGCTACAAGCTTTCGATCTGGAACAATTTTACTTTGTTCGTGCGCGACCCGCTGAACAGCGATCTCATCGAGCAGGATGACACGCGGAGCGTGCTCGGTTTCAGCGCGGCGTATCACCTGCATCGCCGCTGGCGCGGGTTCTCGGTCCGCATGACGCTCGGCACTCAGGTGCGCTTCGATTCGCCTACGGTTCAGTTGTGGGCAGCGTCGTCACAGAATGGTGTCGACACGTACGAACGGGACGTCGACGTATCGCCACACCGTGCCGTTCGAGTGATCGTCGTAGCCGACGCCGTGGTCCTGCATGAAGTCGTAGCGCGAGATCGTCCCCGCGCCGCGCGCACGTAGCGGTTCCAGACGACGTCGATCTCCGCCCAGGCCGAAAGATTCAACACCTCGATCGCCGCGTGGCTCGGCAAGGCAAAGCGGCCTGCTTCGTTGTAGCCCGCCTGGTTGAAGTAGAGCCTCGCGCGCGGGACCTGATCGACGTCGAACGCGGCGAGCTTGAGGTCGTACGGCTCGAAGCGGATGCCTCGCTGGGTCAGCGCGTCGAAGAGCGGCTTCTGCCACTCGGGGTGTTCGTAGAGAACTACGAGATCGATCTGCATGGGTTCTTGCCAAGGTATCACTGCGGAGCGCTTCGTTCGCACCAGTGCCACGGGGAATTTTTTCCCTCTGCGTAAGTGCTGCGTTTGCAGGGCGAAAGCTGTGCCGCGGCTGTGCCATTCCGAGAGAGAATGAGGGCGTGACGACGGGTTGAGAGGGTTTGAGACGGAGCGGATGTTAGGACAGCAACTGATGAACATCTCCGAGGAAACAGCGCAAGCCAGCGTCGCACCTCAGATTGTGTTATCAAGCTGCGGGAGGGTTCCCATCCCCACCCGGCGCACGCGCTCTCGCCGCCGTTCTCCCCGTGGG
>CAZPEY010000155.1:7481-12749 GCA_964585665.1 uncultured Polyangiaceae bacterium | reverse complement strand
AGCTTGCCCTTCTCGACCAGCTTGCCGAGCTGCTGCCCGATCCGATCGCGCCCCTTCTCGGCGAGCGCCAGGGACGCATCCGCGAGGCGCACCGTGTAGCCAGCCTGCGCGGCCACCTGCGCGATGCCGCCGCCCATCTGCCCAGCTCCGACGATTCCGATCGTCTTGATCTCGCTCATTACGCAGTCCTTTCGACGAGAAGTGCGGCCGCCTCGCCACCACCGATGCACAGCGACACCCCGCCGAGTCGCTTCTGCTGCGCGGCCATCGCGTGCAGCAGCGTGACCAGCAGGCGCGCACCCGAAGCACCGATCGGGTGACCGAGGGCGACCGCTCCCCCGTTCACATTGACCCGTTCGGCGTCGAGCCCGAGCAGGCGGGTGTTGATGATGCCGACGACCGAGAAGGCCTCGTTGATCTCCCAGAGATCGACGTCGTAGAGGTCCACGCCTGCCTTCTCGACGACCTTCTTGAGCGACGTGGCCGGCGCGGTGGTGAACCACTCGGGCGCCTGGGCGGCTTGGGCCTGGGCGCGAATGGTGGCCAGTGGCTGCAGGCCCCGGGCCTTGGCGACCTCCTCGGCCATCAGCACGACCGCCGCGGCGCCGTCGTTGATCTTCGATGCGTTGGCCGCGGTCACGGTGCCGTCCTTCTGAAAGGCCGGCTTGAGCGACGGCACCTTGGAGAGATCGGAGCGCCCCGGCTCTTCGTCGATCGTGACGCGCTGCGGGGGCCCCTTCTTCTGCGGGACCTCGACGGCGACGATCTCCTGGCTGAACTTCCCCTCGGTGGCGGCCCGCTGGGCGCGCTTGTACGACTCGAGGGCGAAGGCATCCTGCTCGGCGCGCGAGACCGAGTAGGTCTTGGCGCAGAGCTCGGCCGCGCTGCCCATGTGGAAGTCGTTGTACACGTCCCACAACCCGTCGTGGATGATGCCGTCCTTGGCGGTCGAGTGGCCGAGGCGGAAGCCGCCGCGCGCGTCGGGCAGGTAGTACGGGACGTTCGACATCGACTCCATGCCGCCGGCGACGACGACGTCGGCATCGCCCGCGGCGATCGCCTGCGCGCCGAGCATCACCGACTTGAGGCCTGAGCCACAGACCTTGTTGACCGTCGTGCAGGGCACCATCGAAGGGAGCCTGGCCCCGAGCGCAGCTTGGCGGGCGGGCGCCTGGCCGATCCCGGCTTGCAGCACGCAGCCCATCAGGACCTCCTCGACATCCTCGGGGGCGAGGCCGGCGCGCCGCGCCGCTTCGGCGATGACGATTGAGCCGAGCTCGGGAGCGCGCAGCGAGGACAAGACGCCCTGGAAGCTGCCAATCGGCGTACGCGCGCCGGATACAATCACGACCTTTCGCATGGTGTCGTGTCTCCTTTGGAGGGCGTCGTAACGTAGCCAGCGCTGCCGATCAAGCCAACTTCAGCCCCGCGCAGCGGTTCTTGATCCTCCCCTCGCAAGCGACTACCGTGGGAGGCGAGACCTCGAATGATCACGACGCGTACTGCCGCTTGGCTTGCCATGACCCCGCTCTGCCTGCTCGCCGCGTGCGACGGCAAGACCGGCCCCACCATGAAGATTGTCGTCGCCCAGGGCGCGGTCGGAGGCCGCTGCAACGGCCCGCCCTCCGACGCGACGGTGCCGACCAGCGGCATCTCGACCTTGCGTATGTCGGTGCTCCGCCGGACCGGCAGCACGCGCGTCTTCGTCTGCGATCGGGTCTTCGAGGTGCCCAAGGATCAACCGCACCTCAAGCTGCCGATCGATGGCGTCGACACCTTCGACATCATCGCCGAGGGCTTCGCCAGCGCCGCCAGCACCGATCCCGACAACACGGTGCACGGCTCGTTCCGGCGCAAGGCCTCCGGCATCCTGCTGGGCGTCGATCCGAAAGCAACCATGGTCAAGGAACTTGACCAGCTCCGCATGCTGCCGACCGAGGCCTCGAGCTGCGCCGAGGACACGCTCAGCGTCGGCCGCGCCTTCCACACCGCGACCAAGCTCCCCGACGGCACGGTGCTGCTGGTCGGCGGCACGATCGCCTCGTCGACCAACCCCAACGCCGAGGACTTCTCCGAGACCCTGCAGCTGACCGGCGCCATCGAGATCTACGATCCGAAGACGGGCACCTTCACCAACGTCACCGAGGCGACGGCGGGCAAGCCGCGCGCCTTCCACAACGCCTTCCTGATGAACGCGACGCCGCCCTACCGCATCCTCGTCGTCGGCGGCGCCACCATCGACGACGCGACGCAGCCGGCCTTCGGCCTGTCGCGCAACTTCCACCCCGGCCCGCGCCTCATCCCGGTCAACATGTTCACCCCGCTGTCCACCAAGGTCGCGGGCGCCGAGGTGCTCGTCTACGATCCCGTCGCCAAGTCGGTCAGCCGCGAGTCGGTCAGCGGCTTCACCCCGGCGATGTTCCAGGCGGGCGCGCCGGTGCCGGGGGGCGGCACGGTCTCGGATGGGCTCGACTATGCGGCGCTACCCCCGACGGCGGTCAAGCAGGCCGCGGCGCTTCAGCAAGGGGAGACGAGCGCGCGCACCGGCACCGCGATCGTGCCGCGCTTCGGCGCGACCTTGACGACCATGCACGACGGCACCCAGCTGCTGTGGGGCGGCAACTACGACATGAACAACCGGGAGCCGACGGGCGAATATCTCACGGGTGGCAATGGCGGCACGTCGATCCTGCGCTCGACCGCCTCGCTGACCGGCGAGACGCCGACGGCCTTTCACACCGCGACGCTGGTCTCCCAGGACGCCACGTTCAGCACCGTGCTGCTGACCGGCGGCTTCGTCTTCACCGACGTTGGCGGCGCGATGCAGGCGATCGACGCCGACGGTGCGGTCCGCGTCCTGACCTACACGCCCGGCGCGAGCGCCGTCAGCTTCCCGGACGTCGCCTACCTCGGCTTCGCCAAGGATGCGACCTGCTCGGTGGCCGATCGGTATCGGCCCGCCGGCTGGGAGAGCGCCATCCCCCTGCCGCGCGAGCGCGCCCTCATCAGCGGCGGTTCGCCGTCGCAGGTGATGGACGCGACCGGGTGCAAGAACTGCCCGACCGGCCAGTCGGGCTTCTTCTGCGCGCTCAAGCAGATGGCGATCTACGACGACACCCGCGGCTCGATCAGCAAGTTCGCCGAGCTCGCCGTCGGTCGCTTCGGCCACACCTCGACGCTGCTCGACGACGGCTCGGTGCTCATCGTCGGCGGCATCGGCTCGTCGGAGGCGGGGCCGCGCGTCCTGCGCGACAGCGAGCTCGTCAACCTGCGGACGGCGCTGCCGCCCATCGACCTCAGCATGAGCGCGCCGGTCGATCTCGACGACCCGATCGCCGACGAGCTCAAGGCAGCCGGCCTCGAGCGCCGCCCGGGCAAGCCAGCCACGCTCCCAGGCCAGGTCGACAAGCCCAACAAGCTCTGCGGTCTCCTCTAGCGCTCCGCCATGGTCGAGCTCGATCCGACCGATGGCATGCGCCAGCGGCTGATCAACGCCGCCCTGATCCTCATCGCCATCGTCGTCGTCGGCACGCTCGGCTTCTACCTGCAAGGGCGCTGGCTGCACGAGCCGTGGTCGCTGTTCGACTGCTTCTTCATGACGGTGATCAGCATCACCACCGTCGGGTACGGCGAGCTCCCCGGGATGGAGACGCTGCACCTGGCACGGCTGTGGGCGATCATCGTCATCCTGTCCGGGCTCGGCGTCGCCGCCTACGCCGTGTCGGCGCTGACGACCTACTTTCTCGAGGGCGAGTTTTCGCGGCTGCGATCGAGGCGCAAGATGGAAAAGACCCTGGCTCAGCTCCACGACCACATCATCGTCTGCGGCATCGGCACCACTGGCATCCATGTGGTCGAGGAGCTCGCGGCGTCGGGCTGGCCGACCGTCGCGATCGATGCCGATCCACAGCACCTGCAGCGCGCCACCGATCGGCTGCCGAACCTGGTGACCCTGCTCGGCGACGCGACCGAAGAGTCGGTCCTCGAGCACGCCGGCATCAAGCGCGCCCGCGGCATCGTCGCCGCGCTCACCAACGATCGCGAGAACCTCTACATCGTCGTCACGGCCCGCGAGATGAACCCCAAGCTGCGCATCGTCGCCAAGGGCGTCGACGTCAAGGCCGCCGACAAGCTGCGCCGCGCTGGCGCCGATCGCGTCGTCAACCCAGCGCTGATCGGCGGCGTTCGCCTGGTCACCGAGATGATCCGGCCCAACGTCGTCGAGTTCCTCGATCACATGCTGCGCGAGAGCGACAAGACGGTGCGCATCGACGAGGTGACCGTCCCCGAGGACGCGTGGATCGCCAATCAGACGCTCGAGCAGGCGGCGCTGCGCAAGCGCCACGGGCTGCTCGTGCTGGCGGTCCGCAACAACACCCAGCCGCCCAAGTACCACTACTCGCCCTCACCGGACGTCGTCGTCGGCGCGGGTCAGACCTTGGTCGTGCTCGGGGACGCCAACGAGGTGCACGCGCTGCGCAAGTCGTTCAAGCAGCGCTAGCTCGGGTCGGGCGCGCCTTCTGTTGGTAGGACGTCTGCCGCTCGGGGATGCGGGGAGCCCCGGCGCGCAGGGGCTGCTCAGCCGTACGCCTTCTCCATCCGCTCCTGATCTTCCTTGCAGCGGATGCACAGCGTCGTCTCAGGTCGCGCTTCGAGGCGCTTGATGGAGATCAGATCGCCGCAGTCCTCGCACATCCCGAAGCTGCCATCGTCGATCTTGATGAGCGCGTGATCGATCTTCTTGAGGAAGGTCTTCTCGCGGCCGCGCAGGCGCAGCGTGAACGACTGCAGATACTCGGACGACGCGAGGTCCATCTCGTCGGCGAGATCGTCCGAATCGAGCGTCATGTCCTCGGACAGCGTCCGCTTGGCGTTGCGCAGGATCTCTTCGCGCTTCTCGAGCAGGATCTCGCGGAAGCGGCGCAGCTCCTTCTTCTTGAGGCCACCTTCGCGCTCGACCTCGTGATCGTCGTCGCGCGGCGCGAGCTTGGCGTCCTTGCTCGAGGCCACGGCGGCTTTCGCGGGGGCCGCCTTGGCCGGCGCTGGTTTGGCCGCCGCGAGCTTCGCGGGCGCCGCCTTGGGAGCCGGCTTGGTGCTCGCCTTGCTGCTCGGTTTCTCCGTCTTGGCGGCCTTGCCCGGCTTGTCGCTCTTGCCGGCTTTCTTGGTTGGTTCCGCAGCTTTCTTAGAAGCTTTGGCGGTCATGAAGTGGGCTCCCCAAAACGGTTGTAGGCCAAGGCGCGTGAGCCCGATACGGTACGCACGCACACC
>CAZPEY010000155.1:5168-7381 GCA_964585665.1 uncultured Polyangiaceae bacterium | reverse complement strand
GCGAAAGCCGCCTACGCTAGCGCACCCCTAGTTTTACAACGAAACGCCAGTCTTACTGCCCCGGAGGAGTTATGGCGGGTTCCGATAAGCGCAAACAGAGCCTCTACTTTCCCGAAGACATGTTGAAAGAGATCCAGGAGGAGGCGGCGCGCCAAGATCGTTCGCTGTCGTGGATCGTCCAGAAGGCGTGGAAGATCGCCCGCAAGGACATCATGAAGTACCCGTCGGTGAACGAGTTCCCGGGTGAAGATGACGAGCGCGGTGCCTCCGAAGACTGAGGCGCTCGCTCCGAGCAAGCGGCAGGGCTTCGCGCTCGCCCACGATCAGTCGCCCATCTACTACCGCGTCGCCGGACAGGCCGAGCCTGGCCGGCCCGTCATCGCGCTCCTCGACGGCATCGGCTGCGACGGCTACATCTGGAAGTACCTCGAGCCCGAGCTCGGGCGCGACCACCTGATCGTCCACATGCACTACCGCGGGCACGGCCGCACTCCAGCGCCGCGCGATCGGATGCGCGTCGACATCGTCGACCTCGCCGATGATCTCGACGCGGTGCTCGCCGAGGCCGTCGGGCCGCAGGCGCCGGTGTTCCTGATGGGGCACTCGATGGGCGTCCAGGTCAGCCTCGAGTTCTTCCGCCGCTACCGCGATCGCGTCGCCGGCCTGAGCCTGGTGTGCGGCAGCTACGGCACGCCGCTGCGCACCTTCAAGGGCACGATGGCCCTCGAGCAGCTCCTGCCGTTCGTGCAGGTCACCGCGGGGCTCATCCCAGGGCTGCTCGCCTCGGCGTGGAAGACGATCATCCCGACCGAGCTGTCGTTCCAGATCGCGACGCGGTTCGAGATCAACGGCGAGCTCATCCGGCGCGAGGACTTCTTCCCCTACCTCGAGCACATGGCGCGCGTCGACACGCGGCTGTTCCTCACCATGCTCGCCGCGGCCGGCCGCCACTCCGCTGGCGAGGTGCTCGATCAGGTGTCGGCACCGACGCTGATCGTCGCCGGCGATCGCGACGGCTTCACGCCGCCCGAGCTGTCCGACGAGATGCACCGCCGCATCCCCGACTCCGAGCTCTATGTCATCCGAGACGGCTCGCACTCGGCGCCGATCGAGCGCCCCGTCGAGGTGACGCAGACGATCGCCGAGTTCATCCGTCGCCGCGTCGGCTAGCCGCATGCATCGCGCGATTCGCCTCGCCAGCGTGGTGACGCTGCTCGCCGGCATCGCGCTCTATCTGTATCGCGGCCAGCGCACGCCCGAGCAGGAGGAGCTGCGCTCCTACGTCGAGGTCCTGCTGCCGCGCCTCGGCAGCACCGAGGACCGCGTCGACGACATGCTGCGCAAGCTGCAGGTCGCCCCGGGGCTGCCGCCCCCAGCGGCGCGCGCCCTGCTCGTCGACGAGGTGATTCCGACGTTGATCGCGCTGCGCGCTCAGGCGAGCGAGCGCACGTTCCAGACCAGCGACGTCGTTCGCCTGCAGAAGGCGTATGACGAGGTGGTGCTCGGACAGATCGAAGCCTGTCGCACCGCGGTGCGCGTGATCGACGACAGCAAGCTCGACACCAAGACGGCGATGGCGCGCGTCCAGAAGGCCTTCGCAGATGCTGCGACGCGACGCCAGCAGTGGAAGCAGCAGCTCCAGGCGACGAGCGCCAGCCATGGCATGCTGACGCCGGTGCGGCGATGACCGACGCCGACGATCGGAGACAGGCGTGGCGCGCGCTCGGCCGCCAGCCACGCCTCGTCCTTGGCGCTGCGCTCCTGGTTGGCCTCGTCGCTGGCGGGCTCCAGCGCCTGCACGATGTGCCGCTGGCGGGGTTCCCCGCCGACGGACGAGCGCTGCTGGTTCGGCTGGTGCTGCCGTCGCTGGCGCTGCTCCTCCTCGACCTCGCGCGCGGCCTGTTGCTCGGCGCGCTCAACCTGGGCGAGCCGACGGTGTGGGATGGCGTGCGCCTGGTGCCGCGCCTGATCACGGTCTCGGTGATCGAGCTCCTGCCGATCGCTTCGCTCACCAGCGGGGCAGTGCTCGCCGTCGAGAAGCTGGCCCTGCTCGGCCACGCCACGCGCCTGCCGATGGCGCTCGTGCTCGCGCCGCCGCTCTGCCTGGCGCTGCTCGTCGTCCTGATCGGCCGCCTCGCGCTGCCGCTTCTGCCGCGCACCACGTCCCCGCTCGTCGCGTACGCCGCCGCGTGCGCGCTGCTCGTCGAGCAGCC
>CAZPEY010000155.1:0-5068 GCA_964585665.1 uncultured Polyangiaceae bacterium | reverse complement strand
CCACGTCCCCGCTCGTCGCGTACGCCGCCGCGTGCGCGCTGCTCGTCGAGCAGCCGGGCGCGGTGCTGAGGTCGCTCTTGCGGTTCGCGCTCGTCGGCGTGCCCGCCGCGGTGCTGGCGATCTGGCTGCTACAGCGCGGCGCCGTCGGGCTCGCGACGATCGTCGGCGCCCTCGCGACCGCCTGGCTCTACGCGCTCCTGACGGTGCTCGTCGCGCGCCAGCCTGGGCTCGTCCTGCGCGCCGGCTGACGCCCCAAGGTCGTCGAGCAGCGCGTGCGACGCGAGGTCGACCGGCTGCGCATAGTAAAGATAGTTGACGATCTTGGCCGGCACGCCGTAGCGCGCCTCGTACTCGCTGCCATCGAGCTCCGCGGTCACGTCCACGAGGCCGAAGTCGAGGTGCTCGAGCCCGTGCGCTTCGATCGTCGCCACCACGGCGCGCATGCGGCGCAGTAGCTTCGGATCGTAGACCCCTGGTCGCGCCGTCTCGGTCAGCAGGCCGTCTCGCCAGACGAGCTGCGCCTCCTGCACGGACGCCACCTTGGCGATCGTCGAGACGACGACGCGCAGGTACTGCTCGCTGATCTCCTCCGCCTCGGGCAGACCGCCCTGCTGGCGCAGCTCGACGAGCGCCGGCTGTCGACCGACGCAGAGCACGTAGAGGAAGTGGCAGTGATCGCCGTCTTGCCCTGGCACGATCTCGACGGGCGCGCGCGCCGCGGCCGCGATCGCGAACGCCAGCCGCCGCGTCGCGCCGAGATCGCTGCCCCGTCCGAACGCGGCCTCGTCGTCGAGCTCTCCCCAGCGACCACTCGGGTAGACCGCCTGCAGCGTCGCCGCGATCGCGACCCGCTGCGGCCCTTTGTGCTCGGCGCAGCCGCCACCACCCGCGCCTTTCTTTGTGCAGTTCGAACAACCCACGGCGCTTGTCATACCACGCCCTCCGAAGGTACGCTCGCCGTTCGCACGATCCTCTTTCCCTCGGTACGGAGCTCCTATGCTTATGAAGCGACTGCCTTCGTCCTTCGCCTTGGTGATGCTCGCGGTGGGCCAAGTTGCCTGCTCGTCCAACGGTTGCTCGCAGCTTGGCAAGACGCCAGGCGGCTATCCCCCCGCCGATCGCCAGCCCGGCGCGATCCAGCTGCGCGCCACCGACAAGCTGTTCACGTTCCTCAACGCCAACGGCACGACGATCGTCCCGGCGCTGTTGCCGACGGGCAGCTCGTTCAACATCCCGCCGCAGTGCTCGGGCTCGACGAAGATCTGCTGCACGACGCCGGCCAGCGACTGCACGCTCAACCTCGACTTCCGCGAGCTGCAGATGACGCCGACCGCACCCGACGTCATCAAGCTGAGCACCAACTTCGCGCTCGAGACCGCGATGCCGCTGCCTGTCGCCGTCTCGCTCGGCATCACCGCCAACTGTTTTGCCACCATCGACACCAAGCTCGGCTCGCGCAGTGATCTGACGCTGACCGCCGATCTGCGCTTCGAGGTCACGGGGCGCAACACCACGCGCATCCTCATCGAGAACCCGCAGCTGGTCGGGCTCGAGCGGGAGGATCTCTCGCTCAACGCCAAGGGCTCGGACGCGCTGTGTGGCCTCGCCGACACCAACCAGGGCAAGGACCTCGCGATCGGCCTCATCACGATGCAGTTCCAGCAGCAGATCGCCTCGGCGATCGACGGACAGCAGTGCGCCAAGTGCGCGACGCTCGACGACTGCAACAGCTTCGCCGCGAGCTGCGAGGGCGGCCTGTGCAAGGACGGCACGGGGCAGTGCATCGAGTCGCTCGGCGTCGAGGGGCGCCTGGATCTCGGCAGCCTGCTCGGCAGCGTCGCGCCGAACCTCAAGGCGGCGCTCGACATCTACGCCGTCGCCGGCGGCTACGTCGAGGTCGACTCTGGCGCGTCGCTCGGCCTGCTCGGCGGCGCCAAGGCCGCCGCGCACTCGGCCTGCGTGCCGCAGCTGACGCCGCCTTCCCCGACCGCGGTGCCGACCTCCGACACCTTCCGCAGCGACGCAGCGCCCGGCGCGCCCGACAGCTATCACCTCGGCATCGGCGTGCATCGCTCGTACCTCGAGCGCGCGCTGTTCGGCACGTTCGACGCCGGCGGCCTCTGCCTGTCGATCGGCACGATCACCCAGCCGCTGCTCTCGGCCAACGCGCTCAAGGTGCTGATGCCTTCGCTCGGCGATCTGTTGAGCGAAGACAACGCGCCGCTGTACCTGGTGACGCGCCCGACGGCGGCACCGCAGGTGACGCTGCGCCGCGGGATCTACGAGAAGGATCCAGACACCGGCAAGACGACGATCACCGAGCCGCTGCTCGATCTCACGCTGCCCGGGTTCGAGCTCGACTTCTACGCGCTCGTCGCAGAGCGCTACGTGCGCATCTTCACCGTGCGCGCCGACGTCAAGCTCGGGCTCGGACTCGACGTCGACGCCGACGGCAAGATCCTGCCGGTGCTCGGCGACCTCTCCAGCGCCTTTACCAACCTCGTCGTCTCGAACTCGGACCTGCTGAGCGAGGCGCCGGCCGACCTCGCGGCGGCCTTCCCGTCGCTGCTCGGCATCGCCGTCGGACAGATCGCCAACGCGCTCAAGCCGATCGCGCTGCCGGCGCTCGGCGGGCTCAAGCTGCGGCCGCTCAAGGTGACCTCGACCGATCCCGAGACCACCGACGATGCGTCGCCGCGGAAGTTCCTGGCGATCTTCGCCGACCTCGAGGCCGGGTCCGCGTTCACGCGCAGCGCCCAGACGCGAGCCCGCATCACCAACGTTGCGCTGCCGGCGATCTCGGAGTTCGCCGCCGGGGCGCGTGGCGCCACCGCACCGACGATCCAGGTGGCCCTCGACGCGCACGGGCAGCCGAACCTCGAGTGGAGCTTCCGCCTCGACGGCGGCTTCTGGAGCCCGTACACGTCGTCCACCTTCTTGACCATCCGCGACGCGCGCCTCTGGCTGATCGGCGATCACCAGCTCGAGGTGCGGGCTCGCACCATCGGCGCCCCGGCGACCACCGACCGCACCGCGCTGGCGCTGCCGATCGCCATCTACCCGACCGATCTTCCGTCGGGACAGAGCGCGTTTCACGGGCGCAGCCAGGATCCCCCCAAGTCGAGCTGCGGCGGCTGCGCAGCCTCGGGCAGCGACGGCAGCGCGCTCGGCAACCTCGGCCTCGTCGCGCTCGTCTTCGTGATGCTGCGCCGTCGGCAGCGCGCGGCGCGCGCGCCCCTGCCCACGCTCGTCGTCCTGGTCGGGCTGGTGGGGCCCCTCGCGCTCGCCACCGGCTGCTCGGACGACAGCGTCAAGGAGAGCGATCGGCTGTCCGCCCTCGACGTGATCGGCCGCGAGCACGCCGCGGTGGGCGCCGACGACAACAACATCTACCTGGCCGCGTACGATCAGACGATGGGCGATCTCGCCTACGCCAAGCACAACCCGACCAGCACCCAGCCGATCGACTGGCTGTACGTCGACGGCATCGCGGCCAACCCGCTCAAGGATCCAACCCAGAAGCGCCGCCGCGGCGTCAGCGATCCCGGCCCCGACGTCGGGCGCTACCCGTCGCTGGCGGTGAAGCGCAACCACACGCCTGTGATCGCCTACTACGACGCGACCAACCGCGCCCTCAAGGTCGCGATGGGGCCGTTCCCGTTCACCACCCACACCGTCCAGGCCCCGAGCGGCACCGAGGACATCGGCCGCTACTCCGCCGTCGCCCTGACCGTGCCCGACGAAAAGCCGATCGTCGTCTACCTCGCCACGGGCCTCGCCGCCGACAGCAACGGCTTCCGCAGCGAGCTCCGCATCGCCCGCGCCAACGTCGCCAACCCCAAGCAGGCGAGCGACTGGGCGGTGAGCGTCATCGACGAGGGGCGCATCCCCTGCGGCGGACGCTGCGCGGCGGGCCGCGTCTGCCTGGCGGCGCTCGTCGAGGGCCAGCCGGATCCCGACGTGACCACCTCGTTCTGCACCGATCCGAGCACCGACTGCGATCCGGCGTGCACCACCGGCACCGCCTGCATCGCCGGCGTCTGCCGCAAGACCGTCGAGGCGCTGCCCGGCGATCTGGTCGAAGGCGTGGCGCTGTGGCCCAGCATCGCGCAGGACCCGGCGGGCGCGCTGTCGATCGCGTACTACGATCGCAGCCGCGGCGCGCTGCGCCTCGCCAGCGAGCTGGCGGCAGGCGGCTTCTCCACCCAGGTGCTCGACGGCGACAGCGCCGCCAGCGACGTCGGCGGCTTCCCGTCGATGAGCATCGATGCGCAGGGCGCGCTGCACGTCGTCTACGTCGACGCGATCAGCGACCGCCTGCTCTACCGCCGGGTCGAGAATCGCACGCCGGTGGGGGAGCCCCAGGTCGTCGACGATGGCGTGCGGCAGGACGGGCTGCACCCGGTCGGCGGCAGCGCCGCGATCTTCGTCCAGCAGACGGAGGCCGCGAGCAAGCTCTTCGCCTACTATCAGGACCAGCGCGATCTCGAGCTCGTCGAGTCGAGCCGCGAGCTCGGCGGCACGACGTGGACCCACCGCACCGTCGGCACCGACAGCGGCAAGGAGACCTACGGCTTCGAGATCCGGCACGTCGTCGTGCGTGATAAGCGCTACCTGACCCAGTACCTCATCGATCGCAGCAAGGCGCCCACCATCGGCAGCGTGCGCATCGTCCCGCTCCCGTAGCGGCAAGCCAGCAGCGGGGAAATTGACGCGCGGCGACGGGGCCTGCTACGATGGGCCGTCGATGCGTCGTGCCCTCCTCTGCCTCCTGCTCGCCAGCTCGGGCTGCGCCATCATCTCCTCCTCGTCGACGAGCAGCAGCGATCAGAGCCGCGTCACCATCGAGGTGAACGCACAGCCGCCGCCCGAGAAGGTCGAGAAAGCCGAGGCGCGGCCCCCCTCGCCCGGCTTCGGCTACATCTGGGTCAACGGCTACTGGGACTACCTCGACGGCAACTACGTCTGGCGCGCCGGCCGCTGGACCCAGAGCCGGCCCGACTACGAGTACGTGCGCGCCCGCTACGAGTTCGACGGCAAGACCTGGCTGTTCCATCGTCCGCACTGG
>CAZPEY010000154.1:0-12754 GCA_964585665.1 uncultured Polyangiaceae bacterium | reverse complement strand
TGAGATCCCGGTTGGTCGCCGCGACGAGGCGCAGGTCCACCTTCTGCGAGCGTCCGCCGAGCCGCTCGACCTCACCCTCTTGCAGGACCCGCAAGAGCTTGACCTGCACGGTGAGCGGAATCTCGCCGATCTCGTCGAGAAACAGCGTCCCTCCGTCGGCTTGCACGAAGCGCCCCTCGCGGCGCTGCACCGCGCCGGTGAAGGCGCCGCGCTCGTAGCCGAACAGCTCGCTCTCGAGGATGCCCTCGGGGATCGCGGCGCAGTTCACCGCGACGAACGACCGCCCGGCGCGCGGCGACAGCTCGTGCACCTGCCGCGCGAGCAGCTCCTTGCCCGTCCCCGACTCGCCGAGCAGCAGCACCGTCGCCTGCGACGGCGCCGCCTGCTGGATCACCTCGCTCGTCCGACGCAGGGCCAGCGACTGACCGATGATCCGGCGGCTGCGCGCCGCCTCGAGCTGGGCGCGCAGGGTGCGGTTCTCGGCGAGCAGCGCGACGCGCTCGACGGCCTTTTCGACGACCCGGACGACGTGCTGCCGGCGCAGCGGCTTGGTGATGAAGTCGTACGCGCCCTCGCGCATCGCCTCCACCGCCGTCTCGACGGTGCCGTAGGCGGTCATGACGACCACCTGGGTCTCGGGCGAGAGCTGCCGCGTCGCCTTGAGCACGTCGACGCCCCCGAGGTTGGGCATCATGAGATCGCAGAGCATGACGTCGATCCGCTGGCGCCGCAGGATCTCGATGGCCTCCTTGCCGTCGCCGCAGGTGACGGTCACGCAGCCTTCCCGCGCGAAGATCTTCTCGAGCGACTCGCGGTTTGAGGCCTCATCATCGACAATCAAGAGCACGGGGCTGCGCTGGTCAGCGGTCACCGGACCCGTACCTGCGGGATGTGCGCCAGTCTCGCCTGGGCCGCGATTTCGAGGGGTTGTCTCAATGGCCACGGGCTAAGGCTAGCCCGCAGCGACATTTTGACAACGTGCTTTGCAAATTTGTCAGAGCGAGGGGAGGCTAGAAGCGGAACGTCGAGGTGAAGGTCACCGTCTGCGCCCGCGTGTCGACGCTCGGCATCGGCGCCTGGCCGATCTGCTGCAGGATCTTCTCAGTCTTCCGGTAGGCCGCCCGCTTGCGGAACCCCGAGCGCAGGATCATGCCCGAGGCGACAGAGGCGCCCGAGCCGAACACGGTCATCATGCCCGCCGCCGCGAAGTTGGTGCCGTTGCCGCTCGGATCGCCTGCCTTGCGATCGAACGCGTCGACCCACGACGGAACGGCCGCGGCGATCAGCGCCACGCCGACGGGAAGCGCGATGAAGCCGAGGATCATCTCGGTGCGGCCGGTGCCGGTGCTGCTCGGCTCGACGGGCGCGATGTCCTCGCCGGTCAGCGTCGGCAGCACCGCTGGGTTGGGAGGCGGCAGGTTGAGCTCGATGCGCCCCGTCGACGGCAGCTCCTTGCGCGTCGGCGCGTTGACGGCAGCCTCTTCGACGGGCGGAGGCGGCACGATGACCTGCGCCCGCTTGGCCTCGTCACGCGATCGCCGCGCCGCCTTGCTGCACGCGAACACGTAGCGGCAGTCGCTGTCGGCGCAGTCGATGACGCCATCGCCGTCGTTGTCGATCCCGTCGGTGCACGCCTGCGTGGAGCTCTCGACCGACTGGGGCGCGGGGCTCGGCACCGGCGCAGGCGCGGCGATGGGCGCCGCGGCCTTCGCATCCGCCGGGGCGGCGGCGGATGGATCGCCACCGTCGGCCACCTTCACCTTCGGTACGAGCGGCGGGAGGGCCAGTGCGCTGCCCGACAGCACGAGGCCAGATACCGCGACCGCGATTGCCTGACGAGCAAACGAAAACCTCATCGGTGCTATCTTAGCGTAATTTTCTAGAAATGATCAAGGTGTCCAATCAAGCTCCTCTCGACGCGCGCCTCAGGCGCGCCCAACCGGGGTCGCGGCCCCGCTCGGCGGGGGGCCCTTCGCGCCGGGGAGCTCGACGTGAAACGACGTCCCGTGCGCCTGCCCGGGGGCCGTCGCCTGCCGACTCTCGACGGAGATGGTGCCCCCGTGGCGATCGACGAGGCTCTGGACGATCGACAGGCCCAGCCCCGAGCCCTTGCCGACCTCCTTGGTGGTGAAGAACGGATCGAAGATTCGCTGCCTGATCTCGTCGGAGATGCCGGGCCCGTCGTCGGCCACCTCGACGACCAGCCCACCGCCTTCGCGCCGCATCGTCCGCAGCGTGACCGTCGTGCCGACGCCGCTCTCGCCGATCGCCTGGGCTGCGTTGGTGATCAGGTTCATGAACACCTGACCGAGCTGCCCCGCGTTGCCGCGCGTCACCGCCTGCGGCTGGTACTCCTTGACGGTGGTGATGCCCTTGAGCTGGTGGCGCAACAGATCCAGGGTCTCGTCGAGCAGCCGGTTGACGTCGACCTCGCCGATCCGCTCGTCGTCGCGACGGGAGTAGCTGTGCAGCGCCTGGACGATCTCGCTCGTGCGGCGCGCGCCGCGCTGAATGACGCTCAGCATGGCCAGCATCTCGTCGAGCTCGGTGCCGTCGAGCGGACCGCTCGGGCTGCGCTTGAGCTGCTGGAGGGCCTGCTCGAGCGGGCCGGCGGTGTTGGCGATCGCGTTGACCGGATTGTTGATCTCGTGCGCGATGCCCGCGACGAGGCGGCCCATCGACGCGAGCTTCTCGGAGCGGACCAGCTCGTCCTGGGCGCGCCGCAGCGCATCGAGCGTCTGCCGCAGCTCCTCGTTGCGGCCAGCGAGCTCGGCGGTGCGCTTCTGGACCTCGTGCTCGAGCGCGATGTTGATCTCGGTGGAGTTGCGCAGGCGATCGTTGAGCGCGCGCCGCATCTCCTCGAAGAGCAGCGTCAGGCGCCCCACCTCGTCGGCCTCACCCGACGGCGGCACGGCGCGCCCGAGCTCGCCAGCCGCGAGCGCCGCGGCGCGGGCCTCGAGCGTGCGCAGCGGCTCGGAGAGCTCGTTGGCCGCCTTGACGACGACCACCAGCGCGCCGGCGATCATCAACAGGAAGATGACGATCATCAGCTGGAGCTGCGGCACCGTCGAGGCCCCGCGGCCACGATAGCCCGGCTGCAGCAGCACGAGCCGCCCGAGCTCCTGATCGCGCAGCGTCAAAGTCGTAAAGTATCCTGACCATCGCTGCGACGGCAGATCGAGCGGCGCCTTCTGCCCCAGGAGGCGCAGCGGCAGCGGCGGGTCGAGTCCCACGAGATCGGCCGAGTGGCCGAGCGCGATCGTCGGGCCCCGCTTGGGGTAGTAGACCAGCGTCGGCCCCTCGACGTGGCGCTCGAGCTCGGCGAAGAAGCGACGAAGCTCGTCAGCGATCTGGGCCTCGGACAGCGGCGCCGACTGACTGCGCTCGACGAGCTGCCCGACGAGCGCGCGCAGGCGCAGGTCGGCCTCGCGCTGGATGAAGCGGGTCGAGAACGCGCGGTAGCTGATGAACGAGAGGAACAGCGCGAGGGCGGACACGAACACCGCCTGCAGCCCGAAGCTGAGCGCCATCTTGCCGCGCAGCGAGACCGTGTGCCCGAGCTCGGCGAGCGTCAGGCGGTGGCGGGACGTGAGGTGGACACGCAGCGATCGCAGCGAGGACCGCTGCACGAGCGTCTCGTAGAGCGCCACCGCGAGCGTGATCAAGCCCGCGGCGCCGCCGAGGAGCGCCGCGTCCTGGTGCGGCAGCGGCAAGGTTCGCAGGGCCAGGACCAGCAGGATGCCGATGGCGAGCCAGAACGACGCGATCTTGCCGAGGCCGTACCAGACCGGCAAGCGAACGCTGGCGTGGTAGGCGGCGAGGGCATGCTGGCGCGCCTCGTCCGCCTTGCCGCCGCTGCCTTCGCTCCGCTCGCCGAACCCGGCGTCGAAGTACGCGTCGATCGGGCGCCCGAACCGCGGCACCACCACCATCCACACCCCGAGGAGGACGCCGCCCACCAGCACCGCCATCGCCTCGAAGCTCGCGTACAGCGCCGGGGTCAGCGGCACGAACGTCAGCGTGTACGCGGCGATCGCGGCGAGGCCGATGACGCCGGTGGCGAGCGACTGCAGCGCCGCGCGGCGACGGTAGCGACGTCCGAGCCGCTCGATCGGGTCGTCATCCGGGAAGAGCCGAGCCTCGCGCAGATCGAGGACCCGCTCGTACCAGAGCGCCCGCAAGATGCCGGCGCAGAACGAGTGTCCGAGCGCGACCAGGCCGAGCAACACCGCGAGCTCCCGCCCGAGCAGCCCGCGCTGCGCCAGCATGAACAGGCCGAGGCCGAGGCTGCTCGCGAGGAGCGCCGGCCGCAGCCACAGGCCCAGCACCGGGAGCAGCCCAAGCGTCGGCACGACGAGGCGCCGTAGCTCCGACGGGAGCGGCCGGCCCGAGTTGCGGATCGTCATCGCCCGGATCAGCGCGGCGCGGCGCGGCGCGACGACGATCCACCACGGCACCTCTGCGAGGATGATCAGCGCCGGCGCGGCCTGGGCGACGAAGGACAGCAGGCTCGAGCGCGCGCCGGCACCGTCCACGAGCGCGGTCAGGTAGCGGTACAGGGGCAGCCAAACGACGCAGAGCTCGAGCAGCAGCGCTGCGGCATCGACCACCCACAGCCGCTCGGACAGCTTGTGGGTCGCGCCACTGCCGAGCCCCATGCCGGAGCCCGGGCCGCTGGCGTGCGGCCCACTCGCCACACCTGCGGCGGTCGACGAATCGGGAGCGTCCAAGACCCCGTCACTATAGCCCATCGCGCTTTGCTCTTTACCAACGACGCGCGCAAAGTTAAGCTGGTACGTCGAAATTTTCTCGCCATTTACGACGGGAGTTATGGCCAAGCTGGTATTGAAATCGGGAGACACCCGTCAGGAGTTCGAGCTCGGCGCGATGAACACGCTGGGCCGTCACCCTGATAACACCGTCCAGATCCTCGACCGAATCATCTCGAAGGAACACGCCCACGTGATCCGACAGAGCGACGGTCGGTATCTGCTCCGCGACCTCGGCTCGCTCAACGGCACCTACGTGGGCGGCAACCGGGTGTCGAACTACATCCTCAAGCACGGCGACGAGATGGTGCTCGGCTCGACCCACCTCGTCTACCTCGAGCACAACGCTGGCGAAGAGTCGCTCAACAAGGTCACGATCGCGCCTGGCTCGCTCGAGAGCGTCGTCCGCCACAAGGTCGACGCGCAGACCAACGCCGAGTTCTTGCCCGAGCGGCGCATCTCCGACGTCGGAGCGCTGCGCGCTGACTACGAGAAGCTGCGCATCGCGCACGAGGTCGGCCGCGCCATCGTCGGCGTGCTCGATCTCGAACAGCTCCTGCCGCGCATCCTCGACAAGGCGTTCGAGCTGCTGCCGGCGGACCGCGGCGTAATCCTCCTGTACAACGATCAGGGCAAGCTGGCGCCTCGCTACGTCAAGCACAAGAGCGGCCGCACCGACGAGGAGATCATCCTCTCGAAGTCGATCCTCTCCGAGGTCGAGAGCAACAAGCGCGCCGTGCTGTCCTCGGACGCGACGATGGACTCGCGCTTCTCGGGCGCCCACTCGATCATCATGCAGGGCATCCGCTCGACGATGTGCGTGCCGCTGCTGCACCGCGACGAGCTGCTCGGCATCATGCACCTCGACTCGCAGATCGCGACCAACGCGTTCACGGAGAAGGATCTGCAGCTCTTCACCGGCATCGCGGCGCAGGCGGCGGTCGCGATCCAGAACGCCCGCCTCGCCAAGAAGATCGAGACGGAGAGCAAGACCCGCGCTCAGTTCCAGCGGCTGCTTTCACCGAACCTGGTCGAACAGCTCGTCGCCGGCAAGCTCCACCTCGAGAAGGGCGGCGAGCTGCGTGAAGTGACGATCTTGATCTCGGACATCCGCGGCTTCACCTCGATGAGCGAGAAGCGCGAGCCGGGTGAGATCGTTCACATGTTGAACGAGTACTTCGAGGTCATGGTCGACGTGCTGTTCCGCGCCCAGGGCACCCTCGACAAGTACGTCGGCGACGAGATCATGGCGCTGTTTGGCGCGCCGGTCGACATGCAGGACGCGGCGCTGCAGGCAGTGCGCTGCGCGGTCGAGATGCAGAAGGCGCTGCGCGAGTTCAACAACACGCGCATCGCCGAAGGGCAGGAGGCGATCAAGATCGGCATCGGCATCAACACCGGTCCGGTCATCACCGGCGCGATCGGCTCGTCGCGCACCCTGCAGTACACGGCGATCGGCGACGCGGTGAACACGGCCTCGCGCCTGTGCTCGATCGCCAAGGCCGGCGAGATCATCGTCAGCGAAAACACCATGCGCAAGGTGATCGGCTCGGTCGACGCGATCTCGCTTCCGCCCGTCAAGTTGAAGGGCAAAGAGAACGAGCTCCACGTCTACAGCGTCGTCGGCATGAAGGGTGACGATTGGAAAAGCTCCGATCGTACGCGGCCGCTCTAGCGCTCCTCCTCGCCCCCGCAATCGCCAGCGCCCAAGCGTGGCCGGAAGGACAGACCGGCGCCGAGGTGGCGCGCGCGCGATCGACCTATCCCTTCTCGATCGGCGCCGCGGTCTACGTCGGCGTCCAGCTGACGCTCAACAGCAAGGGGCAAGCGCCGGTCGCGTTCGGCGGCATGCTCGAGGGCATGTGGCGCGGCACCGTCGGGATCGCGGCAGGGGTGCTGTCCGCCGCGGGCTCGCGGCTCAAGCCGACGACCACCGATCAGAGCGGCGTCGCCGAGCCGGTGGCCTCGGATCGAATCTCGATGCCGATCGCGCTGGCGATCCGACCGCTGCAACCGCTCGGCTGGCGTCGCGCGGGGTGGTCGAGCAGGTTGGCCTCGGCGCTCGAGCTGCAAGTCGGCCCGGCGATGGAGCATGTACGGTCAGCCGACGAGTCGAAGACGATGGCGGCGTTGCACCTCGGGCTCGGCCTCGACGTGCCGCTCTATCTCGGCAGCGCCGTCGAGGGCGGCGTCACACTGCAGCTGCTGGCGCGTGGCATCGTCGCGCCGCGCGTCACGCTCGCCTCGGCGACGCTGGAGTCGCGCACCTTCACCGGGCAGATCTACGTCGGCGTCTGCTGGTATCCCTGAGCGAGCTCAGACCTCGACGTCGCTGGGGGGACGGAGCGGCAGCCAGAGCTCGAACAGCGCGCCGGGCTCGCCGCCGTTGACGAGCTCGAGGCGCCCGCCGTGCGCGCGCACGATGCGCTGCGAGATCGCGAGGCCGAGGCCCGTGCCCTGCCCGACGTCCTTGGTGGTGAAGAACGGATCGAAGATCTTGCCGGCGATCTCGGGCGGGATGCCCGGGCCCGTGTCCCGCACGCGCACGCAGACGCCGCCGCCCTCGACGGCGCCCTCGATGTGGATCTGACCGCCAGTCTCGCCCATCGCCTGGACGGCGTTGGTCAGCAGGTTGACCATCACCTGCTGGATCTGGACGGCGCGACAGTAGATCTTCGGCAGCCCTTCGAACGAGCGCACGATGACGACATGATCGCGCAGCATTGAGCGCAGGAGCTGCAAGCTCTCCTCGATGCCCGCCTGCAGATCGGTCTCCTCGAGCTTGCCCTGCTGTGGTCGCGAGAATACGCGCAGTCCAGCGACGATCTGTGCGGTCCGATCGGCGCCGGTGCGGATGGAGCGCAAGAGGCGCTCCCAATCGCTCTGCAGGAAGGGAAAATCGATCTGCTCTTTGAAGAGGGCCACCGACTCATCGGGCGGGTGTTTGGCTTCGTAGAGCCGCAGCAGCTCCAGCACCTGGCGAAAATACTGATCGAGGAAGTCGACGTTGCCGTAGATGAAGTTGATCGGGTTGTTGAGCTCGTGGGCGATGCCAGCGACGATGCCGCCGAGCGAAGAGAGCTTCTCGGTCAGGATCAGCTCCTCCTGCGTCCGCCGCAGCTCGGCCGTGCGATCGGAGACGAGGCGCTCGAGATCTTCCTTGATCGTGCGCTCGCGCAGCAGGAGCTGATGGTACTTGCGCTGGACGCGCGACTCGGCCGTCACGTCGCGGTAGGTCTCGACGAAGTAGCCCCCGGGCAGCGGCGTCGCGGTCACGATCAAGGTGACCTCTTCGCCGTCGGAGCGACGCGCGACGACCTCGTGCAGCCGCAGCGGCCGCCCGGCGCGCTCGGCCCGGCGCAGCAGGCAGGCGCGGTCGCAGATCTCGAGGGGAAACAGCTTGTAGCAGGGTACGCCCTCGGCAATCTTGAGGCTCATCTCACGCGAGGTGCGCGCTGCGATCGAGTCGTACGCGGGGTTGCGATAGAGCACGCGGCGCTCGGTGTCGAGGATGACCGACGCGTCGACGGAGCCCTCGAGCAGCCGCCGCACCACGCCGAGCGCGTCCGGGAGCGGCGGCAGAGGCGGCGGCGGCTCAGCCATGGGCGCCCGCGAGCTCGAAGAGGAAGGTGAGGTAGCGATCGGGCAGCTCGTCGAGCGCCATCACGTCGCCGCACTGCTCGCAGGGGAACACCGGGGCGACGAGGGGCTCGCGGAGCGGCACGAAGTGCACGCTCGGCAACAGGAGGCGCAGCTCGTCAGCCCCGCAGCGCTCGCAGGTGTACGGCGCGAGGAAGCTCTCGATCTGCGCGTCACCGCGAAAATTCGAGACCGCGTTGAGCTGGTTCACGATGGCCGGCGAACAGCGCGAGAAGCGCAGCGTCGTGCCCTCGTCCACTTGCCGCAGGAAGTGCACCCACTCGCGAACGCCGCACGAGTTGATGCGCTCGACGCCCGCAAGATCGATCTCGAGCTTGCCGCCGAGGTGGGAGAAGAGCTGCGACAGCTCGGCGTTCTCGTCGATGTCACCAGCGAGCGTCAAGCGACGCCAGCCGGGCGGGCCAGCCCCGAGCCGCCATCGCAGCGAGCCAGCGCTCCCCTCGCCCTCGGTGGCGCCTACTGCAGCGTTGGCATCCAATACTGACTCTTGAGTTCGGAGAGCGACGGCTCCATCACCGGAGCGATCAAGAGGTCAGGATCTTCGATGCGAACCAACTCGGGCTCGACCATCACCGGTCGGCGCGTCCGAGTACCCATGCGTCCGGCGAGCGACTTCTGCGCGTCGTTGCCGGCCTTCCAACCGTCAAAGGGCCCACCGCCTGCCACGCCGTGGAGCGCGCCCTTGATCTTGCCGATCAGCTCGGCCGACATGCCGCTGACGTCGCAGAGCGCCGGGTTCGCGACCTTGCCGGCGTCGAACACCTTGCGCAGGCCCTTGCTCGACACCTCGGGCGCGAAGACCGCGTCGGCCTTCTTGAGCGCCACCGTCGCCACCGCCGAGGTGATGTCGGGCGTGTTGATGCGGTTGCTGAAGAAGCGCGCGATCTGGAGCTCGCCGTCGAGCAGCGCGTTCTCGAGGAAGGCGGTGTCGCGCGGGCCGGTGGTGCCGACCGACAGCACCTTGCCCTGGAGCTCCTGGACCGACGAGGCGCTGCTCGAGTACAGCGCCCAGCGCATCGAGGTCTCGCCGCCGCTCGTCGCGGTCGCCAGCACCGGATAGGGCACGCCTCGCTCGGCGAGGTACACGCCGTCGACGATCGCCAGATCGACCTGCTTGTTCTTGATCGCTGCTTCGAGATCCTGGGCCTTGGCGTAGACCTTGGCCTGGAACTCCGAGCCCGTGGAGCTCGACAGCGCCGCCGCGACCTTGTTGGCGAAGCCGAAGCGATCGGCCCCCGAGTCGAAGGGGGCGTTGGGCGCGTACATTGCGAGGGTGTAGCTCTTGCCCTCGGCGTGCGCCGTCGCAACGAGCGCCAGCGTGCCGAGCAACGAAACGAGCGGTCTTGCGGCGCGGCTCATGACTTGGCCTCGAGGATGCGCTCCTTGACGTCGATCCACTCGCGCAGTCGCGGGCTGCGCGCGCCGCGCTCGAGCGCACGCCGGAACAGATCGAGCGCCTTCTTGGCCTCTCCCTGTCGATCGTTGACGATGCCGAGGTTGAGGTACGACTCGGGGGGCTTGCCGCCGAGCGACTCGAAGGTCCGCGACGCCTCGCCGAGCCGCCCGAAGAACAGATCGAGCACGGCGACATTGTGGTCGAGCTCGCGCCGATCGGCGCGGGTCGGGATGCGCTGCGCCGACTTGAGGTAGAGCTCGGCGCGCCGCTCGTCGCTGCGCTGATAGGCATCATAGGCGAGCAGCTCGTACGACGAGCGGATCAAGGTGCGCAGCCACTCGGCCGAGACGCCGCTGGCCTTGAGCAGCATCTGGTTGAAGGTCTTGACCGCCGCCTCCCGCTTGCTGGCGGGCTGCGGATCTCGATAGGCCGCGTAGGCCGAGAAGAAGGAGAGGCCAAACTTGTCCCACGGCGGCTTGACTGCGCAGCCACCGGCCGCGATGGCGCGCGTCACCGCCGACTCGGCCTGCGGCCCGCGGTTGAGTTGCAGAGCCGAGAACGCCTCGGCGCAGGCCAGCGCCGCTTGCTCCTTGCCGCCGAGCCCCTTGGCCTGGGCGAGCGCGCGCGTGAAGTCCTCGAGCGCCGCCTCGTGCTTGGACTCCTTGGCGCGCGCCATTCCTCGACGGAAGTAGGCGATCGCCAGGTTGCGCTCGAGCGCCGGGGTCGTGCCCTTCTCCTTGGCCGCCACCTCGAGCACGCCGATCGCGGGCTCCAGGCGATCGAGCTCGAGGTACGCCGCGCCGAGATCGACGTTGACCGCCTGCAGCTCGCTGCCGCGGATCCGCTGCGCCGTCTGCGACGCGCGCTCGAAGGCCGCGACCGCGGGCTCGAGCTTGCGCTGCGCGAGCAGCGCCCGCCCCAGCAAGCGGTTGAGCACCAGATCGGTCGGCACCTTCTTGAGCATGCGCTCCACGATCGTCGCCGCCTCGTCGTTGCGCTTGAGGAACAGCAGCGTCACGGCGAGGTTGCGGTTGGTCATCAGGTCGTCCGGGGACAGCGCCACGGCCTCCCGGAGATGGCGCTCCGCGGTCGAGTGCTCGGCGCGCTGCGCGACTTGAACGGCGCGCCGGTTGAGCACTCGCACGAGCCCCGCCCGCCCCTGCAGGTTGCCCGGATCGGTCCCGGTCACGTTGCGGAACGCCCGCTCGGCCCGCTCGTCGTCGCCAGCGGCGAAGAAGGCCTGCCCGGCGGTGAGCTGCACGGCAGGCGCCTGTCCCTGCGCCATCAGGCGCTCGCCGATCGCGATGAAGCGATCTCGATTGGCGCCCGTCGCGACGTACACCTCGACGAGCGCAGACAGCACCTCGAGATCGTCCGGCTGGGCGAAGTTCGCCTGCTCGAGCACCGTGCGCGCCATCGGCAGGTTCTTGAGCGCAAGGTAGGTGCGACCGATGCGTGACTTGAGGCCTGCCACCGTCGGATCGAGGCGCTCTGCCTGCTGGAACTGCGCGAGCGCCTTGTCGTAGGCGCGCAGCTCGAGCTGCGCATCCCCGACGAGCAGGAACGCCTTTGCGTCCTGCGGCTTGGCCTTGACGTAGAGCTCCCCCTCGCGCAGGGCATCGGCAGCGCGACGCTCCTTCAAGTAGCAGGTGCCGAGGTTGTAGTAGATCGAGGGCTGCTTCGAAGCCTCCGCGGTCAAGCGCTCGAGCAGCGAGATCGCCTGGCTGCAGGCGCCCTTGCCGACGAGAACGGTGCCGAGCATGAGCTTGGCGGCGGTGTCGTTGGGGCGCGTGCGGAGCAGGCCATCGAACTCGCGCTGCGCCGAATCCCAGTCGCGCGCGTAGACGTACGCGGTGCCGAGCAGCATGTGGATCTGCGGATCGAGCTCGGCGGCGGCGGCAGGCCGATACTTGAGGTAGTTCTCGAGCGCGATCGCGGCACGACGCGGCTCGCTGCGCACGAAGTGCTGCCCGAGCTGGAGCTGCACCGCGAACGCCTCCGGGCGCTTCTGCGCCACGTCGTCGAGCAGCGACAGGGCTTCGGCGGGCGGCGGGCTCGAGCGCTTGTACAAATTGAGCGCCAGCTGCTCCCGCACGTCGAGGTTGCTCTGATCTGGGCAGCGACGCAGCAGCTCCACCGCCTGCGGATACTGCTTGGCGCGGTAGTGGATCGCGGCCAGGCGCCAGTAGGCATCGATGAGCCGATTGTTGAGACGGATGGCGTCGTTGAACTTGCGCTCCGCGGTGGCGAAGTCGTCGCTGTTGAGCGCCTGCATCGCCTCGTTGAACGCGATCTGATCGGGCGCGTCGGTGCCGGCGCGTCCCTGCGCTGCCGCGATGCGAGCACCGCCGATCAGCAGAACCAGCGCTGCCGCAGCGACGAATCTCATCCCGCGAACTTGGCGAAGACCATCGTGATGTCGTCCTTGCGGGTGCGCTGTCCGAAGAACTGGATCGCGCCGTTCACCACCGACTCGCGCATCGCCACCGGATCGAGATCGCCCGCCCGTCGTACCGACGCGCGGAAGCGCTTCTCGCCGAACTCCTCTCCTCGCTCGTTCTCGCATTCAACGATCCCGTCCGTGTACCACACAATGACGTCGCCCGGTTGCAGCGGATTCACCTTCTCGGTGTAGGTCGACTCCTCGATGTCCCCGAGGCGATTGCCGCGCGACATCAGAACCTGGAAGTCGGAGCCCTCTGGCGCGCCGCCCCGGAACAAGTAGGGGAAGTTGTGCCCCGCGTTCGCGTACGTAATCGTGTGCTGCTTCGGGTCGATGATCGACGCGAAGCAGGTCATGACGAACTTGCGCTTCGCCGACTCGAAGATGGCTCGGTTGAGCACCTCGAGCAGGCGCGTCACGGTCAGCTTGTTGCCCTCGGTGGTGCGCACGACGTCGCAGGCGGCCTTGGCCGCTGCCGTGATCATC
>CAZPEY010000153.1:7863-12778 GCA_964585665.1 uncultured Polyangiaceae bacterium | reverse complement strand
CGCTCGTTATCAGGGAGCCCAGGCGGGCCCGTCGAGCGAGACCGACATCGTCTGCACGGAGCTGCGGAAGTTGGTGGTGGTGGACGAGATCGTGATCGAGCCGCCCGACGATGACATGCCCTTGTTGAAGATCATCGAGTTCGATCCGTCGAGGGTCACCTCGAACGTGCTGCCGGTGTCGTTGACCGACGGCGCCAGCGACGCATCGCTGCTCGCCTTGGCCTGGAGCACGGTCAGGATGTAGCTCTCGGCCGTGCCGGGCGTGGTGTCGACCTCGATGCGGTACTGATGCGACGGGTTGCTGCCCTCGTCCACGACCCGGTAGGTGCGCTGCGCCGGCAGCAAGGTCGACATCACGAGCGCCTCGTTGCCGATGGTGCAGGTGGCGCCGTTGTTGCCGCTCACCGCAGGGTTGGTTTCGCAGTGGTTGAGGAAGGTCTTGGTCGCGTCGGCGGCCGAGGTCTGCAGGCGGTCGAGGATCACGAGGGTCGTGAGGCCACGGACGAACACGAACTCGCGGCGCCATGACTGCATCTGGGTCGAGGGGGGAACCAGATCCACCACGGCGTAGGCGTAGCCGGGGCGCGACTCGAGGCGCTCTACGATCGCCTCGGGCCCGCCGTACTGTGGCCCCGGGTTGGCGCCGTTGATCAGCACCGTGTTGTGCGCGATGGGCAGCGCTCCGTCGACGGTGGCGCCGCCGTTGTAGCCGACCACGTCGGTCGTGCTGGCGCCCGAGTACGCGACCGTCTCATGCGAGAGGAAGCGGCCGTTGCGCCAGATCTGGAACGTCCCGTAGTCGCCGTGCTGGTGGCCGATCGTCGCCTCCGCGGCATCGCCGAGCTGGAGCATGAAGACGGTCGCGCTGCCTCCCCACGCGTTGCGCCCGTACAGATAGCGCGGGCCCGACGCGTAGAAGTCGAGCGGCAGGCTGTCGAAGCCGAGCGGTGTGGTCGTCTGATCGACGGCCTGGACGAAGCGCCACGGCGCGACGCCGACCATGTTCGCCCACTGCCGCGCGTGTCGACCGACGTTCTGCGTCGGCCAGTAGGTCGCCATCGCGTTCATGAAGTCGGGGAAGTAGTGCGTCTCCGCCTGGAAGCGTTCGTTCCACGCCTCGTCGTCGGAGAAGGGGAACACCGTGTAGCCCGTGCCGGTCACGCCCGGGATCGTCGAAGGCCCCGGCGTCGTCGAGTAGATGAGCGCGTAGACGAACTCACGCCAGTAGTCGGTCTCCTGGTAGAGGTCGCGGCCGAAGAGGCCGACGGTGGTGAACGGGATCAGCGGATACTGCGCCACGACGGGGCCGTACTCGGAGCCTTCGTAGGCGACGCCGCCGCGGCAGTTGCCGCCCGGCATGGTCGCAGGGTTGAACGCGTTGGCGAGACGATCCGTGAACACGAAGTCGAGCATCGACTCGGCCCAGGTGGTGTTGTCTTCGTACGACGTGATCGCCCACTCGAGCTCGTTGCGCAGGTAGCCCCAGTAGTAGTTGTTCTGGTACATGGCGGGGCCGCCCCAGTTGTTCATGCTCCACGCCGACAGACCTGCGTTCATCGCGGTGCGGAACGTCGAGCGGTCCTGCGTGCTCATGTAGTCGTAGCACCAGTCGTAGACGAGGATGAGCTGCTCGCCGGTCCAGCGGCACGGATCGCAGGCCACGCCACCCGTGTCCATCACGTCGCCGAGGCGCGACATCGCCCACGTGATTGCATCGTCACACGAGCCGGTCGCGTTCTCGGTCAGCAGGCCATGCAGGGCGACGTCGCCGTAGCCGCCCGCGGTGTCCTCGTTCGTGGGAGGCGTGAAGGTGTGCGTGGTGTACCAGGTTCGTGCGCGCGCCAGGCGTTCGGCATTGAACCAGAGGCGAGGGTGGCCGGGGGGCAGCGACATGCCGTGCGTGACCGCCAGCACCGGCCCCGGGGGAACGAGGTCGGGTGCGGCGGGCGCGAGGTCGGTCGGCCCAGCGCCGTCGCCCTGCATCGCGCCGTCGCCCTGCATCGCGCCGTCGCCTTGCATCGCGCCGTCGCCTTGCATCGGGCCGTCGCCTTGCATCGCACCGTCGCCTTGCATCGCACCGTCGACACCCGTTGAGGCGTCCTTACAGCCTACGAGGAGAACCACGGATGCGCCCAGCCATGCCAGTCGGGTAACGCTCATCGTCGCAGGGTTTCATGGCGGTCTGACAGGGTCAAGCTGCGGAGCTGGCCGCGCCTCGCAGTAGCCAAGCCCTGTCGCTCCCCGCTAGAGTAGCGATCCACTGGAGGATGATCGATGAAGCTCCGCGCTGCGCTCGCTCTCGGGTTCGTGCTGTCCCTCTCCTCGCTGGCGCTCGCCGACGTCGGCCCGCCGCCGGGCGACATGGCCAAGCCCGCCGCCGTCGCTGACCTCGGCACGGCCACGCCGCCCAAGGACGAAGGCTGCAACATGGCTGGTGGAACCGCGGGCGGGGCCGCGGTGATCGCGCTGCTTGGCCTGTTCGCGGCGCGTCGCCGGCGCTAGCCGGGAGCGTCGCTACTTCGCGAGCCAGCGCGAGCCGTCCGCGCTGTCCTCGATCTCGATGCCGGCCTCGGCGAGCAACTTGCGGATGGAGTCGGCCTTGGCGAAGTCCCTCTGCTTGCGTGCGCCGTTGCGCAGCGCGAGCAACCGATCGATCGCAGCGTCGCCGCCGCGACCCGATGCGCTGCGTGGCGGAGGTTGGCTCGCGTAGTCGGCACACTGCTCGGGGTCGAGCTCCGGCAGCGCCAGCTCGAGGCCCAGCACCGCCAGGTGGGCGGTCAGGCACCGGTAGGCGGCCAGCACGGACGAGCGATCGCTGCTCGCCTCGATGTCCCCCGCGTGCAGCGCGTTGACGTACTCGTAGATCGCGGCGACAGCGACGGGCGTATTGAGGTCGTCGTCCATCGCGGCGACGAAGCGCTCGAGGAAGCGCGCGCTGTCGTCGGCGAATGCGCCGCTGACGTAGAGGTGGCGCAGCCGGGGCACACGCTCCTCCAGAGGCCGCTGGCTCGCGTAGGAGCCGGCCGTGCTCGATGTCTCCGAGGAAGACATTGCCAGCAGCTTGTCCGCCAGGACGTCCACGAGCCGCTTGATCCGATCGTACCCCGCGATCGCTGCGTCCATCAGCTCCCAGCTGAAGGGGAGCTTCGAGCGATAGTGGTGAGTCGCGAAGAGCCAGCGCACGGCGTCGTAGCCGCGGCGCTCGCACAGCTCCGGCACGCCAATGACGTTGCCGAGGCTCTTGCTCATCTTCTCGCCGCGCAGGTCGAGGTGCTCGGGGTGCAGCCAGTACCGCACCCACGGCGCGCCGAAGAGCGGCTCGCTCTGCGCGACCTCGTTCTCGTGGTGCGGGAACAGGTTGTCGATGGCACCGCCGTGCACGTCGAAGTGATCGCCGAGGAGAGTCGCGCTCATCGCTGAGCACTCGATGTGCCAGCCAGGGCGGCCGCTCGGCCACGCGGCGCGCCCGGTCGGCCACGCCGGCTGGCTGGCGTCGGACGGCTTCCACAGCGTGAAGTCGGCGGGGTGCCGCTTGCGCGCGAAGTCCTCCTCGACGCGCTCGCTGGCGCCGACCCGCTGCTCGTCGACGCGGCGGCCCGAGAGCGCACCATACGCCGGGAAGGTCGAGACCTCGTAGAAGACCTCGCCGCCGGCGACGTAGGCGTGCCCCTTGTCGACGAGGCGCGCCACCAGGTCCACCTGCTCGTCGACGAAGTCGGTCGCCCGCGTGTACGCCGAGTAGTCCTTGATGTGGAGCGCGCGGCAGTCGCTGCGAAAGCGCGCGATCACCGACTCGGCGACGTCGACGCAGCCGCGCTCTGCGTCGGCCTTGGCCATGATGCGATCGTCGATGTCGGTGTAGTTGATGACGCTGAGGACGTGATAGCCGCGGTACTCGAGGTACCGGCGAAACGAGTCCCAGAAGCAGTAGGTGCGCGCGTGGCCCGCGTGCATGGGCGCGTAGGTGGTGAGGCCGCAGGTGTAGATGCGCACGACCTTCGGGTGGGCGGGGAGGAACGGCTCCTTCTGGCGGGACAGCGTGTTGTGGACGCGCAGCGGCATGACGGCGCTCGTAGCAAGACTTCGCGGGCGGCGTAAAGAGACCTCTTCGTTTACGCTGGACGTGATGCTCGAGACGCCTCGCCTGATCCTCCGTCCGTTCACGCTCGACGATCTAGAAGAGTACTATCTCCTCGGCGCGTCGCCTGCGCTCGTCCGATACGTCGGTGGTCGGCTCCTCGGTTCGCGCGAGGAGGCGCGGCAGTTGATGATCGATGCGCCGCTGCGCGACTACGCGGTGCACGGGTACGGGCGCCTCGCCTGCGTCGAGAAGGCGACCGGCAACCTCATCGGGTTCTGCGGGCTCAAGAACGACGCCAAGCTGGGCGAGGTCGATATCGGCTATCGCTTCCTCGAAGCGAGCTGGGGCAAGGGCTACGCCACGGAGTCGGCGCGCGTCGTGCTGAAACACGGGCGCGAGGTGCTCGGTCTGTCGCGGATCGTCGGCGTCGTGCATCCCGCCAACCTGGCCTCCGTGCGCGTGCTCGAGAAGCTCGGCCTCGTCTTCGAGAAGAAGGCGCGCTATGAGCCCGACGGCGAGGAGTTCGATCTCTATGCGTAGTCAGGGCGCCAGCGGCTGGCAGGCGGGCAGCGCCTGACACCTGGCGATCACTTGCCGCCACGCGTCCTCGTCGAGCTTGGTGACCGTCAGCTTGCTCGAGACTTCCCCGTCGAGCTCGTCGGCGACGCTCTTGTAGGGGGGCCGATCGAGGTTCTTGGTGCGCTGCCGATCGGTGTCGTGGTTGGTCACGGTGTGCGAGATGACGACCGGGCTACCGCGCCGCAGCGCGACCCACCACGCGTCGTCATCGGCGTCGCGCTGCGATTGGGTGATCCGGATGTACGGTTCGCGCGG
>CAZPEY010000153.1:0-7763 GCA_964585665.1 uncultured Polyangiaceae bacterium | reverse complement strand
CTTCTCGACCCAGGTCCAGATGCCGCAGGTCGCCTCGCCGAGCGCCTCGCCGAGCTTGGTCAGTCGATAGTCGACGCGCGGCGGCACGACCGGGTGGACGCGACGCGTGACGAGCCCGTCTCGCTCGAGCTGGCGCAGCGTCTGGGTCAGCATCTTCTGGCTCAGGCCGCCGATGCGATCGCGGAGCTGGGTGAAGCGCAGCTCGCCGCCTGTGCTCAGCTCCTCGATCACGACGAGGGTCCACTTGTCGCCGACGCGTCCGAGCATCTCGCGCACCAGCGCCTCCTTCTTCGTCGTCGCCGCCGCCGCGGTCCTGGGTGGTGATTGCATGGTTTCCTTGTGGTGAGTATAGCGCAGTTGGGTGCCTACTTCCCAAGAGAAACCATGCAGCGTAGTCTGAGGCCATGACGATCACGCCACCTCCAGGAGCGCGGACGCTCGGTGCACACGGCCCCTCGGTCTTTCCGCTCGCGCTCGGCTGCATGGGCATGTCCGGCATGTACGGCGCGGCGAGCGAGGAGGAGAGCCTCGCCACCTTGCACGCGGCGCTCGAGCGAGGCATCACGCTCTTCGACACCGGTGACTATTATGGCGCCGGTCACAACGAACTGCTCTTGGGGCGGGCGCTCAAGGGGCGGCGCGATCAGGCGCTCGTGTCGGTGAAGTTCGGGGCGCTGCGCACGCCCGAGGGCGGGTGGCTCGGGATGGATGCGCGCCCCGCCGCGGTGAAGAACTTCCTCGCCTACAGCCTGACCCGACTCGGCGTCGATCACATCGACATCTACCGACCCGGGCGCCTCGACCCGAACGTTCCGATCGAGGACACGATTGGCGCCATGGCCGAGCTCGTCAAGGCCGGGTACGTACGCTACCTCGGCCTCTCCGAGGTCGGCGTCGAGACGATTCGCCGCGCCCACGCGGTACACCCCATCGTCGATCTGCAGATCGAGTACTCGCTCATCAGCCGGGGTCCCGAGGCCAAGATCTTCCCGGTGCTCGCCGAGCTCGGCATCGGCGTGACCGCCTACGGCGTCCTGTCTCGCGGGCTGCTCTCCGGCTCGAAGCCGACGGGCAAGGGGGACTTTCGCGCGTACCTGCCGCGCTTCGCAGGCGGGAACCTCGAGCGGAACCAGCCGATCCTCGAGGTCCTCGGCGCGCTCGCCGCCGAGCGAGGGGTCGCACCGGCGACGCTCGCGGTGGCGTGGGTCCTCGCCAAGGGCGATCGTCTGGTGCCCGTCGTCGGCTCGCGCACCCGCACACAGCTCGCACAGGCACTCGCGGCGCTCGAGGTCGCGCTGTCGGCCGACGATCTGGCGCGCATCGAGAGCGCGATCACGCCCGACGCGGTGGCGGGGACGCGGTACGACGCCCACCAGATGCGGGTCCTCGACAGCGAGCGGGGGTGACGGGGTCGTCACCTTCGCGACGAGAGCTCGGCACCGGACAAGAGCGGCGATAAGATTTCAGCGAGCCCGATTGAGCGCGACCGCGGCGCGGACGAGGGCCTTAAAGGCGGCCTCGTCGAGCGCGGCGCCCTCGACAAGGTCGATCGCCCGCCGCGTCTTGCCGCCGAGGCTGGCGTTGAAGAGACCCTTCGGATCGGGCAGCGACGCGCCCTTGGCGAACGTCAGCTTGACGACCTTCTTGTACGTCTCGCCGGTGCACAGGATTCCGTCGTGCGACCAGACCGGCACGCTCCACTTCCACTCCTCGACGACCGCGGGGTCGGCCTGCTGGATGAGCGCGCGCAGGCGCGCCAGCAGCTCCCCGCGCCAATCGCCGAGCCCGACGATCCGCGCGTCGATCTTGCGCGCGGCAGAGTCGTCCGCCTGGGGGGCGCTGTTGCCCGCCGCGCTGTGTTTGTTGGCCTTGGTCACGGCGTGCGCTCTCGGGACTCGTGGAAGTCCCTCGATGGCAGCAGCTGCGCGACGACAACCACCCTCAAGGACGTCTTCATGCCGAACCCTCGCACG
Source organism: uncultured Polyangiaceae bacterium (assembly GCA_964585665.1). Lineage (GTDB taxonomy): Bacteria > Myxococcota_A > Polyangia > Palsa-1104 > Palsa-1104 > CAZPEY01. The sequence continues at coordinate 5,790 of CAZPEY010000153.1, read as the reverse complement.
GGGGCCGTGGCTCCCGCGTCGAATCAGGGGATCGCGGTGCCGGGCGCGATCAGCTTGCTGTTGATGACGATGACGTTGCTGGTCGGCCGCGGATCGGTGCAGGTGCCGGTGGTGTCGACGAGGCCGGGCAGGCACTGACAGATCTTGCTCGCGTTGCAGAGGCCGGGCAGCGCCTTGCTGCGGTAGGTCGCGGTGCTGCAGTCCGCGTCGGTCGTGCAGCTCCCGCCGGCGGTGGTCTTGTCGGCGAGCGGGTCGGCGGCGAGGTGATCGACGCGGAAGTCGTCGGGATAGACCGCGTCGGAGTCGACGACGATCGTCGCGGTCTCGAGCGGTCCATACTGCTTCCACTGGCTCGCCGCGCCGCCGAGCAGGGTCTGGGCGCGCATCGTCATCACCGCGATCGGCTTGTCGGTCGTGTGCAGCGTGTTGCCCAGGAGGTCGATGAACATGGTTGCGGTCAGCAGCACCGACGCCAGGCGATCCGAGAAGCCCGCGTCGATCAGCACGCCTTGGGAAGCGCCGGCACTGCCGTTGTCGTTCTCGACTCGATTGTTGCGGACATGCGCAGTAACGATCTGGCGGGTCACCTTGGAGGCGGTGTCGCGGCCGTAGGCAACGATGCGCACCCCGAAGGCGTTCCCGTTGCGGGTGTGTCCGCTCAGGATGTTGTCATCGATGGTCACGTCGAGCGCGAGGTCGGCCTGCGGAGTGAACTGCGCGATCGGGAAGGCCGCGGCCTGGGTGCCGAGAGAGAACGGCGTATTGGCGAGCGTCGGACCGACGAAGACGCCGCCCAGCCCGTTGTCGAAGCGGTTGCCGAGCACATCGACGCGCCCTGGGCCACTGATGCAGCTGACGCAGATCTCGGTGTCGGACGCGTAGTTGTTGCGCAATGTCGCCGTCGAGCCCCAGGTCTCGAAGGCGGCGAAGAAGCCTGGCTCAGCGACGTTGCCGGTCAGCTCGACGGCGGTCGAGCGGATCACCAGGATGCCTGCGCCGCCCCAGGTGCTCACCGTCGATCCGGTTGGACAAAGGGAGGAGACGTGGCAGCTCCCGGAGCGCAGGATGAGCCCCTCGACGGCGACGTTGGCGGTGTCTGCGATGAGCAGGAGCGACTGCGCGTCCTGCGCCGCCAGAGGCGTCGCCGCGACGACGTAGGTGGCGTTGCTCGCCGAGTAGCCGTCGTAGCCCGCGACGGGGCGGCTGCCGCCGTCGGTCGGGATGGTGGTGGCGCCGTGGACCGTCACCGGGAAGTCGATGACGATGGGGCCCGTCTCGTAGGTCGGATTGTCGGCGAGCGTGGCGGCGTCGTAGCTCAGGTTGAAGACGCCTGGTGCAAGCTCGAGACGGCCGCGCTCGCCGGTGGCGCGATAGCGGCAGCGCTGTAGCACCAGCGCGTCGGTGATGCGCTGGAGCGGCTGCGCCTCGGTCCCGAGCCCGCCCGGAGCGGCGGCGGCGTCGACGAAGGTCGTCGCGGTGGCGAGTCCCATCGGATCGCCGTGATCGAAGTGCACCGCGGCGGCGCTGGCGTCGATGCTCACGAGCGTCGGATGGAGCGGATCGTTCATCGGGATGTGGCAGATCACGAGCTGCGGCTCGGGGGCGAGATCGAACGCGAGGAGGTCATTGGTGACGAGGAGATCGTCCGCCGGGAGTAGATCGTTCATGGCCAGCAGGTCGCTCGACGCAGTCAGCAGATCGTCGGCAGGCGCGATCAGATCGTCGGTAGTGGCGAGATCCGGCGCCGCACCGCCGAGGTCCTGGGGCGTCGCCACATCGCGCGTCAGCAGATCGACGGCAGTCCCCTGCGTGAGGTCCGGGCCGGTACCGGCGGTGCGCTCGTTGCACCCAACCGCGACGAGGAGAAGGATCGGCAGACATGCACTCGCTGCCAACGTTCGTCGCCACGCACAAATCCGAATCATGGTCACTCCCCGTTGCTGATGATGAGGGGGAGCACCCTAGCAGGGAGCCTTCGTAAGCGACATCTCCAAGTATTCCAGGGCAAGTTGCTTGGCGCGGATCATTGCATGCAGGCGTGATACGCATCGAGCGCGTTGCAGATCGCCTCGAAGTCGGCGAGGCCGTAGGCCGCATAGTTCGTCGCCGGGCCGCCCCAGTCCCAGTACGGCCCATAAAAATCGTCCTCGGGAGGGCGGTAGGCGCGGATGGGCCCAACGACGCGCTCGGCGAGGTGATCGACGACGCCGAGGCCCGCCGAGACGGCCGTTGTCAACGGCTCCACGCAGCGCGGCCTCTTCCTGCGCACCGACGGCAGGTTCGCCTTCAGCGCCGCGACGAGCCCGGCGATCTGGGCGCGTCGCTCGTCGAAGAGGTTGGCGTGCGTGCAGGCGTGCGGGCAGGTGAGGTCGCGGCCGTCCGCCTGCTCGGTCATGCGGCGCGCGCGCTCCTGATCGTGGATCGGGCCGCTCTGCGCTGCCTCGGCGTCGAGCGCGGCGCGGAAGGCGCGACAGGCGTTGCCGCTCCACACGGTGCTGCCGAGCTGCGGCGGGGCGACCACCTGCGCCGGCTGCGACTTGCAGTGGGCCAGCGACGGATACTTGTCGGCGCCGAGCGTGCACTGGTGCGTCGGATCGATGGACGGGCAGAAGAGCTCCGCCTCCTCCTCCGAGGTGCCGGCGGTGACGAAGTCGCACTGCCGGATCGGACAGCTCGCCTTCGAGAGCTTCATCACGCGGAAGCGGCTGCGCGGTGAGAGGCAGCAGGACTGCGAGCCGAGGCAGGCCGAGCCCTCGCCGGAGGTGTAGTTGGCTCGGCACACGCCGTGATCGGCGGGCAGGTTCATGCGGCAGGAGAACGTGACGAGCTCCAGGTCGCCGGGGCAGCTCGCGCTGCGCTCCGTCGTCGCGGCGCTCGTGCGCACGCCGCCGCCTGGAGTCTGGCGCGCCTTCGCCAGTCGCTCGCAGCGCGACGGATTGGCGAGCTTGGCGAGGGCGGAGCAGGGAGCCACCGAGGCGGGAGGCGGCTCGAAGTCACGCTCCGCCTCTGCTTCGAAGCGCGCCGCGAAGCCCTGCCGCGCCGCTTCGGCTTCGCCGCGCTTGCGCTCGGCCGCAGCGCGCCGCTCGGCCTCGGCGCGCCGCTCGATCTCGGCGCGCTTGCGGGCCTCTGCGTCGCGCTCCGCTTGCGCCTTGGCGCGCTGCTCGTTCTCGACCTTCTCGCGCGCCTCGCGGTCGCGCCGCTGCTCGGGCGTCTCGGTGATCGCGTTGCGCACCTGGATGCGGAAGCGATTGCTCGACGCGTTGAGCGGCGTCTGCCGGTTCTGCAGTCCCATCCAGACGTCGACGTCGTCGGTGCCGCCGGTCGGGAGCTGCATCTTGGCGTAGGCGCCGAAGCCCCAGATCTTGTCGAGCTTCCCTTCGTGAAAGTGCAGATAGATGCTCGGCTCGAAGGTGCGGTCGCGGAAGCGCTCCTTGCGCATCGCCTCGGCGCGATCTTGGCCGTCGACGAGGACGTTGCTGGCGATGAGGCGCACCGGGCCATTTTGCGGACTGCCTTCGCAGCGCAGCAGCTCGTAGACCGCCTCGTGCGTCGCGTGGTCGACGAGCACCAGGCGATGATCCTGGATCGTGTCCTGACCGCCGTAGCGGAACGTGATGCGCGCGGTGCGGCGCGCCCAGTCGAGCTTGAACGACCACGGCGACCACTCCTGGTAGCGGCCGGTCCACTCGACGCGCTCGATCGGCAGGAAGTCCTTTTCGACGCGCGTCTCGGCGGAGATCGACAGGGTGGGAGAGAGGCCGCAGACGTCCTCGGCGCGCGCCACGCTGGCTGCGAGCAGGAGCGCGGCGAGCGCTGCACCGCGTCCGATCCGGCGGCGGCTCATCGACGATCCTGCGCGGGCGGTGCCGACCAGGACGACGCGCCGAGCGTGCACGCCTCGACGCACGCCGCGAGCTGCGCGTCTTGCGCACCACTGCTTGCGACACAGCGCTGCTCGAGGCGGGCGCAGATCGGCAGGGCGAGCGTCGGATCGGCGCTGCGCTGCGCGCGTTGGGTGCAGCGTTCGCGTCCGGTGCGGCAGTGCGCGACGCCGGCCTCCTGCTCGCAGCGCGGCGTGCACTCGGCCGCCGACAGCCGCGGGGTCAACGGCTGGCCCGGGCGCGCCTTGATCTGCTTCTCGAGCGCAGCGGCGACGGTGAGCACGGCGCGCTCGCACAGCTCGTCGAAGGTCGCGGCCGTAAGCGGCGTCTCGACGAGGCGCTCGCCGAGGCGGGTGGCGCGCAGGGTCGCGGTGGTGGTGGCGAGGTGCAGCGTCAGCGCGAGCGGCGCCTTGTCGAGACGCTCGACCGAGAGGCGCTGGAAGGTCGCATCGCACGAGCGCGGATCGACGAGCTGCGGCCCCTCGAACGTCAGCCGCAGCAACAGACCGCGAGCGCGCTCGACGATCGGCGCCGCCGGCGCGACGGGCTGGGCCTCGGCGGCGCGCAGCAGCACGAACGAGGAGAGCAGCGCGAGGCACAGGCCGAGGCGCGACATGCGCGACATCATAGTGGACGCCGTGCGCCGCATGGTATCGTTTCGCATGCTGCGTCCGCATCGTTGCCTGCTGGCCGTCGTCGCGGCGGTGCTCGCGCTCGGCGGCGCGGCCCTCGCTGGGCCCAAGCTCGTCGAGCTGACCGTGGTCACCGATCCGCCGGGCGGCGAGATTCGGGTCGACGGCAAGTCGGTCGGATCGAGCATCGCGATCTTGCAGGTTCGTCCTGGCGCCCATCGCGTCGACGCGAGCTGGCCCACCGGCGGCAAGGCCGAAGCGGTGGCCCAGGTCACCGCGGCGCGCCCGGCCAGCCTCAAGCTCACGCCCGGCATGACCGCGGTCTCGGCGGCCGCCCCGGCTGCACCACCCGCTGCGACCGCGGCTCCGGTCGCAGCCACCGGCAAGTCTGCGGCTGTGGCCGCGGCAGCGTGCCCGGCGGGAAAGCGCATCACCGAGGACACCGCGGGGCAGTGCTGCTGGGAAGGGCAGGCCTTCGCCGGCGGCAAGTGCATCGGCCTGCCGACGAGCTGCCCCGAGGGCTTCGCCGCCGACGCGGCCAAGCAGAGCTGCGAGGAGAAGGAGTGCGAAGCGGGCAAGGTGCGCGCGGCCGGCGTCCACGCCTGCTGCTGGCCTGGCCAGGTGTTTCACAAGGGTCGACAGGCCTGCATTGGCGTCCCGTCGAGCTGTCCGCCTGACGCGACTCCCGTCGGAGAGAGCTGCGTCGACGTGCCGGTGGGCAACGACCTGGCGATCGTCGAGGTCGCGCGCGACACCGCTGTGGCCAGCCTGCAGGCAATCTGTCCTTCGGTCGCGCCCAAGGTGCTCGCCGAGCATGCGCAATACATGTTCACGCTGCCGGAGAAGCAGATGACCAGTCTCCCCTGCGAACGCGATCGCCGTCGGCTCCTCTCGCTGCACGAGCCCGGCGCGACTCGCAAGGTGGTGATCCTCAGGATCAGCGCCAAGGGCCACCCCGTCGTGCCGCGTGCCCACATGCGACGACTGCTGTCCGCCAAGACGGATCCGCCCCCCGGCTTCGACGAGTGGCTCGACGCGATGTCGGCGCAGATCGCGCAAAACGGTCGCGCGCGCGGCGCGATGGTCGATGGCGACCAGGCCTGGTCCATCGAGGTCGTGCAGGGGAACAAGGCTGGTACTGGCGCCGCCTTCTATCTGAGTGCGCGGGTCGGCAAGATCGATCGAGCGGCGGCCGGCAGCGAAGCGATCCTCAACTGGTCGAACGGCGCGCTGTTCTCCCGCAACCAGCTCGACTACCTCGAAGCGCTGCCGGCGCC
>CAZPEY010000152.1:5589-13076 GCA_964585665.1 uncultured Polyangiaceae bacterium | reverse complement strand
CCCCTCGATCATCTGTCCGCCCTCGGGGAACGCCGAGAACTGGAGCTTGTTGACGATGATCGGCACGCGCTTCGAGATCGACTCGGTCAGGCCCCCGTCCTCGGCGAGCACGGTGAGTAGACCATCGCCGACGTTGATCTGCGGGGGCAGCGTGAACTTGACGATGCCCGCGCCCTTGTCGTCGGTGCGCAGCTTGACCGCCGGCAGATCCTGGCCATCGAGGCGCACCATGCCGGTGAGCTCCTGGGCCTTCATCGGCTCGCCGGTGGGCCGCTTGACCTCGATCGTCGCCTGCACCTCGTCGCCGGCGCCGTACGCCTTGCGGATGAACTCGAGCTTGAACTTGATGCGCGGCGGCTCGTACGTCGAGATGATCACCGGCCGCTCGCCGGTCTGTCCGTCGAAGGTGCGGATGCGCAGGGTGTACTCGCCTCCCTGCATCCCCGCCTGCACGTCGAAGGCCGCCGTCGCGATGCCCTTCTCCTCCCGCACCCGCAGCCGCTGCGCGACCGAGCCACGCGGGCTGACCAGCTCGGCCATCATCCCCTGGCTCGGGTGATCGCCGTCGAGCGAGCGCGCCTTCAGGTCCCAGACCTTGAACCAGATCGTCTCGCCCGGCTTATAGATGGGCTTATCGATCTGGACGTAGATGCGACGCCCCACGTGGCCAGCGAAGTAGTCGCTGATCTTCGTCTTGGCGACGTCCGCCTCCTTGCCGTCGGCGACCCGCGGGGTCGCCGCGGGCGCCTGCTCCGCCTTGACCGGACCGACCTCGGCCTTCTTGCCAGGCAGGCCCTCGGTGCTCTTGTCAGCGACGGGGGTCGGAGGGGTCTGTGGGTTCTTGGTGGTGGGCCCGGAGTTGGGCTCCATCTCGGCACAGGAAACGACGAAGGCTGCAGCGAACAAAAGGATGGCTTTGCGACTCATTGAGCTCCCCTCCCACGGTCAACGCACGAAACGGAAATTGGATCTTGTTGGTCGATCGGATCGCCGGCCTACTTGCCGGCGATCATCATCTCGCGGACGCGCAGCGTCGGACACGCCGTCGAGGTCCGCAGATCGAGGTCGTCGCCGACCGCGTCGATGTTCTTGAGCAAGTCATCGAAGTTGGCCGAGATCGTGATCTCGCCGACCGGCCGGGTCAGCTCGCCGTTCTCGATCAGGAAGCCGGCGGCGCCGCGCGAGAAGTCGCCGGTCACCGAGTTGAAGCCGAAGCCCATCATGTCGGTGACATAGAGGCCGCGCGGCACGTTGCGCACCTCGGCCGGGGTGCTCGCCCCCTTCTGCAGGATGAAGTTCGAGGTCGTGACGTGCGGCCCGCCGCCGACGCCGCGGCCGGCGCAGCCGTTCGAGCGCCGACCGAGCTTGCGCGCCGAGTAGCAGTCGAGGAGGTAGGTCTTGAGCACGCCGCCCTCGACGATCACGTTGGTGCGCGACGGCAGCCCCTCGCCGTCGAACGGGCGGGAGCCGGGGCCGCGCTTGATCAGCGGATCGTCGGCGATGTGCACGAGCGGCGAGGCGATGACGGTGCCCTCGCGATCGACGAGGTAGCTCGACTTGCGATAGATCGACCCGCCGGAGATCACCCCGACGAGCGTGCGCAACAGGGCGCGCGCCGCGTCGGGATCGAAGACCACCGGCAGCTTGCCGGTCTCGATTTTTTCTGCGCCGAGCTTGGCGACAGTGCGCCGCGCCGCCTCGCGCCCGACGGCTTCTGGATCTTCGAGCGCGCTGCGAAAGCGCGCCCCCGTCCAGTGAAAGCCGTTGCGCTTCTTGCCCCCCGCGTCATCGCAGATCGGCTCGACGACGAGGGACTGATAGGTGCCGCGCACGCCGCCGGAGAAGCCCTGCGTGTTGGCGAACGCGCCAGCGCCGACGGTGCGGGAGAAGCTCGCGCCGTCGCTGTTGGTCACCTTGTCCGAGAAGCCGCGGGCCGCCGCCTCGGCGCGCCGGCATTGGTCGATCGCGTGCGCCGCGGTGATGCCGAGCGTCTCGTCGTCCCACAGATCGAGATCGGGCAGCTCGCGCGCCAGCTCGTCCTTGTCGGGCAGGAAGTTGAGCTCGTCGGGCTCCGCCAGATCGGCGAGCGCCACCGACTCACGCACGAAGCGCTCGAGAGCGTCCCGGTGCAGCTCCGACGTATAGGTGAGCGCCGCGCGCTTGCCTTTCAGAATCCGCAGGCCGAGCGCCTTGCTCGCCGCTTCGTGCAGATGCTCGATCTCCCCGAGGCGCACCTTGACCGCGAGCTCGGCGCCGGCGGCGAGCTGGGCCTCGGCCTCGTCGGCCCCGAACTGCTTGGCCAGGGCGCAGGTCTGCTCGGCGAGATCGACAAGATCCTTGACTGTGTACATGGGTCCTCTACCTGAGCTGCTTTGGCTCTCTGGCCTGCCTACGCCTTGGTCCCGCCGACCGTGATGCTGGCGATGCGCACCGTGGGCGTGCCGACACCGACCGGCACCGACTGCCCGTCCTTGCCGCAGGTCCACATCCCGTCGGAGAGCTGGAAGTCCGAGCCGACGCGATCGACCTCGTTGAGCACCTCGGGCCCGTTGCCGATGAGGTTGACGCCGCGCAGCGGCGCGGTGAGCTTGCCGTCCTCGATGAGGTAGCTCTCGGTCAGCGAGAAGACGAAGTCGCCGTTCGAGATGTTGACCTGTCCGCCCGAGAACCGCTTGGCGTAGACGCCGTACTTGGTCGAGCGGATGATCTCCTCGGGGTCGTCCTTGCCGCCGAGCAGGAGCGTGTTGGTCATGCGCGGCAGGACCGAGTGGCGGAACGACTGGCGGCGCCCGTTGCCCGTCGGCGAGATGCCGTAGTGCTTGGCCGAGATGCGGTCGTGGAGGTAGCCGACGAGGATGCCGTTGTCGATGAGCACGTTGCGCTGTCCGATCGCGCCCTCGTCATCGATGTCGATGGCGCCGCGCGTGCTCGGCAGCGTCGCGTCGTCGACCACCGTGCACAGCTCGCTGGCGACCTTCTGGCCGATGCGCCCCGAGTAGTTCGAGGTCTCCTTGCGATTGAAGTCGGCCTCGAGGCCGTGGCCCACCGCCTCGTGCAGCAGGATCCCCGAGTCGCCGGGGCCGAGCACCACCGGGAACTGTCCCGCCGGCGCGTCGACGGCGTCGAGCATGGCGAGGGCGACGCGCACCGCCTCCTTGGCGTGCCACTCGGGGGTCTTGCCGTCGAAGTACTCCATGCCGAGGCGACCGCCGCCGCCCGACGAGCCGGCCTGGCGCTTGCCAGCGCGCTCGACGATCGCCGAGACGCCGAAGCGCATCAGCGGCTGGGTGTCACGGAGGATCTTGCCGTCGGAGGTGACGATCAAGATCTCCTTGAGCTCCTCGGCGAGCGACGCGGAGACCTTGACGACCAGCGGGTCGGCGGCGCGCGCCGTGCGGTCGGCGCGGCGCAGCAGCTCCAGCTTCTGCTGCGGCGCCACATCGAGCGTCGGCACCGCGACCGGATAGAACGCCGGCAGGTTGACGACCGCGGCGATGCTCTGCGGCGGGACGACCTGCCCCGACGAGGCGATCTGGGCCGCGGTGCGCGCCGCGCTCTCCATCGCCTCCATCGTCAGCTCTTCGCAGTACGCGTAGCCGGTCGCGTCGCCCTTCAACACCCGGACGCCGAGGCCCAGTACGACGCCGCGGCCGACCGACTTGACCTTCTCCTCCTCGTACGAGAAGTCGGCGCCCGAGCGCCACTCGAAGAACAGGTCGGCGTAGTCGCCGCCCGCCGACAGGGCGACGGTCAGCAGCCGCTCGGCGATCTTGACGTCGATCTCGCTCGCGCCGCCGGGCTGAAACGGCGCTCTCACGAGGCGCGTCCGTCGATGGCCTGCAGCGCCTTGCGCGCCGCCTTGGCCGCCTCCTCGATCTCCGCCTCGCCGCCGCCCAGCCAGAGCCGTCCGACGGCCCCGAAGGTGATCACCTCGAGCAGGTGGATGGGCGCCGCCTTCTCCGCCTCGTTGGCCGCGATCGCCGCGTAGCCCGCCGGCTGCACCTCGAGGGTGTAGAGCGTCTGCGACTGGCCGATCATGTCGCCGTGGCGCATGCGGTTGATGAGCATCGCGTGGTGGCCGTCGATCCCGGTGATCGTCTGCTCCGAGACGATCTTGGGCTTCATGCGATCGGACTCCTTGAGGCCGAGGCGCTTGAGCATCACCTCGCCCGCGAGGCGAACCTGGCCCTGATCGAAGGCGTGCACCTCGAGCATGCCGAAGGCGCGCTCGACGATCTGCATCCCTGGGATGACCCGCGTTTCCTTGAGCGCCACGTCGGTGATGTTGTTGATCGCGATGCCCGGGGCGATCTCGACGAACAGCGCCGCCTGCTGCTCGAGCGGCATGAAGCCGGCGGCGACGGTCTGGAGAAAGCCGGTGAGCTGCGGTTGCAGGATATCGATGTAGGAGAAGGTTCGAAGCTCCATGGAGCGGAGACGGTAGCCCCGACGGAGGGTCGGCCGCAACCCCCCAGCGCGCCCCGCTTCAGATCGCGTTGAGCGAGAAGTCGAACGGCAGGCGGGTCGGGGGCACGCCGTCGAGGAGGAGCAGCAGCAGATCGGTCGAGGTGACCAGGCCCACCAGGCGGTTGTCGTCGGCCACGACCGCGATGGCGTCGATCTTGTGCTCGGTCATCGCGCGCACGATCTGCGCCAGCGACGCATCTTCTTCGCAGGTGACCGGCGACTCGTGCATCGCCAGGCCGACCGGCTCTTCGGGCACGTCGATGCTGCCGTCTTCCCGCCGCGTGGCGCGCAGCAGCACGTCGCGATCGGACAACATGCCGAGCAAGATCCCGTCTCTAGCGATCGGGAGATGGCGGATCCGATCACGCCGCATGAGGTTCCAGGCCGCCCGGAGCGGGAACTCGGGCACCACCACCGTCACCTCGCGGGTCATCGTGTCCGTAGCGCGCATGCCGACCCTCCCCCCTCTACATTTGCAGGATCCTGGCCGACGCGCTACTGGTGAGGGTACATGGGTCGCCTCGGCAGCCTGCTCCTGGTCGCGATGGTTGCCGCCTCCGAAGAGTGCGGCCCGACCCGACAGCAGACGGGCGAGGCGGTGCTCTTGGTGTGGCCGCTGGTCATCGTGCTGGCCACCTTGCCGCAGGCGCTGGTGGTCTGGCTGTGGCGGCGCCTGAAGCCGTCGGTCGACCCAGCGTGGTGGCGCCCGCTCGCGCTCGTCGCGCTGGCCGCGGCGATCGCGGTCCCGACGCTGCTCGTCGCAAAGCACCCGTGGCGCTGGGCAAGCGAGGCGCTCTGGCTGTTTGGCTGCTCCTACGGCGCGGTGACGCTGGCGGCGACACGCCTGTGGCTCTGGCGCTGGCCAGCGTCGGCGCTGGGCCCGCTCTTGGGCCCGCAGCTCGTCGCCACGGCGGTGTTCGTCCCGCTGGCGGGCGTGCTGCGGCTCGGCCTCTTCGACAGCATCGAGCTGCCGACCGAGGGGCTGTTCATCTATCCGGGGATGGGTGGGTGGGTGCCGGGCGGGCTGGCAGTCGGCCTCGGCATCGAGCTCGCGCTGCGGCTGCGTCGGCAGCGACGCGCTACTTCTTCTTGAAGTCGCCGACCTTGAGGGTCGCGAGGCGCTTGGGATCCAGGTACTTCTTGATCGCCGCGTTGAGCGCCGGCAGCGTCAGCCCCTCCAGCTTCTCGTCGGTGGACTGATCGAAGGTGAAGCGCCGCCCCGTCTCCTGGTAGCCGGCCAGCACCATCGCCAGCATCTCGTCGCGCGAGCGCAGCTCCTTGCGCTGCTGCGAGAGGCCCTGCTTGCCGAGCTTGAGCTCCTCCTCGGTGAAGCCGCCGGCGACCGCCTTCTCGATCTCCTCGAAGAAGCCCTTTTGCACCTTCTCGAGGTTGGCCGGGTTGTAGATCGCGTAGCCGAAGAACAGCGCGTTGTCGGTCACCTCGTAGCCGCGCAGCATCGTCCCCGCGCCGTACGACAGGCCCTCCTTCTCGCGCAGCCGCTTGGGCACCCGGCCGTTGAGGAAGCCGCCGCCGAGCAGGTAGTTGGCCATCACGAGGGCCGGGTAGTCTGGATCGGTGTCCTTGATCTGGATGCGCTCGCCGAGCCCGAGGAAGGCCATGGGCTTGTCGGGCGTCGCGACCGTGCGCTCGCCCTTGCCCTTGTCGGTGAACTTCTCGGGGATGCGGACATACGGCTCCTTGCTCGACCAGGCCCCGAACATGGTGCCGAGCTCCTTTTGCAGCTCGGCCTCGTCGAAGTCGCCGACGGCGCTGACGATGAGGTTCTGAGCGCCATAGAAGCGCTGGTGGAAGTCGCGCGCCGCCTCGACCTTGGCGGCGTTGAGCTCCGCGAGCGCCTCGTCGATCGACGGCACGTAGCGCGGGTGGCCCTTCTCCCAGGGCGAGAGCATGCGCTGCGTCTCCATCATCCCGAGCGCCATCGGCTCTTGCTTCTGCTGCTCGAGCTCCGTGACGACCTCGCGGCGCAGCAGCTCGAACTCCTTGGCGTCGAACGCCGGGTTCTTGAGCACGTCGGCGAGGATCGCCAGCGTCGCGGCGAGCTGCGGCCGGCGAACTTCGATCATCACGGTGAGCTGCTGATCGTCCGGCATCATCATCACCTGCGCGGCGAGCTTGTCGAGCGCGTCGGTGATCTGCTCGCGCGTCTTGGTCTTGGTGCCGCGCATCAGCATGCGTCCCGCCAGATCGACGGCCAGGTCCTGGCCGCGCAGCGTCTGCTCGGTGCCGTAGCGCAGCCGCAGCGCCAGGTGCACGGTGCCGCCGCGCGTCTTCTTGGGCAGCAGCACGAGCTTGGCGCCGTTGGGCAAGGTCGCGTACTTGATGCGCGCGTCGATGTTCTTGGGCGACGCGTCGAACACCTCGCCCTGCGCCACCGCCTCGCTACCTTTGTAATTGTCGACGAGCGGGCCGACCTCGGGCGTCGGCGGGATCTCGGCGCGCACCGGGTTCTCCGTCGGCACGTACTCGCCGAACGTGCGGTTGGACGCGACCAGGTACTTCTGCGCGACGCGGTTGACGTCGTCGACCGTCACCGCCTTGAGGCGATCCCGGAGCACGAAGAACAGCCGCCAGTCACCGAGCGCCGCGTACTCGGACAGGAAGATGCCGACGCGATCCGGCGAGTTGAGCAGCATCTCGAACATCTTGAGCGTCTCGGCCTTGGCGCGCTCGACCTCTTCCTTCGTCACCGGCTTCTTGGCGAGCTGCTCGATCGCGGCGAGGAGCGGCTCGCGCACCTGCGCTGGCGAGTCGCTCTGGCGCAGCTCGGCGAGGCAGAGCAGGTAGCCCGGCTCCCTCTGCTGCGCGACCATGCACTCGCTCTTGGCGGCGCGCTTGGTGTCGACGAGCTCCTTGGCGAGGCGCCCGGACGGCATCTGACCGAGGACGCGCGACAGCAGCACCACCGCCGGCAGATCCGGATGCGTCGCGCCGGGGACGTGGTAGCCGGCCATCAGCATCGGCGTGCCGCCCGAGCGGCGCACCACGACGCTGCGCTCGCC
>CAZPEY010000152.1:0-5489 GCA_964585665.1 uncultured Polyangiaceae bacterium | reverse complement strand
GAACGCCGCCGACATGACGTGCTCCATCAGCGACGACTGCGGCTGGCTCTCGCCCATCTCGAACTCGTTCCGCACGACGGTCATCTCGGGCGCCAGCTTCTCGCGCGAGATGATCGTGTTGACGAGGCGATCCGACTCGATGTCGAGCGCCTTCTTGAGGTTCGCCTCGCTCGACGGGAACATCTCGAAGTAGTTGGTCCGATCGTAGTCGGTGGTGCCGTTGGCCATCCCGCCGAGCTCGGTGAGGAGCTTCTTGATGTCCTTCCACTTCTTCGTCTCTTTGAAGAGCAGGTGCTCGAGCAGGTGCGCCATGCCCTTTTCGCCGTAGCCCTCGTGGCGGCTACCGACGAACACGGTCAGGTTGACCGTCGTGCTGGGCTTGGAGTCGTCCGGGACGAGGACGACGCGCAGGCCGTTGGGGAGGCGATACTCGGTGATGCCTTCGACCGTGACGTGCTGCTTGGGCACGACGGGCGTGCCGGCGGCGACCGCCAGCGCAACCAGGGACGTGATCAGCATGGGCTAGGTTCTCCTCGGGCGGAACCTAGCAGAAGGCGCGCGCCGCGACTACAAACCCGCCGAGCGGCGGAGCGCCTCGACCTCGCCCGGCGTCAGGAAGCGGTGCGTACCGACCTTCATCTCGCCGAGCTCGATCGGGCCGTAGGCGACGCGGATGAGGCGCAGCACGCTCGAGCCGAGCGCCTCGGCCATGCGGCGGAGCTGACGGTTCTTGCCCTCGTGCAGGATCACCTGCACCCAGGTGTGCTTGCCGGTCGAGCCGATGATGTCGGCCTTGCACGGGCTGGTCCGCGTGCCGTCGTCGAGGGTGACGCCCTTGCGGAGCGCCTGCACGAAGGTCTTGTCGACCAGGCCCTTGACCTTGATGTGGTAGCCCTTCTGCACGCCATGGCTCGGGTGCATCAGCGCGTGGGCGAGGTCGCCATCATTGGTGAAGAGCAGCAGCCCCTCGGAGTTGTAGTCGAGGCGCCCGACTGGATACAGGCGCCGACCGACGTCGGCGACGAACTGCATCACCGTCTCGCGGCCCTCGGGATCGCTGGCCGTGGTCACGTAGCCGGCGGGCTTGTTGAGCGCGACATAGATCGTCGGCTCCACGGCCACCGGCTTGCCGTCGACGGTGACCTTGTCGACGTCAGGGTCGACCTTGCTCCCGAGCTCTTTTTGCACCTTGCCGTTGACCGAGACGCGGCCCGCGACGATGAGCTCCTCGGCGGCGCGGCGCGACGCGACGCCCGCCTGCGCCAAGTACCGCTGTAGACGAATCACGACGGGTCCTTGCTCGACGAGGCGGGTGGCGCCGATGGGTCGGCGGCGGGCGGCGCGTGGGGATCCGGCTGCAGCTTGGCCTTCTTGTCGGCCTCGTCAATCAGTCGATCGATCTCGGCGAGCTGAGACGTGTCCTCTTGCACCGGCTTCCACTCGATGCGCGACAGCGGTCGCGTCGCAGCGCGGTTCGCCTCGGCCTCTGCTTGCGTCTCGACCGTGCCCGGCGCCGCCTTGCCCTCGAGGGCCTCGACCTGGGCGCGGTGCTCGTCGGACAGCTCGTGGAACTCGCGCAGCGTCGGCAGATCCTTGAGATCGCCCAGGTTGAAGAACTCCAAGAACTCCTTGGTCGTACCGTAGAGGAGCGGACGCCCCGGCTCCTCTTTCTTGCCGAGGATGCGGATCAGCGAGCGATCCATCAAGGTGCGCAGCGCCGCGCCAGAGTCGACCCCGCGGATGTCGTCGATCTCGGGGCGCGTGATCGGCTGTCGATAGGCGCAGATGGCGAGCGCCTCGAGCTGGGCGCGCGACAGCTTGACCGGCTTGGTCGCCAGCATGCGCTGGACCCAGACGGCGTTGTCGGGGTTGGTGCGAAACTGAAAGCCGCCCGCGACGGCGTGCAGCTGGATGCCAGCCGTCGCATAGCGCTGCTCGAGCGTCGCGACCGCGGTGCGGACCGCAGCGACGTCCTCGGTGCCGATGAGCTCCGCGAGCTGCTTCCAGGCGAGCGGCTTGTCGGCCGCGAAGAGCAGGCTCTCGACGACGGAGGTGAGCTGCGCCTCGCTGAGCTGCTCGGGGCCGCCATCGATCGCGTCGGCGGCAGCGCCCTCGGTGAGCTCCTCGGTCGCGGCCTCTTCGTCGACGATCCCACCGGGCGACGTCAGCCGGAACACCTCGGCGGGCGGCGCGGGCTGGTCGGGATCGTCGCTGGCGTCGTCTGGTTCCACCGTCGGTGCTGGGGACGCTTCGAGCGACGGCTCCGCTGGCGCCCCGCCGTACTTCTGCGACAGCTCTTCGAGCGTCAGCCCCCCCGGTGCGTCGCTCGGAGGGGACGAGGCCGGCTTGTCGCCAGGCGTCGACTCGTCGTTGGCGCCGCTCATCCCGCGTACTCCTCCCCCGTGGTCGCAGGCATCGCCGCGCGCAGATCCTCGACCGCGCGCGACACGTAGATCGTCCCGCCCTCTTCGGTCTGCGTCAGCCGCACGAGGCGGGTGCGCGTCATCTCGAGGATCGCCAGGAAGGTCACCACCACTTGATACCGGATCTGCACCGCGGCGCGCAGGTTATCGATCTCGAAGCAGCTCTCGAACGCGAAGCTGCCCTCGGCCTCGAGCCGCGCGACGAGCTGATTGATCCGGTCGGTGATGCTGATCTTGTCGACGACGACGTCGTGCGTGACCGTCACTTGAGCGCGCCGCAGGACCCGCTCGAGCGACTCGATCAGGCGAAACACCGGCACCTCGGCGAGGGGCGCGCCGCCTGGCAGGACGCGCAGGCCGGCGACCTCTTCGGCCGACGCGCCGCGGGTCCAGACGTTGCGTCCGATCACCGGCCGGTTGCCGAGCGAGGCCGCGGCGTCCTTGTACTTCTGATACTCGAGCAGACGGCGGATCAGATCCTGCCGCGGGTCGAGTCCCTCGCCGTCGAGCTCGTCGCCCTCGCCTTGCGCCTCAGCGATCGCCGCCGGATCGGGCGGCACCAGCTCTTGAGACTTCAAGTAGGCGAGCGTCGCCGCCATCAGCAGGTACTCGCCCGCCACCTCGAGATCGAGCGCGCGCATCAGATCGAGCGTCTTCAGGTACTGATCGGTGATGAACGCGATCGGGATCTCGAGGATCGACAGCTCGTGCCGCTTGATGAGGTGCAGCAATAGATCGAGCGGCCCTTCGAAGTCGGGCAGCGAAACCTCATAGCGCAGCTCTTCGCCGTTACTCATCCGATTCCCAGTCGTGTCAGCAGGCCGATCCAGAGTGCCCCCGCATAGCGGGCGGGCCACATGTAGTACCCGAGTAGGCCCGTCATTAGGAGCATAAACAGCAGGATCGATCCATAGCGTTCCGACAGCTCGCCGAGGTGCGCGAAGCGACGCGGCAGCAGGTTGACGAGCAGCGCGCCGCCGTCGAGCGGCGGACAGGGCAGCAGGTTGAAGAAGCACAGCCCGATGTTCATCAGGATGACGTTCGCCAGCATGCTCGCGAACTTCATCGTATCGATCGAACCGAAGCGCAAGAGCGCGAGATAGACACCCGAGAGCACGAGCGCGAACACCAGGTTCATCGCCGGTCCCGCAGCAGCAACGATGACGTGCGCCATGCGCAGCGAGACCTTGCGCGAGATCGAGCGCGGCGACAGCGAGATCTCGACGGGGCGCCCCCAGCCGAGGATGCGCGCGCCGATCTCCGGGTGGGACAGCGCGGTGAAGAAGGCGACGAGCGGCAGCACCACCGTGCCGATTGGATCGATGTGGGCCAGCGGGTTCAGCGTCACGCGGCCCTGCGAGCGGGGCAGCGGATCGCCGAGCCGATCGGCGGCAAACGCATGCCCCCACTCGTGAACGCAGATTGACAAGATCAGCCCACCTAGGTAGACGACGGCGTTTCGAATAGTTTCTGGGCCCACGACGTCCGTAACTACACCAGCAAACTTTCGCGCTGTACACCGCCAAGGAGACCCTCATGAAGACCACCGCGCTTTTGGCTCTCACCCTCGCGCTCGGCACGCTCGCTCCGTCTGGCCGCGCTCGCGCCGACGTCACCGAGCCCGAGACCAAGATCCAGTTCTCCGAGTCCATCAGCGACGGCGGCATGACCTACGGGCTGTCGGGCGTCGGCGTGCGTGAGAAGCTCGGCTTCGACGTCTACGCGGTCGGCCTCTATCTCGAGAAGGGAGCCGGCGCTGCGGCGCTCAAGGGTTGGCTCGACGCTGGCGGCAAGGGCTTCAACGCTGGCGGCAAGCTCGATCTCGACAAGGCCAAGGGCGACATGAAGCTCTTCAACTTCATCCTCGACGGCAAGTTCGGCCGCGCGATCTGGATCAAGATGGCGCGCTCGGTCAGCGGCCCGAAGATCAAGGACGGCTTCATCGACTCGCTGTCGAAGAACCTCGACATCAACGGCGCCGACGTCAAGGGCGACGTCGAGAAGCTCGCGACCTTCCTCGCCAGCGCCGAGGCGGCCAAGGGCGGTGAGTACAAGTTCTTCTTCTCCGCCGACGGCACGCTGTCCTGCAAGGGCCCGGGCGGCTCGTTCACGGTCAAGAACGAGAAGCTCCTGCGCGGCTTCCTCGGCAACTGGATCGGCCAGAACCCGATTCACCCCAAGCTGCGCGCCAACCTGGCGGGCGAGCTCAACAACCTGATCAAGTAGCGGTCAAGGAGTCGGCGTCACGAACCCCGGCGCCAGCATCGCGGTCATGCGATCGGGGCGCCGGATCTGCTGACTCCGCATCCACCCTTCGGCGGTCGCGACGCGCTGCTGCCCCGCCTCTCCTCCCTCGAGCTGCCCCAACCGGATCCGCGCTGCCGCGCCGTAGAGCAACATGCCCGCGGCGTCGAGCTGCGTCGCCGCCTCGTGCACGAGGCGAATTGCGGTGTCGCGGTTGCCACGCTGCGACGCCTCTGCGGCCTCGATCAGGAGCGCCAGGGGCAGAGCCCACGCAGCGTTCTGGCCGCGAATCTTCCGCGCCATGCGAGAGGCGAGCTTCCAGAGGCGAGCCTGCTCGTCAGGGCGCGCGAGCGCCAGCGCGAGCGCGGTGCGCGCCCGCAGGTGCAGCGCCTCGAGGTGCGTCAGCTGGACGCGCAGGAGCAGCGAGTCGGCGAGCGCCGACCAGCGCTCCTCGACGAGCTGGTGCGCCGCCTCGACCTCCCCGGCGTAGAGCTCGGCCTGCCCCATCGCGAGCATCTGCCAGAAGTGCTGGACGTGAAAGCCGCTCCGCCAGTCCGCGAGCCCCTCGGTCGCCCGCCGCCGCGCCAGCTCGACCTCGTCGCTGGCGAGCCACGCCATGTTGGCCAGCGCGAGCCGCTGAGCCGCTTGTCCATACCGATCGCCGCGCTCCTCGGCCTCGCGCAGCAGCCTCGGAACGCGCGCCTGCAGCTCCTTGATCCGCCCGCCGAACGCCAGCGAGTAGACATGGAAGAAGAGGAAGGTCGACAGCTCCCAGGCGATGTTGCCGCACTGGTTGCGGAAGATGTCCTCGGCCTCCTTGGT
>CAZPEY010000151.1:0-13112 GCA_964585665.1 uncultured Polyangiaceae bacterium | reverse complement strand
TTCCAGGAGCAGGTGATGCGGCTGGCGATGGAGGCGGCGGGCTTTTCGGGCAGCGAGGCCGAGGAGCTGCGGCGCGCGATGGGCTCGAAGCGATCGCAGGAGCGCATGCGCAAGATGGAGGAGCGGCTGCACGCCGGCATGCGGGCGCGCGGCTTTGACGAGGCGGTGCAGGCCGAGATCATCGAGGCGATCCGCTCGTTCGCGCTCTACGGGTTCCCCGAGAGCCACGCCGCGAGCTTCGCGCTGATCGTCTACGCGAGCGCCTACTTGAAGGCGTACTTCCCGGCGGCGTTCCTGGCCGCGATGCTCAACAACTGGCCGATGGGGTTCTATCACCCGGCGACGCTGATCCAGGACGCCAGGCGGCACGGCGTGCGCGTGTTGCCCGTCGACGTGCTGCGCTCCGAGTGGTTGTGCACGCTCGAGGACGGCGCGGTGCGCCTCGGGCTGCGCTACGTCGCCGGGCTGCGCGAGAAGAGCGCGCGCGGCCTCGTCGAGGCGCGCGCCGAGGTGCAGACGCTCGAGGGGATCTGGCGACGCAGCGGGGCGAGCCGCGCCGAGATCGCGACGCTGGCGTCGATCGGGGCGTTCGCGCCGCTCGGGCTACACCGCCGCTCGGCCCAGTGGCGCGCCGATGCGCTCGGGCAGTCGGGGCGCGCGCTGTTCGGCGAGCTGCCGAGCGCCGAGGACGCGCCGATCACGGCGATGAGCGACGGCGAGCGCCTCGCGGCCGACTACGCGGGCACCGGCGTCACCGTCGGTCGCCACCCCTTGGCGCGCCTGCGCCCGTCGCTGCGTCGGCAGCGCATCGCCAGCGCCGCCGAGCTCGCCGAGCAGCGCGACGGACAACGGGTACGCACCGCCGGCAGCGTCATCGTGCGGCAGCGTCCCGGCTCGGCCAAGGGCTTCTTCTTCCTGACGCTCGAGGACGAGACGGGGTTCGCCAACGCGATCGTGACGCCCGCGATCTTCTCGGCGCATCGCCGCCTGCTCAGCCTCGCGCCGGCGCTCGTCATCGAGGGGATCCTGCAGAACCAGGATGGCGTCGTGGCGATCAAGGCCGATCGGTTCGAGCCGCTCGGCCACGGCGACAGCGCCAAGACGCCGTCGCGCGACTTTCACTGAGGACGCGCGGAGCGCCTCACCACAGGTAGGGCACGAGCGCCCGCCGCTCCTTGGGATAGTCGTCGCCGAACTTTCCTCGATACCACTTGTGGTGGGCGTGCGCCCGCGGCGCCAGGTTGGCGATCGTCCAGAACGCGAACGTCGCCGCGCCGTAGGTCGGCATCGCGATCGCAAACCCGATCCACTCGATGATCTCGCCGAAGTAGTTGGGGCACGAGATGTAGCGGTACAGGCCCCCGGTGGGGATCTTGTAGCCGGTCTCGCCCGGGGCGCGCAGGTTGAAGAGGATCCGATCCGACTGGCGATTGATCGCCATCCCGACGACGAAGATCGCCCCGCCGATCACGAGCCGCGGCAGCTCCAGCGTCGGCGCCTCGAGCGTGAAGCCGCGGCCGATCAAGTACGAGTTGACGAGGTTGAACCCGAACCCCGAGGCGACGACGAGCACCGGCATCGGCCGCTCACTGGCCCGCATCTGGAACGGAAACACGAAGGCGCGATACGCGTAGTGCAGCTCCCACAAGACGAGCAGCGACCAGCCGAGCATGCTCGGCGGGTGGAGCAGAAAATAGACCGGCACGAGCAGCGCCGACGGCGCCTCCATGAGGATCCAGCCGGTGCGCGGCGACAGCGTCGGCCCTTCGGTGCCCTTGCTGTGACGGCCGTACGGGGCGGCGCGCGTGAACAGGTAGACGAAGATCAGCGCGCCCAGGGAGACGAAGGCGAGCGACAGCCAGCGATAGACAGCGATCTCCGTCATGGCAGGACCCCGCGGGCAGCAAAGTCGGCCAGCAGATCGGCGACGGTCTCGCTGAGCGGGCGCGGCTGAAAGCCGAGCTCTCGCCGCGCCAGGCTGCCATCGACCTGCTGATGGTGCTGGAGTACCGAGACGCTCGCGCGCGACAAGGCCGGCTCACGATCGACGAGCCGCGCCGCGCCCTCGGCGAACGGCGCCATCGCCGTGGCCAGCCAGGCGGGCAGGGCACGGCGGACGGGCGCGCGCTGGGCGAGCGCGGCGACCTCGGCGGCCAGATCGAGCAAGGTCGCGTGGTGGCCAGGCAGCAAGTAGCGCGGGCTCGGCGGCCGCTGCTCGACGAGCCGCACGAGCTGCGTGGCGACGTCGCGCACGTCGACCCAGACGAAGCCACCGGCGACCACGGCGGGGATCTTGCCGCGATGGAGATCGAGGAAGAGCTGCCCCATCTGGCTCGGCGCGAAGTCGTTCGGCCCGATCATCGCCGTCGGGTTGACGATGACGGCGTCGAGACCGCGCTCGCGGCCCCGCGCGATCTCGCGCTCCCCCTCGGCCTTGCTCTGGTCGTAGTAGGGCTGGCGCTCGTCGGCGGGCGGGCTCGCTTCGTCAAGGATCTTGTCTTTGGGGAGGGCCGCCAGCGCGTGGATCGAGCTCGCGTGGATCATCCGCGTGCCGTGCTCGAGAGCCGCTTCGACGACGTTGCGGGTGCCGAGCACGTTGGTCGTGTGCAGCTCCGCGCGACGCCAGGGCGCGAGCGAGATGCGGGCCGCGAGGTGGACGAGCACCTCGGCGCGCTGAGGGCCGAAGCCGATCAACGACTCGAGGCTTGGACCATCGAGGATCGAACCCTCGACGCGACGCAGCCGCCCAGGCGCGACGATCCCGTCGAGCGCGCCGCCGCGCTCGTGCTGGAGCGCGCTGACCTCGTGCCCGGCGGCGAGCAGGGCGCGGCAGAGGTTGTTGCCAAGGAAGCCGGCCGCGCCGGTGACCGCGACGCGCACCTCAGTCGACCTCGGCGAGGATGGCGTCGAGCGCGCGCAGCTCCGCGAGCCAGTGGCGACGATCGAGGAACTCGGGAAACGCGATCGGAAACGCTGGATCGTCGTAGCGCGCTGCGACCCAGCCGGCGTAGCGCAGCACGCGCAGGGCGCGCAGGATCGGCACGAGCTGCAGCGAGTCGGCGGGGAGGGTGCGGACGCGCTGATAGGCGTCGAGCAGCAGGTCGAGCCGCCGTCGTCCATGATCGTCGGTGCCGCCGGCGAGGAGCCACAGATCCTGGACCGGCGGGCCGCTGACGAAGTCGTCGAGATCGACGAACCGCGGCGTGTCGTCCTTCCAGAGAAGGTTGCCGATGTGGCAGTCGGCGTGGATGCGGTGGTGGCGGGTGCTGTCGACGCGCTGCACCCCGAGCGCAATGATGCGCTCGGCGCGCGCGCTGTACTCGGCCCACAGCTCGTCCGGGACACAGCGTCGCTGCGCGACCGCGTCCAGCGCCGCGCGGCCATAGAGCGCGCTGCCGAGCTGGCCGCGATGCAGCGTCGGTCGGGCTGCGCCGATCTCGTGCAGCTCGGCGATCGCGATCGCGATGCGCGGCAGCTCCTCGTCGAGGATCTCGGTCGGGACACGGCCGCGGATGCGCTCGGTGACCGCGAAGTAGATCGGCCCCTCGTCGGTGCGGAGCTCGCCGAGCGTGCTGCCGTCCGCGCCGATCGGCTCGGGCGGCGCGCAGCCGACCCCGGCCTCGGCGAGCTCGCGCACGAAGGCGTGCTCCTCGAGCAGCGCGTCGTAGCTCCAGCGGCCGGGGCGATAGAACTTGATGACCTTGCGCTCCCCGTCCTCGAGCGCGACGTCATAGACGCGGTTCTCGAAGCTGTTGAGCGCGAACGCGTAGCCGGACGTGCGCTGCCCCTGCTGCTCGACGGCGGACAGGACTCGCTCGGGCGTCAGCTGAAAGAAGTTCTTCAAGCGGGCTCGGGCTTGCGATGCGCGGCGTAGAGACGATCGCGCCACGCGACGAGATCGGCGAACTCCTCGGCGAGCTCCGGGAGCTGGAGGATGCGGCGCAGCGCCGGGCCGACCGGGCGAATCTCGGGGGGCAGGGGAGCGACCCACTGCAGCGTCACGGCCATCACGATGTCGGCGTACGAGAAGGTCGGCAGCAGCGTCTCTCGATCGTCGAGCGCGGCGCGCAGCGCGACGAGGCCGCCGCGGATCGTGCCGAGGCTCTGCGTCTCGTCGGCGCGCATCTTGTACTTGGTGCGGAGGAAGAGCCCGGCCAGCCCGACGGAGCTCCGCGCCAGGAGGCGTCGACCGGGCAGGTAGGGCGGCGCCGCCTCGGCGGCGGCCTCGGCGTCGGCCGACATGCGCGGCACGCAGATCTCACGCGCCGCCGAGAGCATCGCCTCGCTGAGCTCGTTGTAGCGCTCGATCTCCGCGATCGCTCCGTCGGGAAAGAGCCTGGCGCGCTTGCCGATCTCGTCCGCGTGCTTGGCGATCACCAGCGAGTCGATGTACGGCACGCCGTCCTCGATCAGAGTCGGCACCGAGACGCGGCCGAACGGTCGGCGCGCTGCCCAGCGGAGCGCCGGCTCCCCGAGGATCGGCACGTACTCGTGCTCGACGTAGTCGAGCCTGTGGTGGTCGAGCGCCCAGCGCGCCTTCTCGCTCCACGGCGAGTAGGACAGAGCGTAGAGGTGTCTCACTTCTTGCCCGTCGGCTTCTTCTGCTGCAGGAGATCGCCGAAGGTGCCGAGGCTCTTCGGCGCGGCAGCCGGCGCAGCGGCGGGACCTGCGTCGTCCGGCTCGCTGTCGGAGCGGCGGAGCTGCAGCGAGATGCGGCGCTTGTCAGCGTCCACCGACTGGACGAGCACGTCGACGGCGGCGCCGATCGCCAGCGCGTCCTTGGCGTGGCGCAGTCGCCGCCCGTCGCCCATCTCGGAGATGTGGAGCAGGCCCTCGACCCCTGGCTCTAGCTCGACGAAGGCTCCGAAGGACTCGAGCCGGCGCACCGTGCCGCGCTTGCCGACGCCCTCGTAGTAGCGGTTGCCGATGTCCTGCCACGGGTCGGCCTCGAGGGCGCGCAGCGACAGCGCGATGCGCTCCTTGCCGTCGGGCCCGACCTCGATCTTCTTGATCTGGACCGTGAGCTTCTGTCCGACGGAGAGCAGCTCCTTGGGGTGCTCGACGCGGCGGAAGCCGAGCTCGCTGATGTGCACCAAGCCCTCGAGCCCGCCGAGATCGACGAAGGCGCCGAAGTCGCGCACATTCGAGACGGTGCCCTCGACGACGGCGCCGACGGAGAGCTTGCCGCGCACCTCGGCCGCGCGCGCCTGCTGCTCGGTCTCGAGCAGGGTGCGGCGGGACAGCACGAGGTTGAGGCGTGCGCCCTGGCTCTCGAGGCGGCTGATGCGGAACTGCAGCCGTTGACCGATGAACACGCTCGGATCCTCGACGGGGCGCAGGTCGATCTGCGACAGCGGCACGAAGCCGCGGTGCTTGCCGACCTCGACCTCGAGCCCGCCCTTGACGACGCCCGAGACCCGACCCTCGATCGGGAGGTGCAGCTCGTAGGCCTGCTGCAGATCGGAGGTGTCACCGGGCTTGCCGAGCGAACGGCGAAGGAGCAGGCCGCGCTGGTCGGTGGCGACGACCCGCGCCTCGACCTCATCGCCGACCTTGTAGAGGAGCTTGCCCTCGCCATCGCGCAGATCGGCGAGCTCGAGGATGCCATCGGACTTGCTGCCGACGTCGACGAAGGCGGCGTCGCGACCGATCGAGACGATGCGGCCCTTGACCTCAGCGCCGACCTCAGGCTCGCGGCGGCGCTTCTTCTGCGGGTTGTTCTTGGCCTCGTACTCGGCGAGCAGCGAGGCGAAATCCTCTTTGGGATCCTTCGGATCATTTGGATCGGCGGGCATGGGCGGCTTATACCGCAACCCGCGGCGCGGTTCGACTGCGAACGCCGCCGCTTTACCGTCTGTTTCTCCGCGGTTTCCTCCTGTGCGGCGCGCCAAAGGTCATTATATAGAGGGGATGTTGCCCGACCTGGTCACGCTGCAGTGCTTCGTCGCTGCTGCCCGCACCCTCAACTTTCGAGCTGCCGCCTCGTCGGTGCACCTGACCCCGGCCGCCTTTGGGCAGCGGATCCGGCAGCTCGAGGAGCTGCTCGGCGAGCCCCTGTTCGCGCGGACGACGCGGAAGGTGACCCTGACCGCGCGCGGCCTCGATCTGGTGGAGCGCGCCGCTGCGACGCTGCGCGCCGCCGAGGACTGCATCGCGCCGGCGCGCGACAAGGGCTTCCGCGGCGAGCTGACGATCGGCACCCGGCACGAGCTCGGGATCTCGTGGCTCATGCCGTCGCTGCGCGAGCTCGGGGAGCGTGAGCCGCAGCTCGTCTTCCACCTCTACGTCAGCTCGGGGCCGGACATCCTGCTGCGCGTCCGCACCCGCGAGATCGACTGCGGCGTGACATCGACGCGGCTGTCCGATCCGCACCTCGATCACGAAAAGCTCCACGAAGAGCGCTACGTGTTCGTCGCGCACAAGCACCTGCTTCGCGATCGCCCGCTGCAGCGCGCCGAGCACGCGGCGAACCACGCGCTCCTCGACATCTCCGCCGAGCTGCCGCTGTATCGCTACTGGCGGGAGGCGCCGGGCGGGATCGACAGCATGCGCTTTGGGCGCGTCTTGCGGCTCGGCACGATCGCCGCCATCCGCGCCGCGGTCCTCGATGGGCGCGGCGTCGCGGTGCTCCCCGAGTACTATGTCAGCGACGATCTGCGACGGGGCGAGCTCAAGGTCGTCATGCCCAAGGTGCGGCCGCAGAGCGATCACTTCCGGCTCGTCTTTCGCGCCGAGGACGCCCGCCGCCCGCTCTTCCTGTGGCTCGGAGAGCAGCTTCGCCAGCGCCGCCTACAGTAGGCGTGCTCACCAGCCAGGGGGCGGGTTGATCGGGATCCCGGGGCGGGGTATCCACCTCGGGTGAAGACCTGGCTCGTCTGGATGGCCCTCTCGGCGTTGACCGGCAGCCCGTTGGTGGCGGCGGTGGTCGTGCTCTGCTTCTACTTCGTCGTCGATCGGCTGACCCTCGGGCTGCTGCCCGATCCGATCCGCTTCGTCCGTCGCTGGCAGCGGGTAGGCAAGTTGAAGCGCCGGGTCGCCGCCGCGCCGTTCGATCGCAAGGCGCGCACCGAGCTCGGCGAGCTCTACCTCGACCTCGGGCGGCCCGAGGCGGCCTACGCAGTGCTGGCGCCGAACCACCAGGCTGGCGACGACGACATCTACACCCTCTTCGCCCTCGGCGCAGCGGCCTATCGCTCCGGTCGCACCGACGAGGCCGAGCGCCTGCTCGCGGCGGCCTGGGAGCGCGACGCCAAGTTCCGCCTCGGTGAGATCGCGCTCGAGCTCGGGCGGGGGCGACTCGCCGCGGGCAAGCACGAGGCGGCCGCGGCCGCGCTCCTCCACCTGCTCGAGGCGCGACCGTCGTCGGTCGAGGGCAAGGTGCTGCTGGCGCGCTGTCGGCAAGCGCTCGGACAGAAGCGCGAGGCCGAGGTGCTCTTCGACGAGGCGTGGCGCGATCACGCGGCGGCCCCGCTGTTCCTCCAGCGCCAGCAGCGCTGGTGGGCGTGGCGTGCCAAGCCGGCCCGCCCGGCGATGTACGCGGTCGCGATGGTGCTCGTCGTGCTGACGGTGCGGGCGGTCGTGCCTTGGGAGTCGCTGCGGCTGCCGCAGAGCAGCGCGCAGGCGGCCGGGTGGAGCGACGAGGACTGACTACTTGCTCGCCTTCTTGCTCTTGGGGGCGCCGCTCTGGCCGCGGTTCTTTCCCCCCGCTCCGCCGAGCAGCTTGTCGACGAGGTCGAGCTGGCTGTCGCGCACCCGCTGGCACTCCTCGACGCTGTCCTCGACGCGCGCCAGGTTCTGCTCGACGCCGTCGAGCTTGCGTTGCGCGTCGGTGAAGAACGCCTTGCCGTCGGCGAGCGCCGCCCGATCGCAGGGCGGGAGCACCGCTTGCGGGATGAAGGCGCGGAAGGTGTCCGGGATCCGCTTGGCGAGCTCGGCGTAGCGCGCCTTGACGAACGCGTAGATCATGCGGCGGCGCGCCTCGGTCCAGCCCATGTTCTGCAGCGGTCGCAGCATCTCGTGGGGGCGCAGCGGTCCGGTCGCGGTGTACTCGAGCACCGCCTGGAGCAGGGTTGGATCGCCGAGGCCGCCGAGCGCCGCCAGGTAGCGCGCGCGGTCGCGCGGCGCGTCGGCCTGCTCGAAGCGCTGGCGAAACGTGTCGAAGAGCGCGCGATCGCCGACGGTGGCGCCGCACTCGAGGATGGCATCGACGAGCGTCGGGTGCACCGCCTTCGGATCGGCCAGGTACGCCTTGGTCTCCTTGCGGCCGCGCTCGAGGGAGGCCGCATCGCCGAACGCGCAGGCGCCCGCGAGCAGGCGGCCGCGCAGGCTGCTCTCGTCGGCCTTCTCGCCGGCGCGCGGCTGGGGCTGCAGGCGCGCGAGCATCTTCTTGTGCAGGCGGAGCCCGTACGCCGTGAAGCCGCGCTCTGCCTTGGTTCCGTCGAACAAGGGCCGGAGCTCGAGGATCGTCTGTGAAGCGTTGGCCTGGACGCGGAAGTCGCCGTCATCGGCGAGTCTCTCGATGGCGCGCAGGAGACGCTCGCCGTCGAGGAGGCCGAGCCGGAACAGCGCGGTCGCGTTGGTGAGCAGGCCGAGGCGTTCTCGCACCGTCAGATCGACGGGAGCCCGCTCGAGGATCGCCTTCCAGTCCTCCGGGCCGACGAGCCAGCGGTAGTAGCCGCGCTCTTCATAGTTGGGGTGGACGAACGCGAGGTTCTTGGCCGCGAGGTCGAGCTCGACCCTCGGCTGATCGAGGAGCAGCGTCTGCGTCTTGATCTCTTTTCCGTCGGCATACTTGAGGACGACCGGGATGATCCAGCGCTCGCTCCCACCGCCGAGTCGCTTCTGCTCGATGCTCACGCGCCCCTTGCCGAGGCGGGTGACGGTGACGAGCGGCGCGCCCGGCTGATCGAGGAAGGTCGACATGGCGCGACCAACATCGACGCCGGTCGCCTCGCCGAGCTTCGTCCACAGATCGCTGGCCGCGGTGTTCTTCCACGCGAACGCATGCAGGTACTGGTTCACGCCGTTCTGGAACTTGGCGCGCCCGAGGTAGCTCTCGAACATCTCGAGCACCGCCTGCCCCTTGTTGTAGGTGAGCTCGTCGACGAGCGTCTCGAAGTTGTCGGTCGCCTGCACCGGCTTGCGCATGGCGCGCGTCGTGCGGCGAGAGTCGGTGAGGAGCGCCTGGTTGGCGATGCGCACCGAGTGCAGGCTGGCGCGCAGCTCCGGCGCCACGTCGTCCATCACCTTCGACTCCATCCAAGACGCGAACGACTCGTTGAGCCAGAGGTCGTCCCACCAGCGCATGGTGACGAGGTCGCCGAACCAGATGTGCGCGATCTCGTGGGAGACCAGCTCGAGCAGGCGGTTCCGCGACTCCTGCGTCACGTCCTCGGGGCGCAGCAGGATCGCCGAGTCGCGATAGACGATCGCGCCGGGGTTCTCCATCCCACCGAAGAGAAACTCGGGCGCGGCGATGAAGTCGAGCTTGTCGTAGGGGTACTTGCGGCCGAAGTACTTCTCGAGCGACCCGACGGCGAGCGGCGCTGCCTTGGCGACCTCGACGGCATAGGCCGCCTTGCCCTTCTGCGTGTAGACGCGGCCCGGCACGCTCATGCCCTCGATCGGCACCGAGTCGAACGGCCCGACGGCGAGCGCCAGCAGGTACGACGAGAGCGGCGGCGTCTTCTTGAAGGTGACGAGCCTGTGATCGCCCTGCGTCGACTCCTTCTCGATCGGGGTGTTGGACACGACGACCGCGGCCTTGGGGACGCGCACGACGATCTGATAGGGGAACTTGGCGCCGGGCTCGTCGAGGCAGGGGAAGGCGGCGCGCGCGTAGTCGGACTCGAACTGGGTCAGGATGTACGACTGGCCGTCGACGGTGGCGCGGTACATGCCGATCGACTGCGTCGAGAGCTTGCCCGAGAAGGCCAGGTCGATGACGTAGGTCCCGGCGGGGAACGGTGTCTTCTGCACGAACGCACGCTGCGGGCCCGTGATCTCTTGCGACGCGGCGATCGGCTGGCCGTTCTGCAGCAGCGTTGTGCGCTGGAACTGGTGGCCGACCGAGTGATACGGGATGCGCGGCGACGGGGCGGTCAGGCGGACGGTGAGACGCACCCGACCGCTGTAGTCGAGCTTGGCCGGATCGAGGTCGAGCTCGACCAGCTGCTCGAGCGGTAGCAGCTCGGCGGGGAGGCGTCGATCGCCCTCGCCGGCGCGCGCCACATTCGGGGAAAGGATCACGAGCGCTGCGAGCCCCAACCCACGTAGCGACCACGAAGAACCGGACCTGCTCCGCATCTGCGACATGGGCGACACCGTCGACAGAATCGTGCGCGAAGTCAATCGCCGGTTTCACCTGCGGGCGCGACTGCGGCTACCATGGGCCCTGGAGATGATCGATCGGGACGCAGTCATGCCGCTCCTGCTGGAGGCCTGTCCGTCGTTCGCGGAGCCGTGGGCCGCCTACCGCTCCACGGAGCCCGACGTGGCTGGGCTGCTTTACCTCGACCTCGGTGAGCTGGCTCGTCATCTGGTCGAGCTGCTCAAGCAGCGGAAGACCAGCGAGCTGGGCGCGGTGTTCGCGGCGGTGGAGCGGCTTCATCTCGAAGGAGACGCCCTCGTCAAGGAAGCGGCGACCATCGGCTTGCTCGAGGGGATCCAGAACTGCGCCGCTAGCGCCGGCGTCGATCCAGACGACTTCGTGGTGTACCTGCTGCCCGAGTCGCGGAAGTGGTGGGACGAGCTCGAGCGGTTCTGGGCGGGCCGATCGCCCTACGTGGGCGCGGCCGTCGAGGATCGGGACGACTGAGCTTAGCGGCGCGCGAGCTGCTTTCCGAGCTTGTCGAGGTCGCGACGGATCGCCTGGACGTCGGCACGGCCCTCGTAGAGGGCGGCGATCTGGAGGAAGCGCTGGAGCTCGCGGCGCGCGCGCTCGGGATCGCGACGCACGTAGGCGCGGACGTAGGCGCTGTGGAGCGACAGCGCCTCGAGCGTGGTGGCCTCGTTCTTCGGGTCGACGACGGGTTGGAGGAGATCGAGGATCCGCAGCGCTTCGTCGATGCGATCGAAGTCGAGGTAGGCGCCGGCCAGCCCCGACAGCGCGGCGCCGCGGGTGCGACTCCCCGGGGGGAGGCGCGCGTCTGCGAGGGCGACCGCGCGCTCGGCGACCTCGAGCGACTCGCGATCGTGATTGGCGCCGGTCAGGTAGGCCGAGAGGTTGTGGAGCGCCTCGACGAGCAGCTCGCTCTGCTCGTGGCCGTGCCGCTCGATGTGCTCGACGAGCCGCCGCTGGGGAGCGATGGCGACGGCGGGGCCGCCAAGCGAGTAGTAGAGGAAGACGAGCGAGGACTCGATCGAGAGCGCAGCGAGCGAGTCCGCGCCGTAGGCGGCGATCGTGTCGAGCTGAGCGCGATGCAAGATCAGGCTCGCCTCGTCGAGCTGCCCGCGATCGAGCAGCAGGCCACCGAGCCCGTGCTCGAGCTCGGCGCGGAAGCCGATTCGCACCGTCGCCAGCCAGAGGCCTCTGCGGATCAGCGCCTCGGCCTCGAGCGCGCGACCCTCGCGCGCGTAGCTGTTGGCCAGATCGGCGAGCAGTCGCGGCTCGTAGGCGGCCCCGATCCCCGAGCGTTGCTCGAGCCAGCGGAAGAGCGTCGCGTGGCGCTCGAGCTCAGCGGTGCTCTCGGCGGCGAAGCGGCCGATCGTGACTCGCAGGACGAAGCCCTTCTGCGCCAGGAGCGCCTCGCGCGCCAGCAGGGAGGTGGCGATCCCCTCTTCGACGTGGCGAATCGCGAGCGCCAGCTCGCCGCTCGACATCCGCGCCTGAGTCAGGCCGAAGAGCGCCTCGGCGACCAGGGCAGGTTCATCGAGGGCGCGTGCCTGCGCCGCGGCCCTGGCGAACGCCTCGGTGGCGGCGCTGACCTTGAGGAAGTCGAGCTGGGTCAGCGCCGCATCGAGGGTGCGCGTGATCGCGGCGCGGGTCGCGCTGGAGGTGCGCCTGCCGCTGCCCTGCAGCGTGCGGCACTCGCTCGGGTCGGCGAGCTGGCTGGCGACCTCGGTGGCGCGGACGCCGCTGCCGGCCGCCTCCGAGATCAGGCTCTCGGTCGTCAGCTCGAGGCGGTTGCGGCGTCGCTGCAGACACTCCATCTGCGCGTCGAACGCCTGCTCGCTCTGCAGCCGCTTGACGTAGGTCGCCTCGCAGATCTCCCGGCGTGTCTCGTCGAGCCGCGTGGCATATTGGTCAAGGATCTGGACGAAGTGAGCACCGAGGCTCTGCGCGGCGGGGGTGCCGGCGCGCTCGCTCCAGGCGACCAGGCGCGGCCGCAGCGACGTGCGCCACGGGCTGCTCTCCTGGCTGCCCTGGCAGCGCTCGACCTCGCCGCGTCGCCACAGCCCCAGGGTGATCGCGCCGGCCACGAGCGTCGCCCCGGCGGCGACGGCGATGAGGCGCGGGCCCAGGCGCGGCGCCGGGACGCGGACGCGATGCAGCTGGGCGAGCAGCTCGTCGATCGACTGGAAGCGCTCGGCGGGATCGACGCGGAGCGCGCGCTCGAGGATCGGCACGACGCGCTCGATCGTGCGCAGCCTGGTCGTCGGGCGCACCAGGCGCTGGGCGGCGATACTCGTCGCCAGTTCGTCGAGCGAGGCACCGGCGAACGGACGGACGCCGAACAGCGCCTCCCACATCACGACCGCGAACGAGAAGATGTCGGCCCGCCCATCGACCGGCTGCCCGCGGAGCTGCTCGGGCGCCATGTAGGCCGGCGTGCCGAGGAGGGCACCGGTCTCGGTCAGCGACGTCGGCGCAAAGCTCGTGCCGACCAGGGGACGCGGGCCAGGCGGAGCGGCGTCGGTCCAGTCGCCGCGCGCCAGCCCGACGTCGGTGACTCGAGGTCGCCCATCGGAGCCGAGCAGCACGTTCTCGGGCTGGAGATCGCGGTGCACCAGCCCTGCCTTGTGCACCGCGCCGAGGCCGCGGCCGATCTGCTCGAAGAGCTGCAAGATCTCGTCGGTCGAGTGCTCCTCCTGCATCCAGGTGCGCAGCGTTCCGCCTGCGACCAACTCCATGGCGATGAAGACCTGATCGTCGAGCTGGCCGACGTCGTAGA
>CAZPEY010000150.1:0-13183 GCA_964585665.1 uncultured Polyangiaceae bacterium | reverse complement strand
GGCAGGCCGAGCGTCAGCGCGTGCACCGTCAGCTCGGTCTCGATCTCGAAGCCGCGCGACATCACCGGGAACGACTTGACGAAGCGCCGCGAGAACACGCGGTAGCCCGACAGCGCATCGGAGAAGCCGGCGCCGAAGAGCCAGCGCAGCGAGCCGGTGATCAAGCGATTGCCGAGCTGATGGCCAGCGCGGTAGGCGGCGTCGTCCGTCGAGGTGCGGCGGCCGACGATCATGTCGAGCTGGCGATCGACAAGCTGCTTGACCATCTCGCCCGCGGCGCTGGCGTCGTAGGTATTGTCGCCGTCCGCCATCACGTAGAGGTCGGCGTCGACATCGGCGAACATGCGCCGCACGACGTTGCCCTTGCCGCGCTGCTCGACGTGCTGGACGACGGCGCCGGCTTCGGTCGCGCGCGCCGCGGTCTCGTCCGACGACCCGTTGTCGTAGACGAAGATCGTCGCGTCGGGCAGCGCCGCACGAAAGGCGGCGACCGTCGCAGCGACGGTGGGGCCCTCGTTGAGGCAGGGCAGGAGCACGGCGATCGGCACGCGCATGGACGGGGAAACTTTATGCTAGGGTGCGCGCCTCTGGAGGATAAAAGATGAAGCTCAGCGACGTAGTAGCGATTGTCAGCGGTGGTGCCTCGGGCCTCGGCGAGGCGACGGTGCGTCGGCTGGTCGGCGGCGGCGGCAAGGTCGTCATCGCCGATCGTGACGAGGCCAAGGGCCAAAAGCTCGCCGCCGAGCTCGGCGAGAGCTGTGCCTACGTCAAGGTTGACGTGACGAGCCAGGCCGACGTCGAGGCAGCGATCGCGCGCGCCGAGCAGTGGGGCCCGCTGCGCGTTGCCGTGTCCTGCGCTGGCGTCGGGTGGGCGGCGCGCACGCTCAACAAGGAGAACCAGCCGCACGCGCTCGATCTCTTTCAGACGGTCATCGGGATCAACCTGATCGGCACGTTCAACGTCTCCCGCCTCTGCGCCGCGGCGATGGCCAAGACCGCGCCGCTCGACGACGGCGAGCGCGGCGTCATCGTCAACACCGCGTCGGTCGCGGCGTTCGACGGCCAGATCGGCCAGGTCGCCTACACCGCGGCCAAGGCCGGCGTCGCCGGCATGACCCTGCCCATGGCGCGCGACCTGTCGGCGGTCGGTGTGCGCGTCAACACGATCGCGCCCGGCACGTTCGACACGCCGATGCTGGCGATGCTGCCCGAGCCGGCGCGCCAGGCGCTCGCCGCGGGCATCCCGTTCCCGAAACGCCTCGGCAACCCGGCCGAGTACGCGCACCTCGTCGAGACGATCGTCACCAACCGCTACCTGAATGCGGAGACGATTCGCCTCGACGGCGCGCTGCGCATGCCCCCCAAGTAATCCGCCGCTTCCGCGAGCGCCTTGCGGGCGACACCTCTCTCACGTTCCAATGTCTCGATGAAGCGCCTCTCGGCGGCGCTGCCAGGGCTCGTCAAGGAGCTCGGCCTCGCCCCGTAGCGCGCGGCTACTTGCCCTGCACGGCGTCGTCGAGCTTCTTCTGCACGTCGTCGCCGCGCTCGTCGGCCTTCTGCTGCGCCGCCTCGAACTGCCGCTTCATGTTCTCCGCGGTCTGCCCCGGCGCCGACGCGGCGGTGCTCGGCGGCTGCCCCTCGGGCGGCGGTACGGACGGTGCGCGGCGCGCCAGCATCACGTAGATCATGCCGCCGGCGACGGCGAGGCCGAGGACGAAGCGCAAGATTCCCATCTCGCTAGCGTAGCACTACGCTGCGGGAATGTACGCCGGCAGCGCGCGCTTCGAGGTGCTCCGTCGCATCGGTGCTGGTGCGATGGGCGTCGTCTACGAGGCGATCGATCGGCAGCACGATCGACGGGTGGCGCTGAAGATCCTCAAGCGGCTCGACGCGGATGCCGTGCTGCGCTTCAAGCACGAGTTCCGCGCGCTCGTCGGTGTCAGGCACCGGAACCTGGTCGGCCTGCACGACCTCGTCCACGAAGCAGGGCAGTGGCTGCTGACGATGGAGCTCATCGAGGGGAGCGACCTTCGGCAGTGGCTGCGCGGCGACGACCCGCCGCCACCGCGGGAGCCAGCGCGCCGCCCCGCGGCGCCGCGACGGATCCGTTCGTCGAGGCTCGCCATGGTGCGGGAGGCGCGCCTCGCGCTGCAGCGCTTCGCGCGGCCACCGCTCGG
Organism: uncultured Polyangiaceae bacterium; assembly: GCA_964585665.1. Taxonomy (GTDB): domain Bacteria; phylum Myxococcota_A; class Polyangia; order Palsa-1104; family Palsa-1104; genus CAZPEY01. Next base: position 11,006 of record CAZPEY010000150.1, on the reverse strand, counting down.
GACGCTGCTGCGCAACCGCAGGCGCACGCCGCCGACGAGACGGGGCGATGACATACAGCGCTTGCGTGGTTCGTTCGTGCAGCTCGCCGAGGGGCTGCTCGCGCTCCACGCCGCAGGCAAGGTGCATCGGGATCTGAAGCCGAGCAACGTGCGCGTGCAGCCCGACGGGCGCGTCGTCATCCTCGACTTCGGGCTGGTGCGCGATCTCGACGCCGAGCGACGGAGCACGACCGGCATCGTCGGCACGGTCGCGTACATGGCCCCCGAGCAGGCGGCGGGACGCCCGGCCGGGCCGCCAGCCGACTGGTATGCGCTCGGCGTGATGCTGTACGAGGCGCTCGTCGGTGCGCCGCCCTTCGATGGCAATCCGTACAAGGTCCTGCAAGACAAGCAGTTCCGCGTGCCCGCGGCGCCACACGACGTGCGGGCGAGCGTGCCTCGTGATCTGAGCGAGCTCGCCGAGGCGCTGCTGGCGATCGATCCAGCGGCACGCCCGACGGGGAGCGCGGTCGCGGCGGCGCTCGGAGCGACGGTCGAGCGAGAGCCGACGACCGCGCGACGGGTCGGCGCGTTCGTCGGGCGCGCTCGCGAGCTGTTCGCGCTGCGCGCCGCCTGGGAGCAGACGCGGCGCGGGCGCACGCAGCTCGTCTTGATCGAGGGACCATCCGGCGTCGGGAAGAGCGCCCTGGCGGCGCAGCTCGCGCGCGAGCTCGGGGGCGACTTGCCCGAGCTCGTCGTGCTCCACGGCCGCTACTTCGAGCGCGAGGCGGTGCCGCTGCGCGCGCTCGACACGGTCGTCGATGAGCTGGGGCGGACGCTGCGCCGCTTGCCGCCCGCGACGGTGGCCGCCTTTCTGCCCACCGATTACCCCCTGCTGGCGACGCTGTTTCCGGCGCTGCGCGGGCTCGAGCGCAGCACCGCTTCGGGCGTCCTTCGCGGGGTCGCTGCGCCCACCGATCCGCAGGTCCTTCGCCAGCGCCTGCACGCCGCGCTGCGCGAGCTGCTGCAGCGGCTCGCCCAGCGACGCCCGGTGGTGATCGTGCTCGATGATCTGCAGTGGGCCGATGCGGACAGCCGCGCGATCTTCGCCGATGCGCTGCGTGGCCCGGACGGTCCGCCGCTGCTCGTGGTCGCGACGGTGCGCACCGCTGACGAGGATCCTGAGCGCGTGGCGCGCCTCCTCGGCGAGCTCTTCCGCATCGGCCCGCTGCGACAGGTGTCGCTGGGCCCGCTCCCCGACGAGGAGGCCCGCGGTCTCGTCGAGCGGCTCTGGCCGACAGACGAAGCGCTGCCTGCGGCGACGGTCGGCGTGATCGCGGCCGAGGCCAGCGGCCATCCGCTGTTCCTCGAGATGCTGGTTCGTCAGGCGCGGCTGCTCGGCGCGGACGCGGCCAAGCGGCTCAAGCTCGAGGACGCGCTGCGCGTTCAGATCGAGGGGCTCTCTCCCCCGGCGCGCTTGCTGCTCGAGCTCTTGACCGTCTCCGGTGGGCCGCTGCCGCTTGTCGTCGCGCAGGCGGCGGCGCGGGGCCTCGGTGGTGCGCTCGTCGTCGAGCCGGCCGAGCTGCGCGACGCGGGGCTGGCGCGATCGGCGAGGGTCCGAGAGCACGATGCCGTCGAGATCCTCCACGACCGGGTGCGCGACGTCGTCCACCGCGCCCTCGATCAGTCGCGTCGCCGCGCCCTGCACCTCGCGCTCGCCACGGCGTACGAGGCCCATGATGAGGTCGAGCCCGAGACGATCTACGCCCACCTGGTGGGCGCCGACGCCGCACGTCGCGCCGCGCCCTTTGCCGCCGCCGCCGCGCGTCGCGCCGCCGACCAGCTGCAGTTCGATCGGGCCGCGCGCCTCTATCGTCGCGCTCTCGAGCTCGACCCCGAGTCGTCCGCGTCCGCCGAGCTCCGACTCCAGCACGCCGAGGCGCTCGCCAACGCGGGCCGTGGCGCGGAGGCGGCGCAGGCCTTCGTCGTCGCGGCCCAGGGGCAAGATCCGATCTCGTCGCGTCGACTGCGGCGGCGAGCCGGCGAGCAGCTCTTGCGCACCGGCCACATCGACGAGGGGCTGACGATGCTCGGCGAGGTGCTGGCCGCGGTCGGCTTCTCGATGCCAGCGACCCCGAAGCGTGCCTTGGCGCGGCTCCTGTGGAACCGCGCGCGAGTCCGCCTGCGCGGCCTCGCGTTCGAGCGGCGCGACGCGGCGAGCCTCGACGCGGGAGAGCTCGAGCGGATCGACGTGTGCTGGTCGGTCGCGGGAGGCCTCGCGATGGTCGATACGATTCGCGCCGCGGTGTTTCAGTCCGAGCACCTTCGGCTAGCGCTCGCTGCTGGCGAGCCCTTCCGCGTCTGTCGGGCGCTCGCGCTCGAGGCCGCGTTCGCGGCGAGCAACGGCGGGGAGGAGTCGACCCGCTCATCCGAGCTGCTCACCCGCGCCGAGGCGCTCGCCGGGGAGAGCGGCGATCCGTACGCAACGGCGTGGACGCTCGGCAACCGGGGCGCCGCGGCGGCGCTGCTGGGGCGTTGGCGCGAGGCCGTCGAGCGCTGCGCCGCGGCCGAAGAGATCATGCGGCGCGAGTGCACGGGGTGCACCTGGGAGCTGGCGACGTTTCAGTTCTTTCACCTGCACGCGCTCGCGTATCTCGGCGATCTGCAGACGCTCGCCGAGTGGGTTCCCGCCTCGGTCCGCAGCGCCGAAGCGCGGGGGGACCTCTACGGCGCGCTCTGCCATCGCAGCGGCCTGGCGACGCTCGTGTCGCTCGCCTCCGACCAGCCGGAGATCGGGCGCGCCGCGCTGCAGGAGGCGATGGCGCCGTGGTCGCAGCGGGCGTTTCATGTGGAGCACTTCTGGCAGCTCCTCGCCGAGACGCAGATCGATCTCTACGTCGGCGACGTCGCGGCCGCCGACGCGAGGCTCGCTGCGGCGAGGCGCCCGCTCGACGCGTCCCTCCTCCTGCGCGTTCAGCTCACGCGCATCGAGATGACGTCGCTGCGCGGACGGGTCGCGCTGGCGGGGGCGAGGGCGGGAGGTGCCGACCGCCTCGATCGGCTGGCGACCGCCGAGCGCGCCGCCGAGCAGATCGCCGAGGAGCAGATGGCGTGGGCGCTGCCGCTGAGTGAGCTGCTGCGGGCCGGTGTGGCGAGCTGTCGCGGACGGCTCGAGCAAGCTGCGGCGCACGCCGCCAAGGCGAGGCGCGACGCTCTCGCCCACGACATGCGGCTCGTCGCCGAGGCGGCGTCCTACGTCGAGGGTCTGGCCCGCGGCGCGGAGGGCGAGCCAGCCGTGCAGGCGGCCGCCGAGTGGCTGCACGCCGCCGGCGTCGAGCAGCCGCGCCGGATGGTGCGGATGTTGGCCCCCGGCTTCCTTGCGCCGATCGGCGATCCGGGGTAGTTCTCGACGGAGAATGGCGTCGCGCAGCAACGAGACGATCGATCAATCGTGGACGCGCAGCGGCGGCGAGGCGCTGGGCCGGACGCCGACGCCGGGCGTCGTGTTGCTGTTCTCTGGCAGCGAGGCGTGGCTGCGTGCCGTGCCGCTCGTCGACGGCGGCCTCACGCTCGGGCGCGACGACGTCGGCGGCCACCCGCTCGATGATGCCCGCCTGAGCCGGCGCCACCTGACGCTGCGACTCGACGGCGCGCGATGGGAGATCACCGACCACGACTCGCGCAACGGCACGTTCGTCGATGGAGAGCCGATCTCGGGAACGACGACGCGAGCCGTGGCGGACGCGCCGCTGGTGCGTGCGGGCGACTCGATCTTCTGGCTCCTCGATGACGTCGGGCCCTACCTCGGGCGGGTCGTCGAGCATCAGGCGCGGGCCCTCGTCGGGCCGACGCTGCGCCGGGTCTGGGACGCCATCGCCGAGGCGGCTCGCCACGGCGACTCGGTGTTCATCACCGGAGAGAGCGGCTCGGGCAAGGAGCTCGCCGCGCGTCACTTCGCCGCTGCGGGGCCACGCCACGCCGGGCCGTTCGTCGCCGTCAACTGCGCCACGATTCCTGCCAACCTCGCCGAGCGCCTGCTGTTCGGGGCCAAGAAGGGGGCCTACTCGGGAGCGGACGCGGACGTCGAGGGCTATGTGCAGGCGGCGCACGGAGGAACCCTGTTTCTCGACGAGCTCGGTGAGCTCGATCTGCTCGTCCAGGCCAAGCTGTTGCGCGTGCTCGAGTCCCGCGAGGTCGTCGCGCTCGGCGCCGCCAAGCCGCGCAAGGTCGATCTGGCGCTCGTGGCGGCGACCCATCGCGATCTCCGGGCGCTGGTGGCCGAGGGAAAGTTCCGCGAGGATCTGTTCTTTCGCATCGCGCGGCCGGCCGTCGAGCTGCCGCCGCTGCGCGCGCGACGCGACGAGATCCCGTGGCTCATCCAGCGGACGCTAAGCGAGGCTGGATCGCTGCCCGCGCACGTCTCCCTCGTCGAGAGCTGCCTGCTGCGCCCGTGGCCAGGCAACGTGCGCGAGCTGCTCGTCGAGATCAAGGCGGCGCACGCCTTGGCGGCGCGCAACGACGCCAAGCGCGTCGAGGCGCAGCACCTCGGTCCTACCGCGGGGCAGCCCTTCTCGTCGCCGGCCCTGATCAGCTCCGCGAGCGCCTCCGACGACGGAGTGCCCGAGGCGCCGGCGCGTCGACCGGCCCGCAGCACCGAGGCCGTCTCCGAGCAGCAGGTGCGCGCCGCGCTCGACCAGCACGCGGGCAACGTGACCCGCGCCGCGCGCGCGCTGGGGTGGCATCGCAATCAACTGCGGCGGTGGCTCGACAAGCACAAGGTGGAAGGCGCGGCGGAGGACGACCCCTCCGATTCCTGAGGCACGCTGGAGCGGTGACCCTGGGCACGCGGGCACAGCGGGCACAGCGGGCACGAACCGCTCGATTGTGCCCGCGGAGCGAGCGTGCCGTGTCTTGTAAGTCTTTGAACTTGCTTGGAATATGTCCTGGCACGTTGGCTGCTCTATCGGTTCGGCATGAGCGCACAACAAGCCAAGAGCCAGACCCAGTTCGAAGCCACCTTCGTTCCCGCCGAGGTCGTCGAGACCGTCGACGCCACCGATGCTCTGCTGTTCGAAGACGAGCGCCGGCTGCAGGAGCAGGTTCGTCACTTCGTGGCGTTCGCGAGCCGCAACGAGCCCACGCTCGCCGCCCAGCTTCGTCCGATCCTGAACGTGTCGGGCAAGCGCGTCCGTCCGCTGTTTCCGTTCTGGCTGCTGCGCGCCGTCGGCGCCGAGCAGGACGCGGCCAAGGTCGACGCGATCGCGCGCGTCGCCGCGGTCACCCTCGTGCTCCACTCGGCGGCCATCGTCATCGACGACATCGAGGACGAGAGCGTCGAGCGCCAGAGCCAGGCGTCTCTGCATGTCCGCAACGGCATCGGGCCGACGCTGAACTCGGCCTCGTATCTCATCTTCGCGGCGCTCGAGTACCTCGGCCACGACGCCGAGCTGCTCAAGCTCACGGTCGAGGCCGTGGCGCGCTGTCACGAGGGCCAGGCCCTCGACCTGGCCTTCGGCGATCCGCAGGTCGCGGGGCGGCTGTTCGCGGCGAGCGCCGACGAGCGCGAGCAGCGCTGGGTGACGTGCACGCGCTTCAAGACCTCGATGCTGATGGAGCTGTCGGTGCGCAGCGCGGCGCACATCCTCGGGCTCCCGACCTCGCAGGTCGAAGAGATCGCCGCCGCCATCGTCGAGTACGGCATCGGCTACCAGATCCTCGACGACGTGAAGAACTTCCGCCCCGATCTCCTTGGCAAGAAGGCCTACGAGGATCTGCCGCGCGGCCTGCGCAACTGGGTTTGCCTCGAGCTGATCCGCACCCTGTCGCGTGAGGATCGCTACTACGCGCGCACCATCTACGGCAGCGACGTGTTCTCGACGTTCGTCCGCATGCACCCCGGCCTCGCGGCGGCCAAGGAGCGCGCGACCAGCGACGGCAAGGCCTGCATGGTCTCGGCGCAGCGGCTGCTGCTGACGGCGACCGGCGGCAAGCACCTCGAGTACCTCGGGCGCCTGTTCGGCCGTCCGATCGAGGATCTGGCGGGCGACGTCGACGCGCAGGGAGAGGACGCCCATGCGTAGCCCGGTCGGTGACAAGGCGGTCGTGCGCTCCATGTACAGCGACGAGGCGGACGCGCGCCGCTACATCGTCGAGGGCTACGTCTACTTCGCGCTCATCCACGCGCAGACCGCGCTCGTGTGGTTCGGGGTGCTGCCGGCGTGGACGCTCGCCGTCGGCCTGCCGCTCTGGATGGCGCGCATGATGATCGGTCGTCACGAGCTCATCCATCTGCGCAAGGAGTCGCAGGTCGATCCGTTCACCCGGCTCTGGCCCGTGCTCGCGATGGTGACGCCCCTGTCGGCCGGCTTCCGCGAGTACCGCGTGCATCACGCGCGGCACCACAAGTACATGCTCACCGAGCGCGATCCGGACCTCTATCAGATCCGCGGCAGCATGCTGCAGGGCTGGCTCCAGTGCGTGACCTCGCCGGAGCAGACGCTGATTCGCTGGATCGCCGAGAAGGGTCTCGATCGCGCGCTCCTCGTCGAGGTGCTGGCCCGCGCCGCCTTCTTCTCGACGATCGCGGTCGTGCTCGGCGGCCTGTTCCTCTGGTACTGGATCCCCCTGCGGCTGGCCTACGGGACGGCGCTGTTCTTCTTCTCGTACGTGTTGCACCGTCGGGGCGAGCGGCAAGGCGTGTTCCGCATCGAGCTGCCGCGCTGGGGCGAGCTCGCGTTCATCGCGCTGTTCGGCAAGGTCGGCTGGCTGGCGGTGTGCAACCACGACCTCCATCACGCCAACGGCAACGTCTCGCCGCTCCACTACGGGACGGCTCGGGACTTCCTCGCCGCCGACGCGCAGGCGTCGCGGGCGCCGACTGCCCACGCCGCTTGACCGCTCGACGCCGGGCGTGGGAGTCTGGAGCAGATGTTGAGAAAAGGCCTCGCGGCGCTCGGAATTCTTGGCGTGCTGGGGGGCGGCGTGACCGCACAGACGCTCGACTACGGACCTCTCCTGGCGCGCGGCGTCGACCCGGACACGATGTACTTCAAGTGGGGTTTCGGCGCGGCGGCCTCCTCGACGCTGTACTACCGCAAGGTCGGCGCCTCGACCTTCGAGGTGCTGAGCTCGCCCTCGAGCGTCGACCACGAGCTCAAGGTCTATGGCCTGCAGGCCGACAGCGCCTACGAGTACTACGTCAGCTACGGCGCTGCGCAGACGGCGACGCGCGGCTTCACGACCTGTCCGACGGGCGGCCTGCCGCTCGATGTCGTCGTGCTCGGCGACTCGCGCGACGGCGGCACGCGCGCCAAGACGATCATGGACATGGTCGGCCTCGAGGCGCCCGATCTCATCCTCGAGACGGGCGACATCGCCAGCGACGGAGCGTACGGCACGTACCTCACCCAGTTCGTGGACATCGCGTCGTCTGTCGTCGACACGATCCCGTTCATGGCGTCACCGGGCAACCACGACGCCTCGTCGACGCTCAAGACCAACTACGGGCGCATCTTCGCGGTGCCGCGGGATGCGTCCGAGGCGTGGCGCTCGTACTACAGCTTCGTCTGCGGCAACGTCCGCTTCATTGGCCTCGACTCGAACAGCGTGTCGTCGACGACCCAGATCGACTTCTTGACCAACGAGCTCACCGCCGCCTCGGCGGATCCGGCGATCGATCACGTCTTCGTCTACTTCCACCACTCCCCGTACTCGACCGGATCGCATGGCGACAACACGACGGTGCAGACCAACTGGGTGCCGCTCTTCGAGGCGGCCGGTAGCAAGGTGCGCCTCGTCTTCACCGGGCACGATCATATCTATGCCCGCCTCGGCGACGGCAGCGACGTGACCTACGTCGTCACCGGGGGCGCCGGCGCGCCCAAGTACAGCGTCGGTGGCGCCACTGATGCCACGGTGCTCACCAGCCTGTCGACGTACAACTACGTCAAGCTGCACATCGTCGGCGGCCTCATCGACGGCACCGCGATCGACAGCACCGGCGCGACGATCGACACGTTCTCGATCGGCATGGCGACCGCGCCTCCCGACATGGCGCAGCCGGACGTGCCCGACCTCTCGTCACCGCCGAGCGGCGGCAAGCCCGATCTGCGCAAGCCGGGCGGCTCGACGACCAGCGACGCGGCCGAGCCGACCGCCGACGTCGACATGACCTCGGACTCGACCCACGCGCAGAAGCTCGCCAGCGGTTGCAGCGTCGGGGGCAAGGCGAGCCCGGACGGCAGCGACGGCGCGCTCGCCCTGCTGCTCGGCGGCCTGCTCGGCACCGCCCTGCTGCGGCGCCGTCAGTTCCAGTAGCGCGGCTCGTTCGGCCGCTTGCCACCGTCGATCACGACGAAGCCCTTGCGCTGCTTGCTCTTCTTGAGCTTGTCGCGATAGCCGCGCAGGAGCGGCAGCAGCCGCCCGATGTAGCCGGTCAGCACCGCCGCGCAGATCGCCGTCGCCACGCCGCCGATCGCGCCGAAGTAGTCGGCGCGCTCGAGATCCGAGATGACGCGGATGAGGATGAAGATCGCCGCCAGCGTCGTCGAGCGGATCTGCATCACGCCGAAGAAGCTGAGCGGCACCTGCGCGTAGACGATGCCGAACGCGCCGAGCATCGCCATCGAGGTGGCGTCGTAGGCGGCGTAGACCTGGCCCGGCCAGGCGAGCTGTCCGACGATCGCCACGACGAGCGAGCCGAGCGTCGCGGCGCCGAACATGGTGATGAGGGTGCGCCGCCGACCGAGCTGATTCTCGACGGGGACGCCGAAGAACCACAGCCCGAGCATGGTCTGGAGGAGGTGCGAGATTTTGAAGTGGATGAGCGCGGTGGTGACGATCGTCCACGGCTCGCTCAGCGCCTTGTGCGGCACCAGGATGAGGTTCCTCGAGAGGAAGCCGCGCGAGAACGCGTCTGCCAGATACAGGATGACGAAGAAGGCGAACACCCCGAGCATCGTGCTCGTCGGGGTGAACGACAGCCCGCCCCGACTGCGAGGTGCTGCGGTGCTCACCCCGTAAGGCTAGCGTTCTCATGAAGGGGCGGCAAGCGGCCTCTTGGATCTGAACTATTCGGGGCAGGATCCGGCGGCGGGAGGGTTGAGGATGCCGACTTCGACCACATCGAGGTTGACGATGTCGCCCTTGCGAAGGGCGCGCGAGATCGCCGGCGGTGTGTGGCCCTCGACGCAATCCCCGCGCGCTGGGTCGCGGGCGTGGACGCGGATGCCGTAGTTGCCCGGCGGGACGATGAACGGGGTCGTCGCCTCGCGGCGGCTGCAGTCGAAGGTCAGGCGCGGATCGGCGAGCAGCGCAGCCTCGCCGGTCTTCTCGTCGGTGAGCTCGATCTCGATGCGGTGTACGGTCCAGCCGTACGTCGGCGCGCACTCGGTGGAGCGGCTGGCCTCGGACGGCGGCGGGCAACGACAGACGCCGTCAGGGCCGCTGAACTTCTTGGCGTCGTAGCCGACGCCGCTCTGCAGATCGACGATGCGCCAGCGCAGCGACACCGCGCCGCCACCCTCCGAGCAGCCGAGCCCGCCGACGAGCACGGCCGCGGCGAGGAGGCCCATCCGTGCGGCTGACGAGCGCGATCTCACGTCGAGTACTCTACTTGCTCTACCCAAGAAGAACTAGGTGACGGCCTTTCCGCTTTAGTGCTACGAATCCGAGCACCATGTCCCTGGCATTGCTCGTGAATCCTGGCGCCCCCGCGGGCCAGGGCGTCGATCTCTTCGCCATCCTCCTCAACGCGACGGGGGCGGTGCGCGGCGTGCTCTTCCTGCTGGTCGTGCTGTCGATCATCGGATGGTACGTCATCGGCTACAAATGGTTCTACCTGGCCAAGGCGCAGAGCGAGTCGCTCAAGTTCCTGGAGATGTTCTGGCAGGCCAAGCGCCTCGACTCGGTCTACCAGGAGGCCGACGGCAAGAAGCGCAGCCCGATCGCCCACATGTTCAAGGCGGGCTACGTCGAGCTGTCGCGCATCCAGAGCGCCAAGGCTCAGGGGCAGGAGACGCAGTTCGACTCCGAGGGCGCGCTCGAGAACGTGGAGCGGGCGCTGCGTCGCGCCGCGACCTCGGAGGCGACCCACCTCGAGAGCATGATCCCGTTCCTCGCCACCGTCGGGAGCTCGGCGCCGTTCATCGGTCTCTTCGGCACGGTCGTCGGCATCATCAACGCCTTCCAGTCGATCGCGACCCAGGGATCGGCCAACCTCGCCACCGTCGCGCCGGGCATCGCCGAGGCGCTCGGTACGACCGCCGTATCGCTGGTCGCCGCGGTGCCGGCGGTCATGGCGTTCAACTTCTTCGCGCGTAAGATCAAGGTGCTGACGGCCGAGATGGACGCGTTCGCCAACGACTTCCTCAACATCGTCAAGCGCCACTTCCTGCGCTAGGCGCCGGGCCAGACGCGAGCAAACGCGAGGAGACGCACATGGCATTTTCGAGCGGCGGCGGTGGTCAGGGCGGGATGATGTCGGACATCAACGTGACGCCGATGATCGACGTCATGCTGGTGCTCATGATCATCTTCATGGTCGCTGCGCCCATGCTGCAGACCGGCGTGCCGGTGACGCTGCCCAAGGCGGACGCGCAGGCGATCCCCGACGATCAGGGCAAGCTCATCGTCACGATCACGAAGGACTTCGAGAAGGACAACACGCTCTACATCGTCAAGACGCCGATCAAGTTTGGCGACGACTTCGAGCGCGCGCTCAAGGGCAACGCCAAGCTGCAGGCTGAGCGCGAGGTGTACATCCACGCGGATCAGGACCTGCCGTATGGCGTCGTCGTCAAGGTGATGGCGGCGCTGTCGCGTAACGGCGGCGAGAAGATCGGTTTGGTCACCGACCCGTTGAAGTGATCATGGCGTTTCTTCATGTCGATCGCGGCAGCATGCCGTCCACCCTCGTCGGGATCTTGATCACGATGCTGCTGCATGGCGGCCTCATCGCCGGGGTGTGGTGGAGCAAGGTGCACGCGGACAGCCAGCCTCCGCCGGGGCCGGGCGTGTTCTTCGACACC
>CAZPEY010000149.1:1231-13267 GCA_964585665.1 uncultured Polyangiaceae bacterium | reverse complement strand
CGACGGCGCGCTTCCTCCTCGACCACATGCGCGACGGCAGCGGCCGGTTGCTGCGCACCAAGCAGGTCGGCTCGCCAGCGCGCCTGCCCGGCACGCTCGACGATCACGCCTTCGTCAGCGATGGGCTGATCCTGCTCTACGAGGCGACGGGCGAGGCAGAGTGGCTGAGCGCTGCGCTGGCGCTGACGAGGCTGACGCTCGACCTCTTCTACGACGAGGCGCGCGCCGCGCTCCACCTGACCGCGGCCTCGGACGATGGCCTCGTGGTGCGACCGCTGTCGCTGCACGACTCGGCCGTCCCGTCGGGCCTCGCGGTGACGGTGCAGAACCTGCTGCGACTGGGCGCGGTGACGGCGGATCGACGCATGCTCACGGCGGCGACGCGGCTCGTCGAGGCTCACCAGCCGCGAGCGCTCGAGCAGCCGTTCGGCCTCTCCGAGCTCGTCAGCGCGATCGACCTGGCGCAGCGTGGCTGCGCGGAGATCGTGCTCGCCGGCGACGCGAGCGATCCGCGCACGATCGCGCTCGAGCGCGCGCTGGCGACGAGCTACCTGCCCAACCGCATGATCGCGCACGCGACGGAGGACTCGGCTGCGCCCGCCGCGCTCGCCGCGCTTCTAGAGGGCAAGCGGCCCGGTCCGAACGGCGCGCCGCGCGCCTACGTCTGTCGCGACTTCGCGTGCGAAGCGCCCGAGGAGAGCGCAGACGGGCTGGCCGCTCGTCTGCGCGGCTGAGGCAGAAGGCGCGGGGTTGCGCCGGCCAGCTCGCCGCGATCGCCTCGACAGTGTTTTTGGGGGGAGAAGAAGAAGGACAGAAGAGCGCTAGCCGATGGTGATCGGGCCGTCGACGGCCTCGACCGACCACTGGAAGTTGTCGATCAGCACCGTCGAGTCGTAGATGTGATCGCTGGCGTCCCAGATGATGAAGCGCAGCTTGATCTCGGTGCCCGGCGAGACCGGCGCCGAGGTCTTGAGCCAGCCCGTCGAACCACCCACCGGCGTGTCGCCCCAGGTGTCCGTCTCCTCGAAGCCAGTCCCCGCGATCTCCGACAGCGGACGGGTGCAGTTCTGGGTCTGCGGCTTGGCCGAGTAGTTCTCACACACGCGGAAGAAGCCGTTGTTGACCGAGATCGGGTTGCCGCCGTCGTCGAACACGATGTTGCGCTCGGGCTGCACGCCGTCGTCGAGGAGGACGACGAACGCGTCGTTGAACGAGGTGCAGACGAACTCCGGGTACTCGGCAGAGAGGAAGTGGGAGTTGAAGCTGAACGAGTTGGCGTTCGACGGCACGCGCAGCTTGAGCACCAGCTCGGTGTAGTCGTTCACGGTCGACGGGTTGGCCTGACCGCAGTCCGACTTGACCGGCAGATCTGGCGCCGGGTTCGCCGCCGAGTTGCCCGAGCTCAGCGTGACGCCCGACTGAGGCGACTGGAAGCCCTTGCCGTTGGCGTCTGCGGCGATCCCCGAGGAGAGCACGATCATCGCGGGGCCGCCGCCCTGGGGCGTGACGACTCCGAAGCTATCGACGATCGCGCGCGCCCGCACGTCGGCCGGGCCGGCGAGCTTGGCGTCGAGGAGGAAGTCGGGGTTGCACAGGCCCATCGCCTCGGCCAGCGAGGTCGGATCGGTCTTGCCGAGCGCCAGCGACTCGCACTCGCTGTCGACCTCGTCGGCCTCTCCATCGCAGTCATCGTCGTAGTTGTTGCCGATGACCTCCGCCGCGCCCGGGTTCACCAGCGGCGTGGTGTCGTCGCAGTCGCCCTGGTTCGGGGTGTAGCCGTCGAGATCCTGATCCTTGTCGGGATCGTAGGTCTGCTTGCCCGAGCCGGTGCCGGTTCCCGTGCCAGGCTTGTTGTTGTTGTCGCGGTTGTTGCCACGACTCGAGCGGGCGGTGACATTCGAGCACCCCACCGCCAACGCCAGTAACCCAATGAGCGCAGCATACTTCACGACGGGAACCTCCGGCTGTGAGGGAATTTTCGGCGTTTTTTGCCCGACTCCCCCGATTGGCGGGACAATGCAGGAGTCGCATGTAACTTTTCAACTCATTTTTCGGTACGAGCGCCTACATCGGTAACCGGGCCGCAAGCCTGATTGATTTCAACAGGCTGGACCAATTAATTCGGATTTTTCGCTTCGCTCAGAGCGCGCCGGATGCCCCGGAAGGTCTCGAGCGGCTGCTTCCACACCGTCTCCTCGATGACCGACCGGGGCAGCCAGCTGCCGCCGAGCGAGACGAGCTGCACCACGAGGGCGCGGGTGCGGTTCGGCCCGTCGCTGTCGAGCACCCAGCCGCCGCGGGCGATCTCGACCAGCACCGCCTTCTTGACGTCGGAAGGCTGTCGATCGTTGGCGTCGGTCCAGGCCATCTGGAAGTGCTGGTCGTCGAGACGCCAGCGATAGGCCACCGTCCAGTGTCGATCGGACAGCGGCCAGGGCAGATCGAGGCGGTAGTAGACGACCGCGTGATCGGCGCCCTGCTCGACGATGCGCACCGCGACGATCTTGGGCGCGTAGCGCGGCAGGCTGGCAAAGTCGAGGAGGTGGCGGGCGACGACGGCGAGCGGCGCGTCGAGCAGCGTCGTGCCGCGGCTCCAGGGCTTTCGGTCGAGCGTCGAGTCGGCGCGCTCGACGATCACCTGATCAAGCTCCTTGACCTTCTTCCACGGCGGCTGACCGACCGCCTCCGTCGGCGGGCGCGGCTCCGGCAGCTCGCTCGCCGCGGGGCTCGCTGGCGGCTCGGCGACGCCCCGACCGGCGGCCCAAAGCAGCGTGGCCAGCACGGCCAGCACGGCCAGCGCGGCCCGCACGGCCCGCACGGCAACGAGGAGCACCGCCGACGAGAAGGGACGAGGTCGCATGCACCGCTCTTCTACTCTACAATTCGCTGCTATGAAACTCGCAAGCGCCGCTCCGCTCGTCGGACTGCTGCTCGCCGCCGCGCTCGCCCCCGCGTGCAAGGACGGCGTCGACCACGGCAAGAACGATCTGGCGACGAGCGCCGACCTGTCGGCGAGCGCCGATCTGCAGCCGAGCTACGTCGGCAACCAGTGCGGCGCAGCGGTGTGCGGCACCGGCGACATCTGCTGCGGCGACAACGCTGGCTTCGCCTGCACGACGAGCTGCGACAAGACGTACAACTTCACTTGCGACGGGCCGGAGGACTGCGGCGGCGGCGCGGTCTGCTGCCTCGTGATCGACGATCCGGGCACCGCGAGTCACCACTTCGCCGGCTCGTGTCGCAACCTGGGCGAGTGCTCCCCGACGCTGAGCCCGGCCGCCAACCCGATCGTGACGGCGCGCTGCCACTCGAACGCCGACTGCGCCAGCTACCACGTCATCCTGAGCCAGTGCTGCTACAACGCCGAGCGGCCGAGCCTGACGTTCTGCGCGGTGCCGTTCTCGAACGACGCCGGCATCAACGTCATTTGCATGGACTAGCCGGGCCAGACCGACTAGACCCTCCTCGTGAAGCGACAACTCAACATCGAAGCCATCGACCATGGCACGACGCTGGCCGCCTGTGTCCGGCGCCACCTCGGCCTGCCGTGGAACAAGGCACGCGACCTCGTGACCTCTGGCAAGGTCAAGCTCGACGGCAAGCTCGTGCTCAAGGACGCTCAGCGCCTCACGCCCGCGGCCAGGGTCCTCGAGATCGATGAGACCGCGCCCCGCCAGAAGCCGCCGGTGCCAGGCCAGCTCGTCTATGACGACGGTCAGGTCGTGGTGATCGACAAGCCCGAGGGGGTGATGTCGGTGCCGTTCGAGGACGAGACGCACCTTACGGCGATGGACCTCGTGCGTGATCACTGGCGACGCAAGGGGCGCAACGCGACGACGCTGCCGCTCCACGTCGTGCATCGCATCGACAAGGACACCTCGGGGCTGCTCGCGTTTGCCGTCAGCAAGGGCGCCGAGCGGGCGCTCGCGACGCAGTTCCGCAACCACACCGTCGACCGCCTCTACCTGTGCGTGGCGCACGGCAAGATCGAGCCACAGCGCATCGAGAGCGAGCTCGTCGAGGATCGCGGCGATGGGCTGCGCGGACGCGCGCGCGACGGCCGCCCTGGCAAGCTCGCGGTGACGCACATCCTGGCCACCGAGCCGGTGGGCGAGCTGGCCACGCTCTGCACGGTGCAGCTCGAGACCGGCAAGACCCACCAGATCCGCATCCACTTCGCCGAGCTCGGCCATCCGCTCGTCGGTGAGACCGTCTACGTGCGCGACTATCGACGCCGCTTCGGCGAGCCGCTGCCCTGCAAGCGCCTGCTGCTCCACGCCGCGACGCTCGGCTTCGTCCATCCGACGTCCGGGGAAGAGGTCCACCTCGAGGCGCCGTTGCCCGAGGACTTCGTCGTCGAGATGGAGGCGCTGCGCCGGGCCCGCCGGCCGACGACGCCCGCGGCCACGCACGCGTCAGCACCCCGAGCTGCGCACTCGACCGCGCCCCGTGCAACGCACGGAACAGCGCACAAGCCAATGCACGGAGCCGCGCACAAGGCAACGCACGGAGCGGCGCACCGCCCGGCGGTCCCGATCGCGCCCCGCCCGACGCCGAAACCGACGATGCGTCCATCCAGCCCCTCCAGGTCGTCCAGCGCACCTGCGGGCCGCAGACCGCGGACACCGCGAGGCCGAGGCTAGCCGACGATGGCGCGTCGTTGGTGGATCGTCGTCGGGCTGCTCGCGGCGGCCAGCCTGCTCGGCCACATCGGCCTGCCCTACGTGGACACCACGGGGCTGCAGGGCAGCAACGTCGATCGGAGCGCACTTTCCATCGGCGCCCTCGGCCTGATCCCACTCGTCACGGCGGCCTTCCTCGTCGAGCTGGCGCTCCTCCTGCGGCCTGGCTGGCGGGTGCGGCGCGGCGGGCGCTACGACAGCCTCGATCGGGCGAGCGTGCGACGCATCGTGCTCGGCGGCGCGCTCCTCGTCGCCTTGGTGCAAGCCTGGTTCGTCTACCGCTACCTCGAGTCGCTGTCCGCGGGGAGCTGGGGCTTCGACGTCCTCTCGAGCAACGGGTCGCTCGTGGCGGCCGCAGTGGTCGCCTCCCTGCTCGGCGGGTTCGTGCTCACCGTGCTGCTCGGGCTGCTGCTCGAGCGCCACGGTCTCGGCAGCGGCGTGGCCCTGCTGCTCGCAGCGCCGCTCGTCACGGCGCTGCCGTCGACGCTCGCCCGGCTGGGCCGCATGTGGAGGAGCGAGCAGCTGACGCTACCCGGAGCGCTGCTGCTGCTCGCTGCCCTCGTCGCGGTGGCGCTGATCACGCGGTGGATGCTCGGGCGCGGGCCGCAGAGCCCATCGTTCTCGACGCTGGCCGCCGATCTTCCCGCACGCCCGACCGCCGGCCTGGTGCCGCTCGTCATCGCCACGACGCTGCTCGGGCTCCCGGTCACCCTGCGCAACCTCGGCGTGTCGTTGCCGAGCGGCCTCCTCTTCGCGCCTGGAGTGCGCGGCTACACCGAGGCGCTGATCCTCGTGACCGTGCTCGTCGGCGCTCTGCTATCGGCCCTTTTCTCCCGTCGCTGGAGCGGCGATCCGACGCTGCGCTGGCGAGCGATCGGCGAGTCGATGATCGGCCTCGTCGCGCTCGCGCTGATCCAGCAGAAGCTCGACCTGCCGGTCTTGCTCGTCGCGCACGCCACGGCGACCGCGCTCGACGCGCTGGACGAGGCCAAGGCGCGCGGCCAGCAGGGCGACCTCGAGCCGTGCTGGCAATGGCCCTCCGTCGCCACGCTCGACGGGGCGCTGCGCAAGCTGCGCGCCGCGGGGATCGTCGTTCATCCGCGCGGCGCGCTGGTGCGCCGCCTCTACTGGGTCTTCGGGCCGCACATCCCGATCGATCTCCTGGTGCCACCGCGCGACGTCGAGCGCGCCGTGGCGCTGCTGGCCGCGAGCGAGGCGTCATGAGCGCGCCCCAGATCGTCGTCGACAAGCTGGTCAAGGAGTTCCGCGTCGCCGAGCGCGACTCGTCGACCAAGGCGACCTTCTGGTCGCTGTTCCGTCGCACCTATCGGCAGCACCGCGCCGTCGATGACGTCAGCTTCTCGATCGCCGCCGGCGAGCGCGTCGGCTTCCTCGGCCCCAACGGCGCCGGCAAGACGACGACGCTCAAGATGCTCGCCGGCCTGCTCCACCCGACGAGCGGCAGCGTCCGCATCGACGGCGAGCTACCCCAGCAGCGCGCCGAGAGCTTCCTCAAGAAGATCACGCTCGTCATGGGGCAGAAGCAGCAGCTCCTCTGGGATCTGCCGCCGCGCGACACCTTCGCGATGAACGGCGCGATCTACGACATCCCCAAGCGCGAGCTCGCCGAGACGATCGAGGAGCTGGCGACGCTGCTCGACATCAAGTCGCTGCTCAACCGGCCGACGCGCCAGCTCTCGCTCGGCGAGCGGATGAAGTGCGAGCTCGTCGCGGCGCTGCTGCACCGGCCGCGCGTGCTGTTCCTCGACGAGCCGACGATCGGCCTCGACGTCTCGATGCAGGCGGTGATGCGCCGCTTCGTGCGGGACTACAACGAGCGCTTCTCCGCGACGGTGCTGCTGACCAGCCACTACATGGACGACGTCGCGGCGCTCTGTCCGCGCATCCTGGTGATCGACAAGGGGCGGCTGTCCTACGACGGCCCGCTGCCCGAGCTGGTCCAGCGGGTGCGGCCGGGCAAGCGGCTGCGCTGGCGCGGCGCGGACGGTCAAGAGGTCACGCAGACCGTCGCCGCGCCGGATCTGTCGCGCACCATCAGCGAGCTCCTCGCGGCGCAGACCGTCGTCGACCTCACCGTCGAAGATCCGCCGCTCGAGGAGGTGATGCGGGACCTCTTCGCGAGCACCGAGGGCGAGCGCGCCCAGCCCGCACCGGCGGGAGCGAGCCAGCCGTGATCCGCCGCTCGGCGCGCGCCGTCGTCCGCGCGATGCGCGCCTACCCCGTCCTCTTGCGCATCGGGCTTGCCGAGGCCATCGCCTATCGCGCCGAGATGTTCGTCTGGATGCTGTCGATGACCATGCCGCTGGTCATGCTCGCACTCTGGTCCGCCGTCGCCGAGTCGGGCTCGATCGGCCGCTTCGGGCAGGACACCTTCACCGCATACTTCCTCGGCACGCTCGTCGTCCGCCAGCTCTCCGGCTCGTGGGTCGTCTGGGAGATGATCTACCAGATCCGCGAGGGCACGTTCTCGATGCGCCTCCTGCGTCCGATCCATCCGCTCGTCGCGCTGTCCGCCGAGTCGTTCGCCGCCGTGCCGATGCGCGCCTTCCTGACCTCGCCGATCATCTTCCTCGTCATCGGCATCACCGACGGCGAGCACCTGGTCGCCGGCACGCACGACACGATCTGCTTCTTCCTGTCGATGTTCGGCGCGTGGCTGCTCAACTTCTCGATCTCGGCGATCATCGGCACGCTCGCGATGTTCCTGCAGAGCACGATGGCGATCTGGGACGTCTGGATGGGATCGTTCATGCTGCTGTCCGGCTACCTCGTCCCGCTCGAGCTGTTTCCGCCGTGGCTCGAGCGGACGGCGCGCGTCCTGCCGTTCGCCTATCTGCAGTCGGTGCCGGTCGAGATCCTGGCTGGGTTGCGCACCGGCGTCGCGGCCGAGCAGGCGCTCTTCGCGCAGTGGGCCTGGGTCGCCGGGGTGCTCTTGATCCTGTCGCTGCTGTGGCGCCGCGCGGTGCGCCACTACGAGGCGTACGGTGGGTAGCGCGGGG
Source organism: uncultured Polyangiaceae bacterium (assembly GCA_964585665.1). Taxonomy (GTDB): domain Bacteria; phylum Myxococcota_A; class Polyangia; order Palsa-1104; family Palsa-1104; genus CAZPEY01. Next base: position 5,565 of record CAZPEY010000149.1, on the reverse strand, counting down.
GCTGGCGCAGTGCGCAAGACGACCCGGATCGTCGGCGCCTACCTCACCGCGTCGTTCAAGCTCGCGGTGCAGTATCGCGTCGAGTTCTTCGTCGGCAGCGCGATGACGCTGTTCTGGGTCGCCTGGAGCCTGGCGCCGGCGCTCGTGGCGTGGAGCCAGCGCTCCGAGATCGCCGGTTGGACCTTCCACGAGGCGCTGCTCGTCATCGCCTGGTTCATGCTGCTGCGCGCGCTGCTCGAGGGCGCGGTGCAGCCGAGCCTGATCGCGGTCATCGAGCACATCCGCAAGGGGACGCTCGACTTCGTGCTGCTCAAGCCCGTCGACGCGCAGCTGCTCGTCTCGGTGGCGCGCGCCGAGCCGCGCCGCGCGTTCGACGTCGTGATCGCGCTCGGCGTCGCCGCCTACGCCTTTTTCCGCCTCGGGCGCGCCCCCGATCCGCTCGGCGTGGTCATCGCGCTCGTCCTGACGCTGACCTCGGCGCTGCTGCTCTACTCGCTGGCGATCCTCGTGGTCAGCGCCGCGTTCTGGGTGGTTCGCCTCGACAACCTGCTCTATCTCTTCAACGCGATCTTCGACGCGGCGCGCTGGCCCGCGTCCGTGTTTCGCGGCGTGCTCGCGGTCTTGTTCACCTTCGTCATTCCGCTCGCGCTGATGACGACCTACCCGGCGCTGGCGCTGCTCGGCCGCCTCTCCGTCGAAGTGGCGCTGCTCGCGGTGCTCGGCTCGCTGCTCTTCTCCGCGATGGCGCGCGCGGTGTGGAAGCGCGCGCTGTCGCGCTACACGTCGGCGTCGAGCTAACCCATGGCTTCACACATGGTCAAGCAGCTTGTCTATGCCGCCTTCGCCCTCCTGCTCCTCGGCACGTCGGGCTGCTGGTCTGGCCGCTACCTGGCGCAGGCGGGCGCCGGCCAGTTCCGGCTCCTCCAGCAGCGCCGCAAGATCGTCGACGTGCTCGGCGATCCCGAGGTCAAGGAGCAGACCAAGGCGGCCCTGCGCCTGGCCGTCGAGGCGCGCGACTTCGGCCGGCGCGTCCTCGGGCTGCGCACCGGCGACGCCTACACGCGCTTCATCGATCTCGGTGATCGGCCGGTCGCGTACAACCTGTCGGCCGCGTACAAAGACAAGCTCGCGCTCAAGTGGTGGGCCTTCCCGATCGTCGGGCGCGTGCCCTACCTCGGCTACTTCCACAAGCAGGACGCCGAGGCGGAGGCCAAGCGCCTCGAGCAGGCCGGCTTCGACGTCCACATGCGACCCGTCGCCGGCTTCTCGACGCTCGGCTACTTCGCCGAGCCGATCTTCTCGAGCATGCTCGAGGGGCCGCCGCACCGCATCGTCGAGGTCGTGCTGCACGAGATGCTGCACTCGACGATCTACCTGCCCGGCCAGTCGGCGTTCAACGAGAGCCTGGCGACGATCGTCGGCGTCGAGGGTGCGGCGCTGTTCTTTCGGCAGCGCGGTCAGGCCGAGGACGCCGAGCGGCTGCTCGTCGACGCCGAGCGCGCCGAGGAGCGCGAGCGCCTGTTCGGCGACGTCCTCGCCGGCCTGCAGGACGAGCTCAAGCGCATCTACGACGCCGACCTGACGCTGCCGCAGAAGCTCGAGGCGCGCGAGGTGGCGTTCATCCGCGCCCAGGCCGAGTACCTCCGCCTCCTGCCGCCCGCGCCCGGCGAGCCGCCGCCGGCGTTCGCGCGCCGCAAGCTCAACAACGCGATCGTGCTCTCGTACGGCATCTACCACTCGAACACCCCGCGCCTGCGCGAGCTCTTGCGACGCCTCGACGGCGATCTGGCGCGCCTCGTGACGATGGTCAAGGAGGCGATGGATCGCGGCGTCGACCCCGACAGCTACCTCGAGCGCAAGCTGCGGCGACGCGAGCGGCCGATCGACTGACTCGACGCAAGGTCAGCGGTCACGCCACGAGCAGGCGTGGCCGAGGATCACGTCGCCGGCGCGGGTCGCGGTCGGGGTCGGACGCCAGCCGCGCGCGAGGCGCGCCTCGAGCAGGCGATCGGCGGTTGGTTGCTCGTCCCACCCGGAGACGGAGAAGATGGCGCCCAGTCAGCTGGTCTCGAAGACCCACCAGGCGCCGTCCGGCGTGGCGACCACGACGTCGTGGTGGAACTCATCCTGCACGACGACGTCGGTGATGAGGAGCGCGGGGCGCTGCGCCAGGCCCCAGCGCACCAGCTCGGCGAGGGAAGCGAAGCGCGCGACCTCGCCTGGAATCTCCATGGTCGAAAGTGTGACACACTCTGCCCATGTCCGTTGCATGGCAGGCCCTGGCACGACTGGACGGTCTCTATCGCCTCGATCAGCTCGCCGCGTTCGACGAGGGCGGCTTTCTGGCCGCGATCGCCGCCGAGCACGCCGAGCGACCGCCGCGGCCCGAGCCCCTCGACAAGATCGCCGAGTCGCTCGACTCGCTCGGCGAGCTCCTTCCCGCGCTCGATCGCCACACCGAGAAGATGATGCACCTGCTCCTCACCGAGGAGCTCGCGCAGCGCCACGCCGACGTCCCGCTGCCGCAGCAGCTCCGCCTGCTCTTCTCGACGACGGTGATCTCCTACGCCGAGGATCTGCCGAAGCTGCAGGCGCGCGCCCACGCGGCGCTCGCGCGCCTGACCTCGACCCCGGCGCGGGCCGCCACGATCGCGGCGGATCTCGTCGACGCCGCCAGGCGGGTGCTCGGCGCTCGAACCCGGCAGCGTGAGCTCGTCCTCACCCTGGCGGTACGCACCGCGACCGAGCATCAGCCGGTGGCGAAGAAGGCGGCGCGCGATCTCAAGCTCGACGAGCCGCAGCGCCGCTTGTGGACCCGGGCGCGGCTCGATCTCGAAGCGGTGGCCCAGCGTCCCACCGTGTTGCTGCTCGCGCCCTTCTACCAGCGTCTCGCGATGCAGCCCGAGCCCGAGCTCGAGCAGCCCGAGTCGTCGACGGCAGAGCGCTTCGCGCTCCTCGAGATCGACTGAGCGCGGTCCGCGATCAGCCGTCGACGCGCGTCAGCATGAAGTAGCTGTCGAGCGGCTTGCCCTCGCGCAGCGCGCAGCCGATCAGCACCGACGGGCCGACCTTGCGACAGAAGTCGTGCATGCCGCGATAGACGAAGTACGAAAAGCCGCCGGAGTTCGACCTGACCTTGGGCCAGCCGTCGATGCCCGCCTCCGGCACCTTGGTGTAGTCGAACAGCAGCTCCTTGGGCTTGTCGGCAACCTCGACGACGGTGAAGTAGCCCGGACCGGTGACGAATGACCACGTCTGGTGGTTGTAGCCGATGATCGCGCCGCCCTGCTTGGCGAAGCGCTTCTGAAACAGCGAGAACATCGGCAGCGAGTTCTTGCCCTCGTGGATGATCGGGCCGGTCGCGCCCTCAGGGACGATGTCGGTCGCGACGAGCGGCTCGCTGTCGGCGCAGAGCGTGAACAGCCGCGCCATCTTGCCGCCCGGCACGCCGCGCATGTCCTCGACGCGCTGCTGCGGCGTCAGAGAGGCAAGGTGCTCGAACAAGGTGCGCGCCGTCGTCCCTTCGTTCTCGAGCAGCGCGGCCAACGAAACCCGGGTGTCGCTCATGCGCGCAACCTACCCGAACTCTCCTCGCTCGGCTATGGTCTTTGCCCCATGCTCGATCTCGCAGGCGCACAGCGCAATCCGTTTCAGAAGGGACTCTTCTCCAACCAGGTCGGGCTCATCACGGGCGGCGGCAGCGGCATCGGGCTCGCGACCGCGCGCGAGCTCGCGGAGCTCGGGGCCAAGGTCGCGATCTGCGGCCGCAAGGCGGAGAAGCTCGAGCCGGCGGTCGCCGAGCTGCAGAAGATCACCGATGCCATCGGCGAGACCTGCGACATTCGCGAGCCCGATCAGGTGGCGCGCCTCGTCGACAAGGTGCTCGAGCGCTTCGGCCGCATCGATCTGCTCGTCAACAATGCTGGAGGCCAGTTTCCCTCGCCCGCGATGCACATCTCGCCGCGCGGCTGGGAGGCGGTGATCCGCAACAACCTGAACGGCACCTTCTTCATGACCCGGGAGGTGGCGACGCGCGCCATGATCCCGCAGCGCTCGGGCGCGATCGTCAACGTCACCGCCAACGCGGCGCGCGGCTTTCCCGGCATGGCGCACACGGGCGCGGCGCGCGCCGGCGTCGAGAACCTGACCCACACGCTCGCCATCGAGTGGGCGCCGTTCGACATCCGGGTCAACGCCGTGGCGCCCGGCATCGTCCGCTCGTCGGGCACCGCACAGTACCCGGCCGAGCTGGTCGAGATGAGCCGCACCCGCACCCCGCAGAAGCGCGTCGCCTCCGTCGAGGAGATCGCCCACTCGATCGTCTACCTCGCCTC
>CAZPEY010000149.1:0-1131 GCA_964585665.1 uncultured Polyangiaceae bacterium | reverse complement strand
ATTTTGCTGCAGCGCAACATGGCGTCGGAGTGGGAGCACCGAGGTCGGCAGGGGAGGCGATCCCTCTCCTCGCGGAGCTATCCAGTCAGGAGCACGATCGGCCCTGCCCGTGGCACACCCGCAGTCGGGCGGCGCAGCGAGGAGAGGGATCGCCTCCCCTGCCGACCGCCGCTGCTCTCCCGCGCCGGCCCCACGACAGCGCGCCAACCGCGACGTCCCCTGACGCTCCGAACGACTTGCGCAAGCGAACACCGACCCACTACAGTCGCCCCCATGGCAACCAAACCCAGCATCGAGTTCGTCGGACAAGGCCGCCCCGCGTTCGAGGTCAAAGGCGCCATCGCCGTCATCGGTCGCAACCCGACCTGCGCCCTCGTCCTCGACGGACCGGGCGTCGAGGAGCGGCACGCGCGGCTGTCGGTCGACGCGCACGGCGAGGTCTCGATCGAGGATCTCGGCTCGCAGCAGGGCACCTGGCGCAACAACGCGCCGATCTCCGGCAAGGTCAAGCTCACCGACGGAGACACCCTCCGCATTGGCATGATCAACCTGCAGTTCCGCGCCGGCGCTCCCGTGGTCGCGCAGGATGTCTCGCTCAAGACGACGACCACCGACAAGACGATGATGCCGGGCGAGCTGCCGCCGGAGGTCAAGGCGCTCATCCAGAAGCGCGAGGCCGAGCTCGCCGCCCAGAAGGCGGCGCAGGCGGCCCAGTCGCCAGCGCCTCCGTCGGTGCAGATGGCCCCTCCGCCCTCGCAGGCCGCGAACATCGTCGTCGGCAAGCCCGAGGTCGCGCCCACCGACGAGGGCCGCACGATGGTGGCCACCGAGGTGCCTGACGCGGTCAAGGAGATCCTCGCCAAGGCGCAGGCCGGGCAGCCGCTCGCCCCGCCGAAGAGCGATCCACGCGCCAACGCCACCGTTGCCATGGAGGCGCCCAAGCTGACGCCGCAGCAGCAGGGCCAGGGACGCTCGACGATCCTCGGCATGCCACCGATGGCCGCACCGTCGGCACCAGCGCCGGCGCCCGCACCCGCGCCCGCCGCGGCGCCTCCGGTCGCTGCGGTCCCCGTCGCCGCGGCTGGCTTCTCCGCGTCGGAGACGACGCCGGTGCCGGGGCCCAGCTCAGCG
>CAZPEY010000148.1:1983-13337 GCA_964585665.1 uncultured Polyangiaceae bacterium | reverse complement strand
CCTGCCGCTCGATCGCTACCTCTCGTTCGTCGAGATGCTCAACCCGATGCACCGCCTGTGGTCCGACGGCCGCTGGAACAAGCTCACCGTGGCGCACGGCTGCTACTGGAAGAAGTGCACGTTCTGCGACATCACGCTCGACTACATCGCGCGCTACGATCTGGCGGCGGCCGATCTGCTCGTCGATCGGATCGAGGCGCTCGTCGCCGAGACCGGGCAGACCGGCTTTCACTTCGTGGATGAGGCGGCGCCGCCCGCCGGGCTGCGCGCCCTGGCCGAGCGCTTGATCGCGCGCAAGGTGGTCATCACCTGGTGGGGCAACATCCGCTTCGAGAAGACCTTCACGCCAGCGCTGTGCGAGCTGCTCGCGCGCTCGGGCTGTGTCGCGGTCTCTGGTGGCCTCGAGGTGGCGAGCGATCGTTTGCTGCGTCTCATCGAAAAGGGCGTCACCGTCGAGCAGGTCGCTCGCGTAACCCGCGCTTTTACCGACGCCGGAGTGCTCGTCCACGCGTACCTGATGTACGGTTTTCCGACGGAGACCACCCAAGAGACGGTGGATTCGCTCGAGCGCGTCCGCCAGCTCTTCGCCGAAGGGTGCTTGCAGTCCGCGTACTGGCACCGGTTCGCAGCGACGGTCCACAGCCCGATCGGCAAGCAGCCCGAGCGGTTCGGCATTCGGCTCGCCAAGGAGCCCCAGGTGACGTTCGCCCGCAACGAGATCGGCTTCGTCGATCCGACGGGAACCGATCACGAGCTGCTCGGGGTCGGGCTGCGCCGCGCGCTCTACAACTACATGCATGGCGTCGGGCTGGATGCCGATGTGCGCACCTGGTTTCGCGGCGCCGAGTCGAAGCAAGGGCGGCGCGTGAAGATCCCCGCCACCACCGTCGAGCCGACGCTGATCCGCCGGGCGCTTGGACGTTGACCGGCGCGGGGTGAGGCGCTACCGTCCCCGTCGGGAGGCGCTATGAATTTCAGCTTTCAGCACGAGTTCGATATCGACGTCGCCGGCTTCTGGAAGATGTTCTTCTCGGACGAGTTCTGCAAAGAGCTCTACGAGAAGCTCGGCATGAAGTCGCGGACCGTCTCCGAGTTCAAGGATGACGGCAAGACGTTGATCCGCGTGCAGCGCCTCGAGCCGTCGACGCCGCTGCCAGGCTGGGCGCAGTCGGTGATCGGCGACATCTCGTACACCGAGCGCAACCGGCTCGAGTGGGCGAAGAACGTCATGGAGGTCATCGTCGAGCCCGCCGCGCAGAAGGACCGGATCGACTTCAAGGGCAACTTCTCCGTGACGCCGCTCGGCGACAAGCGCTGCAAGCGCACGTTCGAGGGCGCGGTCAAGGTGTCGATCCCGTTCCTCGGCGGCAAGATCGAGAAGTACATGATGGAGCAGGTCCGCGACGGCTACGACACCGCGGCCAAGGTGACCAAGGCGTACATCGAGAAGGCGAAGGGCGCGTAGTGTCGACGGTCGATCTCGACTTTCAGCGCTACGTCGAGCGACGCAAGGGCGCCAAGGAGGCCCAGGCGCGCGAGGGTGCTGCGTACGCGTACTCGGGCGATCTGCGCGTGCTGCGCACGCTCGACTCGATCTCGCCGGTCAAGCTCGCCGTCGAGGCGACGGTGCGGCTGTGGAACAGCTGGGCCAAGGGCGAGCTCCTCGGCACCGCGATCAAGGTCTCGCCCAAGCAGTTCCCGAAGATCCAGGCGCTGACCGAGTCGTGCGCCAAGACGCTGCACATCGCGACCCCGACGGTCTACATCGCGTCCGAGCTCGCCTCGCTCAACGCGCACACGTTCGGCACCAACGACGACGCGTACATCGTGCTGCACTCCGCGCTCGTCGATCATCTGAGCGACGCGGAGCTGCTGTCGGTGATCGGGCACGAGTGCGGCCATATCCAGAACAACCACGTCGTCTTCTCGACGGCGCTGTACTACCTGCTCAACGCGGCGAACAAGTTCCTCAAGTGGATGGTGACGCCGGCGGTGCTGGCGCTGCAGAGCTGGTCGAGGCGGGCCGAGATCACCTGCGACCGCGCCGGGCTCATCTGCGCCCGCAACCTCGACGTCGCGCAGTCGGCGCTGCTCAAGGTGGCGATCGGCTCGAAGAAGCTGTACGAGGACCTCAACGTCGAGGCCTTCTTGCAGCAGATCGAGGAGAGCAAGGGCGGGATGGGGCGCTTCACCGAGGTGTTCGCGACCCACCCGTACCTGCCCAAGCGCATCGAGGCGCTGCGTCTGTTCGCGCAGAGCCAGTTCTACCTCGGCCTCCTCGGCCAGGAGGGCGGCCTCACTGCCGAGGCCGTCGACGCTCGCACCGCGGAGCTACTCGCCCAATGACCGAACCTGCCGCTGGCGATCTGCAAGGGGAGTTGCTCGTCGTAAAGAGCCAAACCATCGAGTCGCTCGGCCAGCTCGCCTCGCTGGCCACCACCGTCGGGCTCGACACGCTGGCCGAGGATCTCACCAAGCTGCGCATCCCGAAGCTCGAAGAGGAGCGCTTCATCCTCGTCGTGCTGGGTGAGTTCAACCACGGCAAGTCGACGTTCGTGAACGCGCTGTGCGGCCAGGCCATCTTGCCGGCGGGCATCACGCCGACGACGGCGACGCTCAATCACCTCGTCCACGCGCCCGCGCCCTACGCCAAGGCGCACCTCTTCGACGACACCGTGGTCGACGTGGAGGTCAAGCAGATCGCGGACTGGGTGACGGTCGAAGGCAAGCAGGCCGAGCGCGTCCACTACCTCGAGATCGGCTGGCCCGCCGACATCCTCAAGCACCGCCTGACCATCGTCGACACGCCGGGCGTCAACGACATCAACGAGCAGCGCGCCGAGATCACCTACGGCTACGTGCCGCGCGCCGACGCCGTGCTCTTCCTGCTCGACGCGACGCAGGTCCTCAAGCAGTCCGAGCGCACCTTCCTCGAGCAGCGGATCCTGAAGCGCAGCAAGGACAAGCTGATCTTCGTCCTCGGCAAGATCGATCTGCTCGCTCCGGACGAGCGCGAAGAGGCGCTACGCTACGCGCGCGAACACCTCTCGGCGATCCTGCCCGAGCCGCACATCTTTCCGCTCTCGGCCAAGCGAGCGCTGTCGAAGAACGAGGCGGATCGCCAGTCCGCGGGGCTCGACCATCTGGTCAAGTATCTTGACGACTTTCTCGTGCGAGAGCGCGGTCGCGTCCTGCTCGACAACGCCATCGGCGACGGGCAGCGGGTTGCGGCCTATCTGCGACAGAACCTCGGCATCAAGCGCCGCTCTCTCGATCTCGCGATCGACGAGCTCGAGATCCGAATCGATCGCGTGCGCAGCCAGCTCGCCAACGCCCACGCCAACCTCAAGTCGCACCACCAGAAGATCGCGGCCGAGACGCAGGCGATCAAGGCGGGCGTGCGGCTCGACCTCGAGGGCTTCGTCGAGGAGATCAAGCGGCGCCTGCCCGACGAGATCGAGCACGCCGACGCCGATGACGTGAAGAAGTTCCTGCAGCCGTTTCTCGAGGACATCTGGAAGCACTGGGCCGAGCAGGAGGGCGACAAGATCGCGGGGCAGCTCGAGCGACTCGCCGAGGAGATCATCCAGATCACCAACGAGAACGTCGGCGAGGCGATGGACACGCTGGCGCGCGAGTTCGGCACCGCCGACACGAAGATCGAGCTCAACGTCGACACGCTCAAGTACGACGTCGGCGTGTTTGCGCTCGGCGCGCTCGGCACCGGCATCTTCCTCTTCGTCAACACGCTCGTCGGTGGAGTGCTGACGCTGGCGGCGCCGATCCTCGCCGTGATCTTCAAGGAGCGCATCGCCTCCGAGGTCAAGGCGCAGGCCAAGAAGTCGCTGCCCGAGGTGATCGATCGAGCCGCGCACGCGATCGGCCCGCGCTTCGAGGCGATCATCGACGACTTCCAGGCCAAGCTCGACGACTTCGTCTCTGCCGCGGGCGACGCACTGTATCGCGGCATCGGCGAGATCCTCGACAAGGCGCTCGCCGAGCGACGCTCGGCCGGCGAGAGCACCGAGCAGCAGATCGCGCGACTCTCCGGCGAGCTCGACACGCTCACCGGCATCGAGCAGTCCCTCAACGGACAGCGGGAGCGCCTGTGGGCATCTTCGACCGACTCGACAAGCTCGCCTCCAATCTCGGCGACCTGATCCTCCCCGACGAGGTGCGGGCCCACGTGGAGCTGGGCGCCGCGTACCTCGAGCGGGGCGACGTCGCAGCCGCGCGCCGCGAGCTCGAGCTCGCCACCGAGCTGCGCCCCGACCATCAGCGCGCGCAGTACCTGCTCGGCCTCGCCCACCTGCGCTCTGGAGACGTCGATCTCGCGCTCGCTGCGCTCGCCATGGCACCGTCCGTGCCCGACGCGCGGCTGCTCGAGGGGGAGCTGCACCGTCGCCAGGGGGATCTCGCCGCCGCCGGGGAGGCCTTCCGCAGCGCGATCGAGTCGAACCTCGATGAGACGGCGCTCCGCGGCGAGGCGCACCGTGGCCTCGGCGCCGTCTATCTCGGCGAGGGGCGGGTCGATCGCGCCGTGCGCGAGCTGCGCAAGGCAGCTGCGGCCTTGCCCGAAGACGGCGAGACGCAGAGCCTGCTCGGGCGCGCCCTGCTACAGCGCGGCGACTACGATGCGGCGCGGCTCGCGCTCGAGAAGGCGACGCAGCGCGAGCGCCCCGAGGGTGCCGCGCTCGTGGCCCTTGCCGAGACATACGCGGTCACCGAGCGCTACGACGATGCCCGCGCAGCGTTCGAGCGCGGCATCGCGCTCGGCGGCGATGTCGAGACCGATGCGCGCGTCGGACTGGCGCGCCTGCTGCTGTCCGCGGGCGACACGGCCGGCGCCCACGAGCAGATCGTGCGCGCCATGGCCGGCGCGGTCGATCGCCCCGATCTGCTCGCGCTGCATGGCAAGATCCTCGTCGCTGCGGCCTCATACGAGGCGGCGCTGGCGTCGTTCGATCGCGCGCTCGTCGCCGGGATCGGCAACCCACACGCCCGCCGACTCCTCTTCGATCGCCGGCCCGTGCTCGACGAGGCGCTGCGCACCGCGCTCCGCGGCCGCCTCTGGGATCGGGTTCGCACCTACGCCGAGGCCCTCGACAAGGAGCCGAGCCAGAGCGCGCTGGCCCTCGCGGCGCGCGCCGAGCTCGCGCTGGTCGGCGGCGATCTCGCCGAGGCCGAGCGCCTCGTCGAGGCGTCGCTCGCCGTCGCGGAGACCGCCGAGGCGCTGACCGCACAGGGGGAGATCCTGTTGCGCTCGGACCAGGTGTCGCGCGCCCGACAGGTCCTGGCGCGCGCGCTCGTGCTTCGCCCGAACGATCCACGAGCCCGCGCGCTGCTCGTCGAGCACTGGCACCAGGATCTGCACGGCGCGCGCGTCGAGGATCTGCTGCGCGGCACCCACGCGTTCTTTGCGCACACGCCGGAGCTCGCCGACCTCGCGCCGGCCCTCGGCCACCAGCTCGAGGTCCTCGATCGCCCACTGCTCGTCACGGTGATGGGCGAGTTCAACGCGGGCAAGTCGAGCTTCGTCAACGCGCTCCTCGGAGAGGCCGTCGCGCCCGTTGGCGTGACACCGACGACAGCGACGATCAACATCCTCAAGTACGGCGCCGAGCCCAAGGGTCGGCTCGTCTACCGCGACGGCACCAGCAGCGACATCCCGTGGAAGGACGTCAGCGCCACGCTGCGCAAGCTCACCGACGACGAGATCCGGCGGCTCCGGCTCGTCGAGGTGCTCTACCCACTCGAGTTCTTGCAGCGGGTCAACGTGGTCGACACGCCGGGCCTCAACTCCCTCAACCCGGAGCACGAGCAGACCGCGCGCGCCTTCATCGCCGAGGCGGACGCGGTCGTCTGGCTGTTCACCGTCGACCAGGCCGCCAAGGCCACCGAAGGGCAGGCGCTCGCTACCATCGGCAGCGCCGGCAAGAAGGTGCTCGGGGTGGTCAACAAGATCGATCGCGCCGAGCCCGAGGAGCGCGCCAAGATCTTGGAGCATATCCAGGGCGCTGTGGGGGAGCGTCTCGAGGCGCTGGTGCCCTTCTCGGCGCGCGCCGCCCTCGCCGCGCGCCAGAAGCAGGACGACGCCGCCCTCGCCGAGAGCAACTATGCCGGTCTCATCACCGCGCTCGAGGATCGCTTCTTCTCGAAGGCGCGGGCCATCAAGGCCTCCGCCTGCCGGGCCCGCTTCGCCGCCATCCTCGACGAGGCGACCGCGCGCGCGACCAAGGCGCGGGGCGCGCTCGACGGGGACTCGACCGCAGGCCTGCAGAGCAACCTGCGCGGCGAGCGCCTGCTCTTCGAGCGCGAGCTCCTGCCGAGCGAGCGACGCCAGCTGAACCTCGACGCCAACCAGGTCTACTCCGCCTGCGCCGTCGAGGTGCTCGAGTTCGTCCGGCCACGCCGCTGGGTCTTCGGCTCGAACGAGGCGACGCCCGCCGATCGCGACTTCCTGGTCGGCGTCCTCGAGGAGCGACTGTTCGCGATCCTCGACCAGTCGCGCCGGCGGGTCGGCGAGCGCGCGCTCGCCGTCGCGGCGATGACGCAGCCGCTGCGCCGGCCCTACGATCCCAGCGCCGCGCTGCGGCTGCTCGACGAGCAGGTCTATGGGCGCTATCGCGCTTTCGCGCGCGGCTACCTACGCGGCGGGCGCGTCGACGACTTCTTCACGCGCGTCTTGCCCAAGCTCGAGCTGACCGAAGCGGCGCTGGCGCGCGCCCTCGATCGCAGCGCGCCCTGGACCGACGAGATCGTCGACCGCGAGCTGCTCACGCCGCTGCGCGACTGGGCGCGACGGTACTTCGATCTGCTGATCGAGCACGCCGCCGCGCACCAGGCGCGCCTCGCGCTCGAGCGCCTCGAGCTCGACGAGAGACTGCTCTACAACCTCGAGCAGAGCCGCGCCGCGCTCGTCGGTCTGCCCGCATGACCACGCTCGGGATCGACGAGGCGGGCCGCGGACCCCTGCTCGGCCCGATGGTGATGGCGGCGGTCGTGCTCGACAAGCGGGCGGCCACCCGGCTGCGCCGCGCCGGAGTCGACGACTCCAAGCGCTGGTCGGGCGAGACCGCCCACAGCGAGCGCAGCCGCCTCGCGGTGCTGGTGCGCGAGCACGCGAGCTACCACGCGGTCGCCAACATCGACGTGCGCACCGTCGACGAGTGGTGCGCGCGCGGCGGCCTGAACCGCCTCGAGCAGATGGTCGCCGAGCGCTTGATCACGAGCGCGCCGCCCACCGAGCGCATCGTGTGCGACGGCAAGCGCCTGTTCGCCCCGCTCCAGGCACGGTTCCCGCACCTGCGCGCCGAGGACGGCGCCGATGCCCGCCACGTGGCGGTCGCGGCGGCCTCGCTGCTCGCCAAGACGCGCCGGGACGAGCTCTGGCAGCTCATCGCGGCGCGCTATCGCCACGGCTTCGGCGAGGTCTGCGATCGCGGCGGCGGGTACGTCAACGAGGCGACTCGCGCTTTCGTCCGCGCCTACGTCACACGCTACGGGCGCATGCCACCCGAGGCGCGACGGAGCTGGCCGTGGGACTTCGTCGCCGATCTGCTGCCCTCCACCGAGCGCCCGCTGGCCAAACCACCGGAGCGCCAGCTCGCGCTGAGCCTGTGAAGAGCCTTAGTCAAGTAGGTTGACGAACGGAGAGCGGCTTCAGAACGCGGAGTCCACGGCCTTCTCCGTCGCGGGCGCCGAGCGCGCCTTGGGAGCTGCCTTGCCCGCCTTGGTCGCCGCGGGCGCGCCGTACTGGCGGCGCTGGTTGTTGAGGACGGTCTGCTCGTTCTGCACCGCCAGCGAGTTGCTCTGAACGTTCTTCTGCTGGAGCGAATCGAGCGCCATCTGGGCCGCGTCGAGCCGTCCCTGCTCGCGCAGGCAGCGCGCGTAGCTCAGCTGATCGGCGGCGTTCTGGTCGACGTTCGGCGAGAGCCGGTTGGCGTCGTTGTAGGCGCGCAGCGCGTCCTCGCACTTGCCAGCCCGCGCCAGCGACTCGCCGCGACGGCGCATGGCGTCCGCGCTGTTCGATTGATCGCGTGACGACTTGCCGAGGTTCGAGAAGTTGCCCTGCTGCGTCGACGCGCTGTTGACGGAGCGCTGATCATTCACCGCCTGCGGAGTCGGGGCTGGCGCAGGGGCCGAAGCCGCGGGAGCGGCCGGGGGCGCGGGCGCCTCGACAGGAGCCTTCTGCGGCTGCTGAGCGGCGTTAGGCTCGGCGTTGCGCGCCGGCTTGGCCGCGATCGGCTTCTGCTCCTCGGCCGCTGTCGCCGTCGCACCACCGCGCGCCTGTGACACCTCGGCCTTCTTGCGATCCATGGTGTCCGCGCCCGCCACGTCGCCATCGAACCCATAGCCTCCTGCCTGCGACGCGGCTCCCTTGCCCTTGCTCGCCGGCTTGGGCGCAGGCGCCGCTGCGCTCGTGCTGGGACCGGTCGACCCGATGCCGCCGCTGAGTCCCGACGGCGCCGTCGCGCCATAGGAGCCCGTGACGCCGTTCTTCGAGCCACTGCCCGCCAGCGTGTCGAGGAGCCCGTCGTCCTTGGCCTTCTTCTTCTCGCCGACCGCCGCAGCGCGACGGGACCACAGCTCGTCGTCGGTGGGCGTATCCTTGCGAGTCTCATAGAGGGTCTTGCTGCTCTCCCGCTGCTTGGCGTCCTCTTTGGGCGACCCCGCCTTGTCGGCCGTCGCCTTCTCGAGCTCCTTGCGAGCGGTCGCATCCGGCTCTGGCGACGGAACCGCCGCTCCCTCGCCTCCGGCGGGCGCCGCCAACACCGGCGCGGGCGGTGGAGTCGTCGGCGCAGGCGTCGCAACGGGCGCCGCCGCCGCGGGGGCGGCCGTCGAGGTCGCCGGCGCTTCCATCTTCGCCTTGGCGGGCATCTTGAGCGATGTCCATTGCGTCGTGATGAAGAGGCCAACCACCACCATCGCCGCCATGGCCGCGAAGCCCGGATGCCGCATCATCTTGCGGAACATCGGCAGCATCGTGCCGGCCTTCCGCTGCGCCGCGGCATGGAGGACCTGCGCTGAGATTGCCGCCAGCCGATCGTTGCTCGGCTCGACGGGCGGCAGCGCCTCCTTGGTCAGGTTGCGCAGCCGCTGCGTCGCCTCGACCTCGGCCTTGCACGACGCGCACGTCGCCAGATGCTCCTCGAAGCTCTTCGCCTTCGCTGCGGGCAGCTCGCCGTAGATGTAGTCCAACAGGTCGTCACACGGTGGTGACTGTACGATTTGCAAGTTACTCATGGCGCCACCCTGGCGAGGTCGCGATAGTCCTCGAGCGATTGACGTAGTTTCTCGAGCGCATATCGCATGCGACTTTTGACCGTGTTCTCCGGGATGCCGACAATCTCGGCGATCTCGTTGAACTGAAGGTCGCTCACCTCTCGTAAGAGAAAGATCTCTCGTTGCTCGTCGGGTAACTCCTCGATCGCCTTCTTGAGCCGCTCTCCCAGCTCGCGGTCGAGCACGCGGCCATCGGACGCCTTCTGTCCGTCGGCAATCCTCTCTACTAAGGGTACCTGATCTTCGGAGCCGTGCACGGGCGCATCGAGCGAGGTCGCCTGGCGGTGCTTGCCGCGCCGCGAGGCATCGACGCACAGGTTGCGCGCGATCGTGTAGAGGAAGGTCGTGAACTTCGCCGACTTCTCGTAGGACTCGGCGGCCTTGATGAGGCGCAGGAAGGTCTCCTGCATCAAATCTTCGGCGGCGGTGCGGTCGCGCGTGTAGCGAAAGATGAAGTTGAAGATCGCGGTGCGATGGCGAACCATCAGCACCTCGAAGGCTCGCACCTCGCCGCGCTTGTAGCGGAACATCAGCGCTTCATCGGAATCGTCGCGCACCAGAACCTCGACTGGCCGGCGCCAGAAACGAAGAGATACTGAGCGTAGACGAAGGGCTCCCACGTTGCAATCTCCACAACTTACGAGGGATTGAACGTGTCAGCTCGGCAAAGGATCTGGCCGCAGAGCAGCGATGCCGGAATATTCCGCTCAGCGCCGCGCCCCTCAGCGCTGACAGCGACGGCAGAAGAACGTCGAGCGGCCGCTCTGGACGAGCCGAGCGATCGGCGCGCCACACACGACGCAGGGCTCTCCGGCACGCCCATAGACCTGCAGGAACGACTCGTTGTCTCCGACCTGGCCGTTGACGTCGACGTAGTCCGAGATCGACGTGCCACGATTGGCGATGCCCTGCTCCAGCACGGCGAGCGTCGCCGAGTGCAGCGCTGCGATCTGGGCGCGCGACAGGCCCGCGGCGGCGCGGCGCGGGGAGAGGCGAGCGCGAAACAACGCCTCGGCGACGTAGATGTTGCCCATGCCCGCGAACACGCGCTGGTCGAGCAGCACGCTCTTGAGCGGGGCGCGGCGGCCGCGCAGCTCCTCGACGAGAAAGTCGATGGTGAACCGAGCGCTGAACGGATCCGGACCGAGCGCCGCGAGCTCGGGGCGCGCGGCCAGACGATCGGTCGCGACCACGCTGAGCTGGCCAAAGCGACGCGGATCGACGAACCACAGCTCGTCGACGCCATCGAGCTCGAGCACGGCGTGGGTGTGCGGCGGCCGCGCTTCGCCGCGCGGTCGCACCAGCATCTGGCCGCTCATGCCGAGGTGGCCGACCAAGGAGCGTCCCGAGGAGGTGTGCACCAGGAGATACTTGGCGTGCCGCTCGACGGTCGTGATCGTCGCGCCGCGCAGCGACGCGAGCTGCGTCGCCGACAGCGGTCGTCGGAGCGGCTTGCTGCTCCGCGCAGTCGACGTGACGACGCGCCCGAGCACGCGCGCCCGCAGCGAGCGCGCGACGGTCTCGACCTCAGGGAGCTCCGGCATGATCCTTCGGCAGCGCGTTGGCGATCGCGACGAACTCCGCCACCGAGAGGGTCTCTCCCCGTCGCTGCGCGTCGATGCCGAGCGGACCGAGCCAGGCGTCGACCTCCGGATGCACCACCGACAGCGCGTTGCGCAGGGTCTTGCGCCGCTGGTTGAAGGCGGCGTGAACGACCGTCGAGAAGCGCGCCTCGTCGACCACCGGCAGCCGGGTACCCCCGTCCGGGAACAGCTCGATCGACAGCACCGCCGACTCGACCTTCGGCGCCGGCACGAAGCCGCCGCGCCCGACCCGTCGAACGATCTTGGCGTCGCCGTAGAGCTGCACCATCACCGACAGGGCGCCGTAGCTGCCACGCTCGGGCGTCGCCGCGATGCGCTCGGCCATCTCGCGCTGCAGCATCAGCACGATGCGCCGCATCCGCCGTCGCTGCGCGAAGAGGCGAAACAGGATCGGCGTGGCGATGTTGTACGGCAGGTTGCCGACGACGAGGAGCGGGCGCGCCTGCGCCTCGGCGAGCGCCGCAT
>CAZPEY010000148.1:0-1883 GCA_964585665.1 uncultured Polyangiaceae bacterium | reverse complement strand
GGCAGGTTGCCGACGACGAGGAGCGGGCGCGCCTGCGCCTCGGCGAGCGCCGCATAGTCGAACGTCAGCGCGTTGTCCTCGAACAGCGTGATGTTCGGGTACGGCGCCAGCTCCTCGCGCAAGATCGCCGCGAGCTCGCGATCGCGCTCGATCGCGTAGACTTGGCCGGCGATCTTGGACAGGCGCACCGTCAGCGTTCCGAGCCCGGCACCGATCTCGAGCACCGCGTCGTCGCGCGTCGCCCAGGTCGCGTCGCAGATGGCGCGATACGCCCCTTCGTCGACGAGAAAGTTCTGACCCCAGCTCTTCTTGGCGCGCTGGCCGTGCTTCTTGAGGAGCTGACGCGCGTCCATCACGCGCCGAGCCGCAGCGACGCCGTCGCGTTGAGCTTGAGATCGGCCCGCTCGCCGCGCATCAGACGAACATAGCCGGCAGCCGCGATCATCGCCGCGTTGTCCGTGCAGCGCTTGGGCGGTGGGATGACGAGGCGCACGCCCGCGGCGTCGCATTTTTGTTGCAGCGCAGCACGGAGGCCGCGGTTGCACGCCACGCCGCCGGCGACGACGAGAGTACGCACCCGGCTCGCCTCGACGGCGGCCATCGTCTTGCGGACCAGCTGATCGATCACCGCCGCTTGGAAGCTGGCGCAGAGGTCGAAGAGATCCTGCCCTTCGGGGATCCCATGTTGCTCCAGATGAAGCGCCAGCGCCGTCTTGAGCCCTGAGAACGAGAAGTCGAGGGACTTGCCGCGTAGGGCGCGCGGAAACTTCCAGCGCTTGGCGTCCCCATCGGCGGCCATGCGATCGATCTTGGCGCCCGCTGGATAGCCGAGGCCGAGCATCTTGCCGACCTTGTCGAAGGCCTCTCCCGCCGCGTCGTCCCGCGTCGCCGAGATCGACTGATAGGCGCCGAGCGCTGCGACGCGCACCAGCTCGGTGTGGCCTCCCGAGACCAGCAGCGCCACGAAGGGCGCCGCGGGCGGCTGATCGATCTCGAGGAACGCCGCGGCCAGGTGACCCTCGAGGTGGTTCACGCCGACGAGCGGCAGGCCGCGCGACCAGGCGATCGCCTTGCCGACCTGCAGCGCCACGAGGAGCGCGCCGACCAGCCCCGGTCCGCGCGTCACCGCGATCCCTTCGACCTCGTCGAGTCGGCGACCAGCCTCCCCGAGGGCCGCCTCGATCACCGGCACGATGCTGGTGACATGGTGGCGAGAGGCGAGCTCCGGCACGACTCCGCCGTACTCCGCATGGATCGCGATCTGCGACGCGACCGCATCCGCGAGCACCACGCGTCCATCGAGGACGAGGGCCGCTGCCGTCTCGTCGCAGGACGATTCGAGTCCGAGCACTAGCATGGCACGGAGGCTAACGGAGAGTGCCGAGCACCGCACGAATGTCGGCGGCGTTCTTTCCCGTCGGTGCGAGCTTGAGGTAGGTCTGGTACGCGGTCTTGGCCAGTGCGTTCTTGCCGAGCGTCTGCTGGGCCGCGCCGATGACCACGTAGGCGTCGGCCAGCTCGGGCTTGATCGCGACGGCGCGCTCCGCGGCCGCCAGCGCCTTGGCCGTGTTGCCGCGATCGAGATAGATCGTCGCCGAGAGCGCGAGCGCGGCCGCGTTCGTCGGATCTTGGAGCACCGCTTCCTCGACGAGCGTGGCGGCCTTCTTGAGCTGGCCGCGCTTGTAGGCCGCCGCGGCCTCGTCGACGAGGAGCTGCGCCCCGGACTTGTCGCCTGCGGGTGCCACGGGCGCCGCCGTCGGGGAAGCCGCGGGCGCCGCTGCCGTCGGAGAAGCCGCAGGTGCCGCCGTCGGAGAAGGCGCGGGCGCCGCCGCCGTCGGGGAAGCCGCAGGCGCCGCTGCCGTCGGAGAAGCCGCGGGCGCCGC
>CAZPEY010000147.1:0-13350 GCA_964585665.1 uncultured Polyangiaceae bacterium | reverse complement strand
TAGAACGTCCCGCTGCCGAGGGTCAGCGTCAGCTTGGGCTCCCACTTGTCGAACGCGATCTGGTTGGCGTCGACGCCAAGGCGCGGCACGCCGATCGACCACTTGCCATCGCGATGGAGGAGCAGCGCCTCGGCGGGCGGCGCGTCGCCCTTGTACGACGAGGCGAGCACCGCGGCAGCGAGCAGGCCGAGCGCCATGCCGCCCAGGCTGTAGCGCGCGCCCTCTTGCAGGCCGTTGTTGTCGCGGCTCGTCGCGCCGACCGCGTAGCCGACGGCGAACCCGAGCCCGCCGCCGATGAGCGCCCCCGAGTCGACCAGCGCGACATGGCCGCGGCTGCGCTCGAGCTTCCAGGCCAGGAGCGAGCCGATGATCAGCGACGCGCTGGTGGTGCCGATCGTGAACCAGCCGAGCTGCTGCGGCGTCGGCTCGCGGAAGATCGCCTGCGCCAGCAGGAGGCCCCCGACGCTGCCCCAGATCCCCGAGGAGTTGACCATCGCGGCGTCGCCCGCCGAGACCTTGCGATACTTGGCGGCGAGCAGCCCGGAGGTGAGGCCAATGCCGCTGCCGAGGAGGCCGAGCGCCAGCGTGTAGCGGGTCTCGAGCTTGAGCGACAGACCGAGGGAGAAGCCGAGCGTCGAGCCCCAAACCGTGCCGCCGAGCGCCAGCGAGCTCGTACCGACGTTGACCCCGTCCTTCGTCGTCAGAAACGACCCGAGAAAGCCCGCGCCGAGCCCGGCCGCCGAGGCTGCGATCAAGGTCCCCAGGCCGCCACCCGACTGCACGAACGACCGTGGCACCAGCGCGGTGACGAGCAGCGGCGCCGCGACTCCGCCATAGATCATCGAGCCGATCACCAGCTCGGTGCGCCCCGACTTGACCGGCCGCGAGAAGCGCACCTCCTTCTTGAAGGGCTGCTTGGCGACGAGGACGAGCTCCTCTTTGTGCCACGGGTAGTCGGGGTGCTCGAGGAGGAGCTGGTGCTTGCCGACCTCGACCTCGCCCGCCCACGGCGTCTCGCCCATGAGCCGGTTGTCGATGAAGACGCGCGCCTTTTGTGGCTTGGAGAACAGCGTGACCTGCACGGTCGAGCGCTTGAGCCGGTACTGATAGAAGTAAGGCTGGCCGATCTCGACGTGGATCGCGTGCTCCTCCGGCTCCCAGCCCGGCGCCTCGAGGCGGAGCGTGTAGTCGCCCTCCGGCAGCTTGAACACCGTCGGAGTGGTCGCCTGCTGCTGGCCCTTGGCGCTGACGAAGGTCGCGGTCACCTTGTCGGGGAACGTCGCGATCGAGACGCGACCCGGCAGGTTGTGGAGGATGCGCAGCCGATTCTCGACGATGGTGCGGAACTCGGCCGTAGGCGGCGACTCGGCGAGGTAGCGCTCGAAGAAGCGCACCGACGACGGATAGTCGAGCAGGCGCTCGTACGACTGGCCGATGTTGTAGAGGACGTTGGGGTGCGGCTTGGCCTTGTACGCCGCCTCGAAGGCGCCGATCGCCTCCTCGAACTTGCCCGCTTCGTAGAGGCGCTGCCCCTCCTCGAACCGCGCCCGCGCCTCGTCGATACGCTGCGCGGAGGCAACGCACGACCACAGGAGCAAAAGCGCGGGGACGAGGAGCCGCAAGCGCGGGTACTCTACGACAAAAAGCTCGGGATGGACTCGTTGGCGACGAGCTGTTCGAGCACCTCGCGCTTGCGCACGACGTGGTACTCGCCGCCGCTCACGAGCACCTCGGCGGCGCGCGGTCGCGTGTTGTAGTTCGACGACATGGTGAAGCCGTAGGCTCCCGCCGACATGATGGCCAGCAGGTCGCCTTGCTCGGGACGCTGCGCCAGCTCGCGATCGCGCGCCAGGAAGTCGCCCGTCTCGCAGATCGGTCCGACCACGTCGGCGACGAAGGGCGCGCCGGGGCGCCGCTGCACCGGCCGGATGCCGTGGTAGGAGTCGTAGAACGCGGGGCGGATGAGGTCGTTCATCGCCGCGTCGACGATGACGAAGTTCTTGATCTCGCCCTGCTTGTTGAAGAGCGTGCGGGTCAGCAGGATCCCCGAGTTGCCGACGATGACGCGCCCGGGCTCCAAGATGAGCGTCAGGTCGAGCCCGAGCTTGCGGAAGCCCTCCATCGCCGCGACCACCTCGCCGCCGTACTCCGACGGCGATGGCGGCTCCTCTTCGTTGTAGGGGATGCCGAGCCCGCCACCGATGTCGAGGTAGCGCAGCGGGATGCCGTCGTCGACGAGCGACTTGGCCAGCTCGCCGAGCCGCAGGATGGCGTCGCGGAACGGCGAGGTCTTGGTGAGCTGCGAGCCGATGTGGAAGTCGAGGCCGACCGGGTCGAGGTTGGGCAGCGACTTGGCGATGCGGAAGGCCTCGCGGACGTGGCTGTAGGCGATGCCGAACTTGTTCTTCTTGAGGCCCGTCGAGATGTAGGGGTGGGTCTCGGCGTCGACGTCAGGGTTGATGCGCAGCGAGACGCGCGCCCGCTTGCCGAGCCGCGCCGCGACGGCGTTGAGCACCTCGAGCTCGCCCAAGCTCTCGACGTTGAACGCCAGGATGTTCTGCTCGAGCGCGTACTCCATCTCGTCGACCCGCTTGCCGACACCGGAGAAGACGACCTTCTGCGGATCCACGCCAGCGCGGATGGCGCGAAAGATCTCGCCGCCCGACACCGTATCGACGCCGGCTCCGAGGCGGATCAAGCTGCGCAGGACCGCGAGGTTCGAGTTCGCCTTGACCGAGTAGCACACGAGGTGCGGCACGGCGGCGAGCGCCTCGTCGAACACCTTGAAGTGGCGCTCCAGCGTGGCGTGGCTGTAGACGTAGGTGGGCGTGCCGACCTCGGCCGCGATCTTGGCCAGCGGTACGTCCTCGCAATAGAGCTCGTCGCCGCGATACTGAAAATGATGCATGCGGCGGTGTTAGCAGAAACTGTGGGGGAGGGGAATACCGAGGCGGGGACTACGCGACGCGGCTGCGGCGCGCCTCGGCGTACTCGCTGAAGAAGCGGAGCGCCGTGTCGATGCCGTTCTCGAGCGATTCGTAGATGAGCGGCACGCTGCCCGCCTCGGTGCGGAGGCCATCGTAGTAGCGCTGGCGCTCGATCGAGTGGATGATCACGGGCGGGAAGCCGTCGCGCAGCAGCATGAGGTTCATCACCAGGCGCGCCACCTTGCCGGAGTTCTTCACCCACGGGAAGATCGACATGAAGCGGAAGTGCAGCCGCGCCGCGCGCTCCACCGGGTGAAGGTGCATCGTCTCTTCCTCGTCGAGCCACTCGACGAGCTTCTTGAGCCGCGGCAGGATCTTATCCGGCTGCGCGATCTCGTGGTAGTAGGTCCGGTGCAGCGGGTTCTCCTTGCGGAACGGGCTGCCCTTGGCCTTCTCGTCCGGCGCGAGGATGCCGTGAACATGCTTGAACGTGTCGAGCGTGATCAGGTTCTTGCGCTTCTGCTTCTTGTCGACCTTCTCGGAGGCCCACTCGCGCGCCGTCGTGCGAACCCACTCGATGCCGAGCTTGTGGTTCTTGATCTCCTCGTAGGTCGGGATCAACGTGACGTCCGAGATGATGCGCTTGTCGATCGCGGCCTTGAGCTCGTGATACGAGATCACGATGCCTTCGAGGGCGTTGTCGTGGAAGATCCACGACTGGTCGAGCCGATCGTCGAACAGGGTGACGACCTGCGAGCCGGCGCGTTGACGCGCCTCACGCAGCGCCTCCACCTTGCTATCGAGCGAATAAGTCTTGTTCTCCATCCCACCGCTCCTTAGCGATTTGAGTTCAAGCGAGCAGAAGTTGTTGTCTCCGACCGTCGACGGTCGAGTGAATTCAGTGTAATACGCGCGCTCTTCGCAGCACGACCCAAAAAGCGGGGCCATCTAAACGAAGAACGCAAGCTTGGTCAAGACACAAACGTGTTACCAGTAATCTTCCTTACATTGACTCGTGTTCCGAAAAACGACACGTTTTTAGAATTCTGTATCAAACATTGCCGATCATCCGGATCAAACATTCAGCAAGTGGCTGTTATTATTTCGTTAGAAAGCTGCCGTGACAGTTTGTCACACGGGTTAGCCGACTAACGCCACAAAAACCCACTTCAGGGCTTTACAACGCACATCCTTTTTGCTTAATTCCGCGAGTCTTTTTGGCCAGGGGAGGCCAGTTCGACGTGGCTCGGAACTTGAAGTCGGTGATTCGGCCCACGTCTCAAGGAGTTGCTGTGCAGAGGTTGTTCGCAAGACTCGCGATACTGGCAGTTGGCTTCTCGTTCGCCGTCGCTGGCGAAGCGCGAGCCCAGAACGCCGCCGCAGCGGCCGGCGCCGTCACCGAGACGGCCGACACCAAGGTCGTTCCCTACGGCGGCCTGGCGTTCGACTTCACGATCGCCGACGGCTCTGGCCTCAACGGCGTGGGGCAGAACTACCGCAACGACCTGGCCTTCTACTTCGAGCCGACGTGGAACTTCGGCGCGCGGTTCCTGGCCAAGACCCGCTTCAAGACGATGGCGCTGGCTGCCCGCTTCATCCTCAACCAGAATCTCTCTGGTACGGACGAAGGGAACTTCGGCGGCCAGACGACGGCGAATCCGCAGGGCACCTGTTCCAACTTGACGCCCGGTCAGGGCGGCACGATCGACCCGACGCAGGTGCGGCGCTGCAACCCAGGCACCGCGAACCGCCGCGCTGACTACTCGGACGTGTGGCTGACCCTGCGCTGGCCCCGCGCCTTCGTGATCCCGAAGATCAACGTCGGCATCAACCCGTCTCTTCGCTTCATCCTGCCTTCGTCTCTTCAGAGCCAGTTCGCGTCGCTCCAGGTGTCCATCACCCCGGCGGTCGGCTTCAACGGCTCCTGGTGGAAGAGCCGGATCCGAGCCGGCTACCAGCTTGGCGTCAACAAGTTCATCCACAAGTACTCGACCTCCGGGATCCAAGCGAATGATCGCGGTGACGCGTCGGCCCAGGGCGGCAACGCCTGGGAAGCGATCAACGGCACGGGCATCTCGAACTTCTTCCTCGATCCGAGCCGGGTCGGTACGACGGGCGCCCTCAACCCGAACTTCTCGATTGCGCAGACCTTCAGCGCCGGCCTTCAGTTCCACCCCAAGGTGGGGCTCGACATCTTCTACATCTACGTCATGACGTATCCGCTCCAGCCGTCGAGCTGCATCGTCGAGGTGCAGGGCCAGATCGTCGACACCTGCCGCACCGGCGACGCGGTCGCGGCCAACTCGGGTAGCCGCCTGTCGCGCCCCGCGCGTCGTGACAGCCAGGTGCTCTGGGTTTCGCTCAACTATCAGGCGCTCGACTGGATGTCCGTCGCGCTGTCCTGGATCAACTGGTCCCCGGCGCAGAAGCCCGACAGCTCGTACCGCCAGGGCTTCATCTCGACGGATTACAACGCGTTCACGACGGTTCAGCTCGGCCTGACCTTCACCATCGACGAACTCGCCACGGCGATCCGCAAGAAGGTGAATAAGGGTTCCACTCAGAATCAAGCGGCAATTCCTGGCCGCAACCTTTGGTAGGAGGCAGAAGTTCAATGACTCGAAGCATGAAGGTTAGTCTCGCAGCGCTCGCTTTCGTCGCTGCCGCCGGTTGCACCCAGGAGCGCGCCCCGCGCTCGTTCGTGCAGCCGAACGTCATCAAGAAGGCGGATCTGGCGGGTACTTGGTACTACCTGCAGACGGTCACCGACGCGCCTCCGACGCACAGCGCGATGTTCATCGGGCTCTCCTCGGAGCTCATGAAGATCAAGTTCGACGTCCAGGAGAACATGATCTTTGCGCGCCGCGCCTATGAGCACGTCAAGGGCACGGAAGACGCGTATCAGCAGGATCCGGCCAAGTACGCGGGTATGCCGATCGCGGCGTGGCCGATCGCGTCGCAGTTCGACATCATCCGCGACTACAACTCGACCACCGGTGAGGAGACGAACCGGATCATCGAGTCGACGGAGCGGCCGTGGAACGAGCGCGAGTTCATCCGCGTCAACTGGTCTGACAGCCAGATCGTGGACGCGCAGGGCCTCGGGCTCAACTTCTTCTTCGAGGAAGGTCTCCGGGTCCAGAACGCCTCCTACTGGGAGAGCGATCCGACCAAGCCGGACGCGCTTCACATGGAGCGCGCGGATGAGACGGATCCCGAGTTCGCGAAGGACGAGGCCAACTACCTCGACATCACGAACAAGTGGGTGCTGACCCCCGAGATGAAGAACTTCTGCTTCTCGGACGGCTGCTTCAGCTTCCCGGTCTGCCTCATCAACGACCTCAACGACTGCGCCTCTTCGATCGTCAAGGTCAAGCACGCGTTCGCCAAGATCTCGCCGAAGCACGACTACGAGCCGCGCAAGTGGGACGGCAAGCAGATGGACATGTTCGGCATCTGGGACGTGGGCCTGAACCGCCTGACCTACAACCGTCAGTACGGCGTGACCAACTCCGGCTTCAAGCGCCACGCGGCGCGCTTCAACCTCTGGGAGAAGTCCTACCAGGAGGACGGCAAGACGCCGATCGCGTTCGCCGACCGCACCCAGCGCACCATCCCCTACTACGCCGAGTCGTCGCTCGAGCCCTTCCCGCCGGAGCTGTTCTCCATCGGCAAGGACATCATCAGCCAGTGGAACGAGGCGGTGAAGGTCGCAGTCAAGGATGTGACGGGCAAGCCGGCTGCGAAGGAAGTCTTCGTGTGGTGCCACAACCCGGTCAAGCTCGTCGCCGACTCGATGGGCGAGGCGGATCCGGAGGCCTGCAAGGGCAATCTCAAGCCGGAGCGCGACGCCAAGGGCCAGCTGGTCAAGGATGACAACGGCAACCCGATCTATCGCGCGCGCCAGGGCGATCCCCGCCGCTCGACGATCTTCTGGGTCAACCAGCAGCAGAACGGCGGCCCGCTCGGCTACGGCCCGCCGCTCTTCGATATCGAGACTGGCGAGACCATCTCGGGTCAGGCGTACATCTACGGTGGCGCGGTCGACTCGTACTCGGCGCGCAGCCGCGACCTCGTCCTGCTCGTCTCGGGCAAGCTCAACTCGGACGACTTCGTCAACGGCGTCAACGTCAAGGAGTGGGTGGACGCGAACCTGTATGGCAAGAAGGAGCAGCCGACCTTCAACCAGACGGACGTCTCGGATCGCGCCAAGGCGATGGACTTTGGCTGGGCCAAGGATCTCGCTCCCGAGGCGCGGCTCGACAAGTCGAACCTGAAGAACTTCATCGAGTCGCTCAAGGTGCGCCGTCAGGCGATCTTCAACACGGGTCGCTTCGGCACCGGCTCGGTCGCGGACATGGCGCAGATTCGTCGTGACCGCCTCCGTGGCACGCCGCTCGAGGCGCTCATGATCAACTCCGACGTCTTCTCGATGTCGGGCGATCCGACGGCGGACTGGAACTCGCTCTCGGAGGAGGAGAAGCTCCGCGTCTCGCCGCTGCGCTCGTACGCGGTGCGCAAGGCTGAGAAGGAGCGCCTCGACAAGATGACGGCGCTCGGCGTCGACTTCGCGGACTTCGCCGACGAGGGCATCGCCCAGGCGGCGATCAAGATGGCGCAGGATCCGAACATCCAGGACATGGACCCCGAGGCGATTCGCCAGGCGATCCGCCGCGAGGTGTTCCTCGGCGTGACGCTGCACGAGGTCGGTCACAACATGGGCCTCCGTCACAACTTCCGCGCGTCGTTCGACGCCATCAACTACTTCCCGGAGTACTGGGAGCTGCGCTCCGCGGGCGCCAACGAGGCGATGAATGGTCGCTTCGCCGGCGTCAACAACGGCTCGGTGCAGGCCAAGGCCTACGGCGGGCGTGACCCGAACGCGGCGAACAAGGGCTGCGTCAAGGGTCAGCTCTCGCCGCGCTACGTCGACTGCCCCGGTGGCGCGACGTCCGCGGCCGAGGTCGAGGGTGCGGTTCGTCAGTACCAGTACTCGTCGATCATGGACTACGGCGCGGAGTTCAACTCCGACTTCCAGGGCCTCGGTCACTACGACAAGGCGGCGATGAAGTTCTCGTACGCCGGCCAGGGCTACGTCGAAGTCTTCACCAAGGCCAAGCCGATCGACCTCAAGAACTTCAACGACCAGATCAGCCACAAGTGGGCCTCGCTGCTCTACTTCCAGGGCGCGTTCGGCTTCCCCGGCGCGATCGATGTCTTTGGCGGCAACATCAAGGGCATCCACTACACGACGTACCCGTCGCTCTTCGAGGACAACGACCCGGCGAACCTCCAGGAGCGCGAGGACGTTCCGTTCGACGAGACCCAGAACATCGAGGACCTCTTCCGCCTCGACGTGCAGGGCCGCCCGGTGGTTCCGTACTACTTCTGCTCGGACGAGTTCGTCGGCAACCTGACCTGCCAGCGGTTCGACTCGGGCGCTGACGCGTACGAGCAGGCCACGGACCTCATCTCGCGCTACGAGAACTTCTACCTGCTCAACAACTTCAAGCGCGACCGCTATCCGTTCCGCACCTCGTGGGGCTACTACAGCCGCATCGCGGGCCGCTACCTCGACATGCTGCGCGAGCAGATGACGTGGTACACGCTGCTGCGCGCCGACTTCGAGGGTGACGTCGACGCCAACTTCTTCGACAGCGAGCAGGACTGGGGTAACTTCACCGTCGCTGTGTCGGAGGGCTTCGACCTCCTCGGCCGCATCATCACGATGCCGGACGTGACCAAGTACGAGAAGGTGCTCGCCGGTGGTAACTCCGACGCGCCCATCACGTACTACAAGAAGGCTGGCTACAACGCGCAGAACACCGTCAGCGTCGGCATCCTCGACGGCAAGTACACCGACACGGCCTGGGATCAGGACGGCTGCGGCTACTACTGGGCGGATGAGTGCCAGACCCGTATCGGCTACTTCATCGACAAGACCATCGCGCTCGACGTGCTCTCGCAGTCGCAGGCGTACTTCACCGGTCGCGACACCTCGACCGACGTCCGCCGCTACGCGATCGGCTACTACACGGCGTTCAAGAGCCAGGTCTCGGAGAAGCTCGGCGCGCTCCTCGGCGGCGACTTCACCTCGCTGGCTCCGTACATCGAGAACGACGCGACGCCGAGCAAGGCGGTCCTGAAGAAGAAGAGCTGGGCGCTGTCGACGCCGACTCCGGGTGGCGCGACGCCGATCGACCCGGCGGGCGGCTTCACCCTGCAGCTCTACGCGGGCCTCTATGCGATGGCGTCGTTCCCGGGTACCTACGACAACGACTTCATCGAGACGACGAAGGTGTTCATCGTCGGCAACGGCGAGGCGCCGGTCAAGGACGCGCTGCTCATCAAGGACAACGGCCAGGTCGGTGATCTGGCGACGACGAATCCGTCGGAGCTCGTCGGCAACGGCGGCGCCAAGGAGTGGTTCGTGTGGACCGATCCGACGACGGGCAAGACGTACGCGGCCCGCTCGTTCCCGACCCGCTCGATCACGCTGTCGTCGGGTACCCGCACGATGCGCGTCGACACCGGCGTCCGCGTCCTCGAGACGATGAAGACCCTGTCGGAGGGCTCGACGCAGCAGAAGGCGGCGGCCGCGAAGTACCGCGCGAACATCGAAGTGCTGCGCTCGCTGCACAAGGCGTTCGGCTACGCGACCTTCAACGTCGACACGCCCTTCTACTTCTAGTCGTCGACCCCGCTCTCGCGGGCGCCTCCCGGCGCCGCCCTTCCCCCACAACTCACTCGACCTCTCCCCGACTCACCGTCGGGGAGAGCGGCTTTTCAAATTCCTGAGTCTTCAGAAAAGTGGGAGCCACCGGCTCGTCGATCCGTCGGCCACAGAGGCTGTCGTCGACGGCAACCCGTGAAGATCCTGTTGCTGGACGCTGGCCCGGTTGGTGCTAGCTGCCGCGCCAGGAGGATCTTCTTATTATGATGAGAGCGACTGGATTCTTGTGTCTTGGGTTGTTGGCGTTCGGCGCCTGCGGTGCTCCCGGCAAGGAGGAGCCCAGCGACAGCTTCTCGGAGCTGGCTGGCGTCGACGAGAAGAGCGACAAGTTCGCGGGCAAGTTCCAGCTCGCCGGGACGCTGACCTACGGAGAGCAGAAGAGCGTCAAGGTCAGCGCGTCGAAGGTCTACGGCGCGTTCGTCTTCTACGGCAACGGCGGCGACGTGGTCGAGATCAACGCCTCGGCCAAGTCCGGCAACGCGAGCCGGGACTCGGTGCTCTGGCTGCTCGACGACAAGTACGAGATCCTGAAGTACAACGACGACGCCAACGGGTCGGTCAACTCCTACATCAAGTACACGCTGCCGGCGGGCGTCGGGCGGAAGTACTACGCCGTGGCGCGCGACTACTACCGCCGGGCGGCTACGTTCACGGTGAAGCTCGACGGCAAGCCCGACTACCTGTCGTGTGACACCGACGCAGACTGCGTCAAGATCCAGGCGGGCTGCTGCCCGACGTCGGGCCAGATCGCGGTCAACGGCGAGCGCCAGTGGGAGTACCGCGACCAGGTGATCGGCGTCTGCAACGTCTTCTGCATCCAGATCGTCCCCCCGCCCGACTATCGCGTGCCGGCGTGCAACGCGGCCAAGAAGAGCTGCGAGCTCGTCGAGCCGAAGTTCTGCGGCGGGATCGCGGCGTTCCAGTGCCCTGATGGCCTTACCTGCGTCGACGATCCGCGCGACAGCTGCGACCCGACGGCCGGCGGCGCCGACTGCGGCGGCATCTGCCAGCAGTGCCCGGCGGCCACGGGCTGCAAGCCCGGCCAGGTCCCGTCGGCGGATGGCTGCCAGTGCGAACCGGTCAAGGACGCTTGCCAGACGAACGCGGACTGCGGCCCCGGCCAGCAGTGCCAGCTCTGCTGGTTCTCGAAGCAGTGCATCCCCGACGGCGCGGTCTGCTAGCCGTCGCTACGTTTTTCACTTCGCTTAGCGCATAAAAGAAAGGCCGGCAGCGTGTGATGCGCTGCCGGCCTTGTTGTTTTTGGTGCGGTGGTGTTGCTTAGAGCACGGACGCCAGCGCGTCGCGCTTGGGCGTCTGCTCCCACGAGAACTCGCTGCGGCCGAAGTGACCGTACGCCGCGGTGTGGGCGTAGATCGGCTTGAGCAGGTTGAGCTCGCGCACGAGCGCCGCCGGGCGGCAGTCGAAGTTGTTGCGGATCAGATCCTCGATCTTCTCGTCGGTGATCTTGCCCGTGCCGAACGTCTGGACGTGGATCGAGACCGGCTGCGCGACGCCGATCGCGTAGGCGAGCTGAACCTCGCAGCGACGGGCCAGGCCCGCGGCCACGACGTGCTTGGCGATGTAGCGGGCGTAGTAGCAGGCCGAGCGATCGACCTTCGACGGATCCTTGCCCGAGAACGCGCCGCCGCCGTGACGACCCCAGCCGCCGTAGGTGTCGACGATGATCTTGCGACCGGTCAGGCCCGAGTCGCCCATCGGCCCGCCGACGACGAAGCGCCCGGTCGGGTTGATGAAGTACTTGGTCTTGTCGTTGAGGAGCTGCGGCGGCAGCTCCTTCTTGACGACCTCTTCCATGACGGCTTCGCGCAGACGATCGTGGGTGACGTCCTCGGCATGCTGGGTCGAGACGACGACGGTCTCGATCTGCACCGGGCGATCGTGGTGGAAGCGGACCGAGACCTGCGTCTTGCCGTCGGGGCGCACGAACGGCAGCGTGCCATCCTTACGCACGGCGGCGAGGCGCCGCGCCAGGCGGTGCGCCCACGCGATCGGCGCCGGCATCAGCTCGGGCGTGTCGTCGCACGCGTAGCCGAACATCATGCCCTGATCGCCAGCGCCCTGATCGTCCTTGGTATAGACGCCCTTGCCGTCGACGCCCTGCGCGATGTCGGGCGACTGCTGCTCGATGGCGGTGAGCACGCCGCACGTCTTGTAGTCGAAGCCCATCGACGAGTCCGAGTAGCCAATCTGCTTGACCGTCTCGCGCACGATAGTCGGGATATCGACATAGGCGGAGGTGGTGATCTCGCCGGCGACGACGACGAAGCCGGTCTTGGTCAGCGTCTCGCAGGCGACGCGCGCCGCCGGATCCTTCTCGAGGATGGCGTCGAGGATGGAGTCGGAGACCTGATCGCAGAGCTTGTCAGGATGACCTTCGGTGACCGACTCGGACGTGAAGAGAAAGCTGGACATGATCCCTCTTGGCGTTGTGGACGTAAACGAAGAGGGGACTATACCGACGGAAGGCCGATCGTCAACCCGCGGGTTTGGGCGGGGTTTTCGGAGGGATTGCTAGACGCCGAGCTTGTTGGCGACCGCGCGCGCCGCGTCGGTGTTGTGCAGGTGCGAGACGTGGCTGAGGAGGAACTCCTTGACGCCGTCCTCGAGGCGCTTGAGCTCGCCATCGCCGATGTCGAGGGCGCGCGCGTACTCCGAGACGATCTGGCGCTCCGGGTCGGAGACCTTGCCGTCGGCGTACATCAGCAGGATCGCGGTCTTGATGAACAGCTCGCGCTCTCCGGCCGTGGGCAACGCGGCCGCCAGCTCCGCCGCCGAGATCGGCTCGGTGCGCTCGAGCTCCGAGAGCAGGACGCCGCCGCCTGCCTCGATCCAGAACGACGCGACGAGGCCCGCCTCACGCTCGTGTACGCCGTCGACCTTGGCGACGGCAAACAGTCCGCGCGCGATGGCGTGCGCGCTCTCGCGGCTGATCGCAACTTCCGGGAAAAAGTCCATCATCGTCTCCTTGGCGATTCGCGCCAACACGGGTCCTACCGGCGATTGCCGACTTCCAGCTTCAACAGATCGAGGCGCGCTTGCAACTCGTCGATCGGCATCTCGGCGTACTTCTTGGGTAGCATGCGGCGGTTCGAGGCCTCGAACACCGCGAGCAGCTCCATCAACTGCAGCATCTTCTCGTCGCGCGACGGCAGATAGTCGCGCATCGCCTGCTCGACGTCCTCGCGGGTCACCGCCGACTCCGCGTCGCGTGACAGCGCGTAGTCGTTGGCCAGCATCACCACGGCCTCAATGTCGGCGTTCGAGTAGCCGACGATCTTCTCGACCATCGCCTCGTCGCGGGGGAACTCGAACGAGTGCTTGACCTTGTGCTTGCGGAGCTGGGCGCGAAAGATGTTCGAGACCTCGCTCGGCGTCTGCGGGTAGAGGAACGGGATCTTTCGATCCAGGCGACCGGCGCGCTTGATGTCGATGTCGAGCTTGTCGGGGCGGTTGGTCATGAGCACGAAGAGCACGCGGCCACGGTTCTCCGTGTCGCTCATGAACTCCTTGATGCGGGCGATGACGCGCGAGGAGGTGCCGCCGTCCCCGTCGCCGTCGGTGTTGCCGAACGCACGATCGCCCTCGTCGATGATGACGATGACCTGGCCGATCGCCTGGATGACGTTCAGGATGCGCTCGAGGTTGCCTTCGGTCGCGCCGACCCACTTG
>CAZPEY010000146.1:11632-13358 GCA_964585665.1 uncultured Polyangiaceae bacterium | reverse complement strand
GGCACCAGCGACGACGAGCTGAAGGCCGCCATCGAGCGCGTGCGCGAGCTGTACCGCCAGCTTCGCAAGGTGCCAGCCAGCCAGCCCGACAAGCGCGCCGAGATCTGGCGGACGCGCGTGGCCACCTCGCCCGAGCTGGCCAAGGTGAAGGAAGCGTTCGACACCTGGTGCGCGCTCTGGTTCTGGCCGCTCGACAGGCTTGACCTGGCGCCGCGCCCGCTCGACCTGCTCGCTCCGAGCGCGCACGCGCGCGCGGTGGTGCGTGAGCTGGCGGTTAAGAAGCGCTTCTTCCACTGGGAGCTCGAGTTCCCCGACGTGTTCACCGAGAAGGGCGCCGGCTTCGACGCCATCGTGGCCAACCCGCCGTGGGAGATCCGCAAGCCGTCGAGCAAGGAGTTCTTCAGCGACCGCGACCCGCTCTACCGCAGCTACGCCAAGCAGGACGCCCTGCGCTGGCAGCGCGAGGAGTTCCAGCGCGACGCGGGCTTCGAGCGGAAGTGGCTCGACTACAACGGCCTCTTCAAGGACGCGGGCAACTTCGTGCGCAGCGCCGCCGAGCCCTTCGGCAACAACGCCGACAATGCCGTCGCGTTGGTGCCGCGCAAGGCGAAGGAGAGCGAGAGCGCGCACAAGAAGTGGGCTGCCGAGCGCGGCAAGAAGACCGGCCTGTCCGACCCGGAGCACGCCTTCCGCCACCAAGGCTCAGCGGATCTGAACAGCTACAAGCTCTTCGTCGAACAGGCGCACGCGCTCTTGAAGAGCGGCGGTCAGCTCGGGCTCATCACGCCGAGCGGCCTCTACACCGACAAGGGCGCGGTCGACCTACGGCGGCTCCTGCTCGAGCGCTGCGCCTGGCGCTGGCTCTACGGCTTCGAGAACCGCCACAAGGTCTTCGACATCGACAGCCGCTTCAAGTTCGCGGTGACCATCGCGCAGAAGGGCGGCAGCACCACGGCGCTGCACGCAGCCTTCATGCGCCACGACCTCGACGACTGGGCCGAGGCGCGCGGGGCGCTCAGCTACCCCGCCGAGCGCGTCCACGGCTTCTCGCCCAAGAGCCTCTCGGTGCTCGAGATCCGCTCGGAGCGCGACCTAGAGGTGCTGACGAAGATCTACGCGAACAGCGTGCTGCTCGGCGACGACGGCCCCGAGGGCTGGGGCATCAAGTACGCCACCGAGTTCCACATGACCAACGACTCCAAGCTCTTCATCCCCAGGGAGAAGGCCGAGGAGGCGGGGTACAAGGCGGACGTCTACGGGCGGTGGATCGGCGAAGACGGCGACGTGCTGTTGCCACTCTACGAAGGCCGCATGATCGGCCAGTTCGACTTCTCCGAGAAGGGTTGGGTTCAGGGCAAAGGCAGAAGCGCGGAGTGGCGAGAGATTCCGCTCGAACACAAGGTCATCGAGCCCCAGTTCCTCATGCGTGCGTCGGACTATTCGTCATCGCTGCGTGAGAAGTCCGACGAGTCACGCATCGAAGGCCAGAAGGCGACCTTCATGGGCATCGGCTCGGCGACCAATCGGCGCTCGATGTTCTCGACCCCCCTTCGCGATGTTCCGTGCGGCAACGCCGTGCCGGTGCTCCAACCGACCCGCGTCGCAAACGGTGTCCTCGGCCTGACGGCCTCGCTCAACTCGTACTCCTACGACTTCGCACTGCGTCTTCGTCTCGGAGGTCTGAATCTCAACTACTTCGTC
This sequence comes from uncultured Polyangiaceae bacterium, assembly GCA_964585665.1. Classification (GTDB taxonomy): domain Bacteria; phylum Myxococcota_A; class Polyangia; order Palsa-1104; family Palsa-1104; genus CAZPEY01. The sequence goes on along the minus strand of CAZPEY010000146.1, from coordinate 11,657 downwards.
ATCGAAGAAACGCCGCTTCTGCGAC
>CAZPEY010000146.1:0-11532 GCA_964585665.1 uncultured Polyangiaceae bacterium | reverse complement strand
CGTCACCAACCGCGACTTCGCGCGTAGCCTCGACCCCAAGGGCTTCTGGCGCGTCGACAAGGACGAAGACCCCGAGCTGCGCCACACGGTGCTCACGCTCGTTGCCTTCGACGCGCTCGACGCGCTCATCGCCCAGCATGGCGGCGACCGCGACGCGGGCATCGCCGCCTTCTCCGCGCTGAACGACGGCGAAGGCTGGTTGCTCCCCGAGACGCTACGCCTCAAGGACCACGACCTTGGCCACGACGCGCGCGCCGAAGTCGCGCAGCCCGTCGCCAGCCGGCTCGGGCCGCGCTTCCTCGACTGGCAGCTCGCGCAGACGCCCGAAGAGAGCTGGGCCGAGTACGAGAAGCACGCCCGCGCGATCCTCGGCGATGCCGCCTTCGAGGCCCGCTTCGGCAAGGGGGCCAAGCTCAAGACCACCACCCTCGAAGGCCGTATCGACGTTCGCCCGACCATCACGGGCACGGTCGAAGTGAAGGTCGCCACGCCGCAGCTCGGCTTCACCTTCACCGACGCGCCCAATGGCGGCGCGACGAACGGCGTCGTCACGTCGGAGCCCATGCCCATGACCATCTCCAACATCCGCCTCAAGAACTTCCGCAACTGGACCACGGAGCACTGGGACCAAGGCGTCGCGCTCAAGCCCGTCACCCTGATTCTCGGCCGCAACTCGGCGGGCAAGACCAGCATCCTCCAGCCGCTGCGCCTGTTGAAGCAGACGATCGAGGCGACCGACTTCGGCACCCAGCTCCTGCTCGATGGGAGCGATGTCGATGGCGTCAACCTCGGTGCGTTCTCCGACGTCGTTCACGACCACGACGTGAAAGAGACCGTAGGCATAGGCTTCGACGTTCCTGAAAAAGCCCTTTCGATCGACGTCACGTTTCGCCAAGTCAATGATCGTCCCGTCATCGACTCGCTTGTGTATCGAATCCCCAAAGGGACGGTTGAAGCCATTCGGAACCAACAGGGAGGCTACAAACTTGTGTCGCCAGATTTTCGCCTTGCGGACTGGGATGGACAGTCAAAGTTTGAGGCCCAGAATCTGAAGCTTAGCAACATCGCTGCGGGGCGAGCCATCGACCTGTCTGACGAGGCATTTACCTACATTGGTTCGCGCCTTGAGCGCGAGATGCGCAACTCAATCGTGGCGGCCAAGGAGGCGTTCAAGTCATTTCACTATCTCGGGCCGCTTCGTCCGCCACCGGGGCGCGACGTGGAGTGGAAGCAGCAAGATCAAACACGTCTTGGCAGCAACGGCGCCAACACCATCCAAGCGCTCATCAGCAGCGTGACAGGCAGGGAACAGGGCGTGCTGCTCGCTAGAATCTCCGAGTGGCTCAAGCACCTTGACCTCGCCGACGGAATCGAGATCGCGCGCGAGGGGAAGCTGCGCTATCGCATCGATGTCGTGCGCGAGGGCAAGCGCAGCAACCTCGCCGACGTCGGCTACGGCGTCTCGCAGGTGCTCCCCGTCATCACGCTCTTGCACTTCGTGCCCGAGGGCTCGGTCATCCTCTGCGAAGATCCCGAGGCGCACCTGCACCCGATGGCGCAGTCCGGGCTCGCGGATCTGTTCGTCGAGGTCGCGAAGAAGCGGAAGCTGCAGGTTCTGATCGAGACGCACTCCGAGCACCTCTTCCGACGGCTGCAGGTGCTCATGGCGAGCGCCAAGCTCAGCGAGAACGACTGCGCGCTCTACTACGTAGAGCGTGACGAGCCCTCGGCCAAGCTCACCGAGCTTCGGGCCGACGAGTTCGGTCGCATCCAGAACTGGCCCGAAAACCTCTTCGGCGACGCCGTCGGCGAGGCGGGCCGACAGATGCGCGAGATGGTCAAGCGGCTGCAAGCCACCGAGGGGAAGGCGTGAACGCGGTCGACCTGAGCCTCGTGGAGGCGTGCAGCCCCGTCTCGCGACTCCCGGTCGCCGAGATCAAGCGCGTGTCGGAGTGGCTCGACGCGTTCGAAGCGGACGCGACGCGCCCCATCGTCATCGACAAGGCGATGCGGCTCTGGACCGACTACGACCGGCTTGGTGGTGAGCAGAACCGAGTCGCGCTCATCTTGCTCGACAAGTTGCAGAGGGGGCACGTCCTCACGGTCGGCGTCACAGCGCCTGCCGCCACGGGCACGCCTCCAAACGGTGCGCACTGGGCTCATCTCGACGAGCACCGCGCCGTGCTGCTCGCCGTCGCGCTGAGCGCGAAAGCCAACGTCTCGCTGGCCAACGCGACGCACCTCGACTGGCATCCGAGTCGCCTCCCTGCCGGTCACCCGCACCCGACCATCGACAACGTGCTGCTCCAGTGGCTCGGCGACCTTGTCAGAAGCCTGACCCCAGTATCCAACGTTGGCCCGATCAAGGTGCCGCCCGCGCGCCTCACGGGGACTATCGCCGAGGCCGTGCCGGTCGGTATCGGGAAGAACAACCGCAAGGCGTGGGAGACGAAGACCCATCGCTACGAGTGGGACTACCAGCACGGCACGGTTGAGGTCTACGCGCTGGGCACCGGCGCTTGGGTCCACGAGGCGCGGCCCGACGGGACAGTGACCAAGACGACGGGCGGCGCGGGCCGCAACTGGGGGCGCTGATGGCTCTTAATCCGATCACGTTCACCGAGCAGGTTGTCTCCGACTTCCTCCGCTACCAGCTCACCACCTATCCCCTGGCTGACGTCGACCTGCATGCGCAGCTCCGTGCGCTCCTGCGCGTGGGCGAGACGCGAGACACGCCGCTGCGTCAGGGGCCGTTCGTGAGTCTGTCACGGCCCTTTCGTGCGGGCGCCACCATCGACCAGCTCGTGTCCGACGGCGTGCTGCACGCCGGAATGAAGAGCATCGTCCCATACGAGCGCGTCCGCGCCCACCAGGAGCAGGCCATGCGCGCGATCGCGCGCGGCCGCACCACGCTCGTCGCCACCGGCACCGGCTCCGGCAAGACCGAGAGCTTCTTGTACCCGATCATCAGCCGCTGTCTCGCGCTGAAGGAGGCGGGCGCCCCGCCGGGCATCGTCGCGGTGCTCGTGTACCCGATGAACGCGCTCGCCGAAGATCAGCTCGATCGTCTGCGCGGGCTCCTCGCCGGCCGCGGCATCCCCTTCGGCATGTACGTCGGCAAGACCCCTGAAGAGGAAGCAGGGGTGCGTGGCGAGCGCATGCCGGCTGGGTCGTCGAACGCCGACTACCAGGCGCGCCTCGCACAGATGCGTGAGGCGGGGGACGCAGCGACGCTCATCCCCGCCGAGGAGCGCGCAAGCCGCGCGTCCATGCGCAGAGAGGACGGCGCGCCACGCATCCTGCTCACCAACGTCAAGCAGCTCGAGCTTCTGCTCACGCGCGGCAAGGACATCGGGCTCTTCGCCGCCGCGCCACTCGAGTTCCTGGTGTTCGACGAAGCGCACACCTTCCGCGGCGCGCAAGGTGCAGAGACGGCGGCGCTGATCCGTCGGCTGCGCTCGTTCTGCGGCAAGTCATCGAGCGAGGTCACCTGCATCGCGACCTCTGCGACCATGGCCGATCCGGAGCGCGGGCCGCAGGCCGCGCACGACTTCGCGCGACGCTTCTTCGGCGTCGACGCGGGGAACGTCGAGTTGGTGGGCGAGGTCTACGACGAGCTCCGCTGGAACGAACGCCGCGCCGTACCGGCGCTGCCGACGATGGGCTTCCCAGAGCTCTTGAACCGCGTGCTCGTGGCGGTCGACGCGCCCGATGAGCGTGTCGCCGAGGAGCTCTCGGCGTGCCTCGTCGAGCTGGGAGGCGCACGCCTTCCACGCCGTGACTGGCAGGGCGGTTTGGCTTCTCAGCTCGCGAGCAACGAGGTGGTCTACCGGCTCGCCGAGCTCTTGCGTTCGCCGCGCTCGCTTTCCGAGCTGCCCGCGCTGCTCGACCCGATCGCGGGCCGCGAGGTCAGCGAGCACGAGATCCTATGCTGGCTCGCGCTGGGCGTGGCGACCGGGCGCGGTGGTCACGAACCGCTTCTGCGCCCCGTCGTCCACAGCTTCATTCGCGGTGTCGGTGGCGCGGTCGTGACTCTGTCCAACCCGGGCGGAGCGGCGCACCTATGGCTCGCGGGCGAGGAGGCAGAAGACGCACTGGGCGAGACACACCGCCGCTTCCCGGTCTTCACCTGCACGACGTGCGGTCAGCACTACTACGAGACGTGGGTGAAGGACTTCCGCCTGGCGTCAGGCCGTGGTGGGCCCGAGGGTGGCGATCAGGTGGACGCCTCGCGCGTCTGGGAGCACCTCGCTGACGAGCTCGGGGGCATGCGTGCGCTCTTCGTCGACCGCCTCGTCGTACAGCCCGATGAAGATGACGACGACGAAGACCTAAGCGAAGCCGACGCACCGCCGACCGGCCACGACTACGAGCACCGGCGCCTCCACCCGATGTGGATCTGCGCACACTGCGGCGCGCTTACCGACCAGCAAGGGACGAGCTGCGCCGCGTGCCACACGGGCGGTGGCCTCGTGGCGGTCCAGGTGGTGCGCAGCAAGGACGAGCTGCCCGGCGTGCTGCACTCGTGCGTTGCGTGCGCGGCTCCAGGTCGGCGGCCTGGCGGCGGCCGTTATCGCGAGCCCGCGCGGCCCATCCGCGCGACCTCGGTGTCGGACGTTCATGTGCTCGCGCAGTCTATGCTGCACCTCTCCGAGCGCCCGCGGCTGCTCGTCTTCGCGGACAACCGACAAGACGCAGCTTTTCAGGCCGGGTGGATGCGCGACCACGCCAGGCGCTTCCGCCTGCGCGCGCTGATGGCGCAAGCGATTCCCCCTGCAGGCGCCTCCATCGGCGACATCGCTCAGTCCCTGGACGCCCTGCTCGAAGGCGACCGAGAGCTGTCCCGTGCGCTGATCCCCGAGGTCTGGCAGGTCGCCCCGCAAGAAGACGCGGGCATCAAGCACCGTGAGGAGCGGCTCTACTTCCTGCGCCTGCAGGTGCTGCGCGAGCTGGCGATGGGCGTGAAGCAACGCCTCGGCCTGGAGCCATGGGGCCGCCTCAAGGTGGAGTACGTGGGACTCGACCCGGCTCACGCGGTGATTGCGCGTTGGGCCGAGCGCCTGGGCACCACACCCGACGCGCTGGCCGAGGGCATCGCGGCGTTGCTCGATCACCATCGGCGCATCCGCGTGTTGCACGACGCGCCCACGCGCCTCTTTGGCAAGGTCTGGCGCGACGGCGACAAGGAGATCCAGTACGGCTACCTGCCGTCGTTCGCCGCCGGCCCGCGCGGCGCGAAGCTCTCGCGCCTGCCCGCCGACTCGCCCGCGCGCGTTGCGCAATGGGTGGGGACGCGGCCGACGCAAGTGTGGAACGCGGTGGGCGCGTGGGGGCTCGATGAGGAGGATTTGGAGGAGTTCCTCGGCGACCTCTGGGGAATGCTCACGCGAGAAAGCCAGCTGCTCGTGCCGGTGACGCTCGAGGGCTGGGGGCGCCCACTCCCCGGCAGCGCGGGGACGCACCAGGTCGACAGCTCCAAGCTGCGCATCACACCCCATCAAGGGCGCTACCGCTGCCAGAAGTGCCGTCGCACCACCGTGCGCCGTGGCCCCACGAGCGTCTGCCTCGCGTGGCGCTGCGGGGGAACGCTTGCATGGGAAGAGAGCGACCCGGACGACTTCGACCTCCACGTCCTCGATGGGAACTACGCGATGCTGCGCGCCGCCGAGCACTCGGCGCAGGTGCCCGCCGACGTGCGCGAGCGCATCGAGAACCAGTTCAAGGGCCAGGCTGAGCACGTCAATACGCTGGTCTGCACGCCGACGTTGGAGCTGGGTGTCGACATCGGCGCGCTCGACGCGGTGCTGATGCGCAACGTGCCGCCGAGCGCCGCGAACTACTGGCAGCGCGCGGGCCGCGCCGGGCGGCGTCATCGCATGGCGGTTGATGTGACCTACGCGCAAGCGACCAACTTCGATCTCGCGTACTTCCGCGAGCCGCTGAAGCTCCTCGGTGGAGCCGTGGAGCCGCCGCGCTTCAATCTCAAGAATGCGCTGCTGGTCGACAAGCATGTTCGCGCGAGCGTGTTGACCTCCCTCTACGGACTCGCGCGCCGTACGAGCGAGACTGACCGACTTCAGATCGAAGAAGTGCTCGCGCGCTGCTTCCCCTCGACATTGAAGCCGTACCTGTTCACGCCGGGTGGTGAGGTGCGCAGCGACGTGCTCGACGTCGGCGAGCTCCAGGCGCTCATTCAGCGTCATCGCGACGCGGTGCTTCGAGAGGTCCAGCGCGCCTTCCGCGAGAGCTGGCCGGCGGAAGACGCCGACGCCGTCTCGGATGAGCGCATCGCGACCATCGTCGATGGCATGGCGCAGGCTCTCGCGGAAGTGCTTCAGAGGTTCAAGCGACGCCTCGACTGGGCACGCGGGGAGCTCGCGCGGCTCGCGCGCGAAGAAGCACAGAAGGGTGTGCTCGATCCCGAGGATCAGGCGCACCGGCGCCGCTGCCAGCGCGTCATCGAACGCCTCAAGGGGCAGGCCCAACGCACGCGCGCCCAAGCCCAGGGCAGCGGAGACGACTCGGACACGATGGGCGCACTGGCTCGCGAGGGCTTCTTGCCAGGCTACGGCCTCGAGTCGGGCAGCATCATCGGCACGGCCGAGCCGCCGCGCATGACGCAGGGCTTGTCGGAGTTCGACCTGCCGCGCGCGCCGACCATCGCCCTACGTGAATACGTGCCTGGCAACGCCATCTACGCCAACGGCTTCCGTTTCGTGCCGAGACGCTTTCAGCTCTCGCCCGACGACACGATGCGCTTCCGCGTCGATGCCGCGAAGCAGGTCGTCTCCGAGCTGGGCGTGAACGACCAGACCGCCGCCTTGGGTTCCGAGGAGCTGCGCGCTGTGCCGGTCTGCGACGTGCTCCTTCCGTCGCAGTCGCAGATCTCCGACGAGGAGGACTTCCGGTTTCAGATGCCGGTTGCGGTCTACTCGCTCGAGCGCGGCGCGCATCGAGGTGGCACGGCGTGGAGCTGGGGCGAGGTGAGCCTGCAGGGACGACGCGCCGTGCAGCTCCGCATGGTGAACGTGGGGCCGAAGGGCGAGGTCGGCGACGGTCGCGTGGGCTACCTGCTGTGCCTCGCGTGTGGTCAGTCGCATTCCCCGTATGCCTCGTCGCGCTCGAAGGAGGAGTTCCAGAAGAAGCACCTCGAGCGGTGCAGCCACCGTGTCGAGCCCACCGGATTCTTTGCTGACGTCGAGGTCGATGTCCTCGGCCTCCACGACGCTGGTGATCGCACCGATGCCTTCAGCCTCATGGAGGCGCTCCGCATGGGGGCCGCGCGGGTGCTCGACATGGAGATCGAGGATCTGCAGATCACCAGCATCGGCCACGCGGGAGACGACACCATCGACGTACTGCTGTACGACCCCATGCCGGGCGGCTCCGGCCTGCTCGAACAGCTTGTGCTGCGGTGGTCGGAGGTTCGCGCCGCCGCCATCGCGCTCGTCGATGGCTGCGCCGGCGCCTGCGAGCGCTCGTGCATCGACTGTCTGCAGACATACCGCAACCGCTTCTACCACCAGCACCTCGATCGCCATCGCGCAAAGGACCTTCTGGAGCGAGGGCCGCAGGCGCTTTCCGAGCTGCATCCGATTCCCGAGCGGTTGCCCCGTACAGCGACCACGACGGGCCAGCCTCAGACCGTCATCGAGCAGCGCTTCCGGCGCTACCTGATCGAGGCTGGCCTGCCTGCACCCGAAGCGCAGCGACGCATCGACCTGCGCGGTGGTCAGCACACCATCCCCGATTTCTTCTATCCGGGAGCTGACGAGGATGAGCCGGGAATCGCCATCTACCTCGACGGCATGGCAGGGCACATCCACGGGAACCCGCAGCAAGCCGAGCGTGATCGCTTCTTGCGCGAGCAGCTCCGCGCTGCGGACTACGAGGTCGTCGAGGTGCGCTCGTTCGAGCTCGACGACCGTGCCGCGATGACGACCGCTGTGGCGCGCATCGCGCGGTACTTGCTGGGACGCGAGCGCCAGCGCGCCGTGCGCGACGATACTTCTTGGTTCGAGCGCGCACATCGAGCGCGCGGGGAGCGCCGCACCAGCACCGGCCGGACGCTTCGGCTCATCCGCACCGACGCGCCGGGCCCGGACGCTATACCAATCGTCGACCTGCGGGTCGCGGCTGGTGCCTTCTCTGAAGGGCAGTTCCCGGAGCCCATCGGTTTCGGCCGGGTCGAAGGCCTAATACCTCGCCAGGGACTGTTCATCGCGCAGGTAGTCGGCGACTCGATGAACGAGATCGCTCCCGAGGGCGCGTGGTGCGTCTGGGAGCATCTCGGCGTAGCAGGTGCGACACCACCAGCCCCCGGACAGGACCTTCTCGTGCGACGTGCGGACATACACGATGCCGAGTTCGGCGAGTACACGTTCAAACACCTCGCCGAGGGACCAGACGGTCGCTACCTCGCACCGAGGAGTACCAACCAGAGCCATCGAATCATCCCGCTGGCGCCCGACGCCGAGGTGGAGGCAATCGCACGCTTCATAGCTGTGGTCGACAGCTAGACCGCGTCACGCGCCTTGAAAGCACGCCGTGCGGGTGACCTGCTCGACATCGCGGAACGAGCGAAGCAAGGAATGGCAAGCAAGGTCTGTCCTGAAAAACGAATCTCGTCTCATGAGCGCAACGCGTCCCGAGCCGATATCCGGCTCATGACCCTGACAAGCAGTTGGTGGTCCCTCGACCGGAATGCGGACATATTTGTCCGTCACTCTCCATTTCTGAAGCTGTCGGCTGCTTACCGACAGCAGATCGGCCGAGCGCTCGCCTACGGGCTCAAGCAGACAGCCCGGGGTGGCCGATCTGCCTGTTCGCTCGACGTGATCTTCCAGCGCATGGAGTTCACCAGCGCACTCAAGCGTTGCAGCGATCTGGCCGACGCCGTGTCTGCTGGCGACTATGAGACCGCTATTCTCACCGCGAGGGACCTCACCCTTACAGCGCGTCAGGAACTGTTCGAAGCTCTCGTCTTGCGCGGTAGCAAGGAGGCTATGGTTGCGCTTGCGGACCAACTGTCGGAGAGGAACTTCAAGGGGCCGAATCTTGTGCGAGCCACCGAGCTGTACGAGAAGGCGGCCGCTGCTGGATCCGGCGCCGCTCTTTTTCGGCTGGCGCTACTACTTGACGATCGACACGACGCCGACCCGTCACCCGCGGTCCGGCATCTCACGCGCAGCGCCGAAGCCGGTTTTTCTCCGGCGATGCGGACCCTTTCTGCTTGGTTCGCACTCGGGCACAATGTTCCCCGCGATTCGGCCGCCGCCACGAAGTGGCTGGACGCGGAGCACGCTGCACTCAAGCGCCACGCATCGGCGGGTAGTTACGATGCCGCCGTGATCCTGGCGAGCCGCTACGACGAGGGCCCGGCCGTCGAGACCCGATCGATGGGCGAACGTTCACTCGTAACCTTCGAGAAGTCTCCAACACCCCAATGCATGCGTCTACACGCTCGCGCGTTCGCGCAAGTGCCGCCATCGACGATCCAGATTGTCCCGCTCGCGTTCTACAAGGTCACCAACACACATGTCGAGAAGCCGTCCTATGGACGCACGGATCGAAACGGGCTGGCCGACGTTTGCCTCGACGTGGTTATCAAGGGCCCAGGACTTGACGACGAAGATGAAGCTGACTGGTCTTTGGTCCCAGAGAGAGCGAAGGAGTGGGAGAAATTTGAGCGCCCCGCGAACGCGTATGTCGGCGAGGTCCGGGGAGTGAATCCACCGCCTGCCTTGGTAGGAGCAACCAGCGTCGCCCGCGGGTTCGCCCGCCTGGGGCACGACGACTTGAAAGCCTCGGCGGCATTCGCAATTCGACACTGGGGCTGGCCCGATGCCAAGAAGATCGCGGCACAACTCGAAGCGGCGGTAGGCGAAGCGCTTGGCGCGTGTCGGGGCACCTCGGAACCGCAGGCGCGAGCCGACTGCCTCAAAGGAGTGCGTAAGCGTTTCGCAGATATCGGCGGCTTGCCTCCTGAAGTGGCCGCAGAGCAGGCAAGCGCTCTCCAGACGGCGTTTGAAGCCGCCATGACCGGGGGCAGGCCTTACGACGCGACCAGAGCGCTGGAGGATCTGAATGCTCTCGTGAGCCGGGACAGCACCCTGGCGCCGAAGCTCAGGACGGTTGCGGGCATGTTTCCGAAACTCGCAGAGCAAATCAGGCGAGACCTGACCAAGTCAGATGGCCGCCAGTGTCGCGGCGATCTCGCACTGCTCGACGCGATCGCACCGCAGCTTACTGGGGAAGAAAGCGCGCCCCTGGTTGCTACGCTCAGGGGCAAGCTTGAAGCGGCCATACGGAAGATCGATGCTCGCGAAGAACGTGAAAGCGAGCGAGCGGCCGCCGCGGAGCGCCGACGTAATGGGCCGCTGTGGCAGGTCAAACTCGTATGCGGCGGCGTCGCTGTGCCGTTTCAGACCACCACACGCGCCCTGTCAAAGGCAGCGGCCGTCGATCAGGTGTGCACATCGGAGTGCCGTAGCAGCGTCATGGATTTCAACGTCTGCCGCCGCAAGTGTCTGTTTGGCTCAGCCGCATCCCGAGATCGCTGCGAGTGGTCGGTGTATCCCGCCGATTGAGCCAGGCGTCCCGGGAACGCTGTTTCACTGGTTGCCCGTCAACGGCCCCGCCCGTCGACAACCAATCCAACATCCGACGCCGACTCGCAAGAAGTCCGCTTCTGGCAATCCGCTCCAAGGATCCGCGAGTGCAATCTCGTTTCGCCGGCTCTTGCTTTCGGCGCCGTACCCTAACAGTGCGCAAGGCTGACCGCTCAGGGCGACTTCTTGTTAGCTGCTGAGATCTCGGTTCCGGTGGGGGGGCTCTTGATGGCCTCCCCGATTCGCCGTGGATCGTCGAGGAAGTACTTCCGGTACTTTTGGCTCGTTAGTTCGCGGTAGTTCTTGAGTGGCCGGAAGCCTGCGTCAGCCAAGATCTCGTTCGTCTCGGCTAGGCTGAGCCCGCCAAGTGTACAGGCGTAGTGAATGGCACGCTCTGCGCGTGAAAGGGCAGGTCCTCTTCCCATCGTCGAAGGCTACCACGGTCCGCCCTCGGCCGCATCGTCGGCGCCGCCTGTCGCACCCACTTGCGCAGCATCTCGGTGTGCAACCCATCTTCGACGCGATCCGAGCGATGGCCGCCCATGCGACTAGTGGTGCGACTGCTGCTCGAACACCAAGCGCACCGCGGGCTCACGCACCTCGGCCGGGCACCTGCTCTCCCCCCCCATTTCTCCATCCTCTCAAGCATTGGAGGCTCCGGGAGAGGGGAGGTTCACATCGACGACGACCTCAAGCGATGAGCGTAGCACTCGTAGGTGGACGTCGAGGGGGCGTCGCGAAAATCAATCGGGATAATCCTGGCTTCATCTCGTCGATACGGAGACGCTGAGTTCCCGGCGCAAGTTCACATTGAAGCAAGAGCCTCCGGGCTCACTGAGTAGTCAATAAGATTGACTATCGATCGTCCGCGGGGTTTTGAACCCGCGAGCGCCGCGATGACGGCGTTTCGAGCCCGCGGTTG
>CAZPEY010000145.1:0-13392 GCA_964585665.1 uncultured Polyangiaceae bacterium | reverse complement strand
GTTGGCGTCCTCCACCTTGCCCGAGAGGATCTCGTCGCCGATCAGGACGATCGCCGCTGTGCGGGTCGACATCGCAGCCGACTATACACAGTCCGCCTCGGGCGTGATACACCGACAAGCGCGATGCGGCATGTCACGGCGATCGCCGATCTCACCGACGCAGACATCGTCAAGATTCTTGACCTTGCCGATCGTCTTTATGCCGCGCCCGAGAAGCGCTACCCGGTGCTCGGTGGGCGCACCATTGCCAACGTGTTCTTCGAGCCCTCGACGCGCACCCGCGTCTCCTTCGAGCTCGCCGCCCGTCGCCTCGGCGCCGACGCAGTGGCCGTGCAGGGACAGATGTCCTCGACCGTCAAGGGCGAGACGCTGCTCGACACGGCCAAGAACCTGGCCGCGATGAAGGTCGCCGCGTTCGTGGTCCGCACCAGCACCTCGGGCGCGGCGGCCCAGGTGGCGCGCGCCTGCGGCCTGCCGGTGATCAACGCTGGCGACGGCCTGCACGAGCACCCGACGCAGGCGCTGCTCGACGCTGGCACCATCCGTCGCCACAAGGGCCGCATCGCCGGCCTGCTGGTGACGATCGTGGGTGACATCGCCCATTCGCGGGTCGCGCGCTCGAACATCGCCCTGCTGCGCCGCCTCGGTTGCCGGGTGCGCGTCGCCGCGCCGCGGACCCTCTTGCCCGTCGCGGTCGAGCACCTCGGCGCTGAGCCGTTCACCGATCTCGATGCCGCGCTCGAGGGCGCCGACGTGGTGATGATGCTGCGCCTCCAGCAGGAGCGACTGTCTCAGCAGCCGCTCCTGCCGAGCCTGCGCGAGTTCAGTCAGCTCTATGGGCTCGACGAGCGCCGCCTGCACCGCCTCGGCAACGACGTGCTGGTCATGCACCCCGGGCCGATCAACCGGGGGGTCGAGCTGCGATCGTCCGTCGCCGACGATCGGCGCGCCGTGATCCTCGACCAGGTCACCTATGGCGTCGTCTGCCGCATGGCAGTCCTCTGCCACATCTTCGAGACCACCGTGCCGGACGCCAGCGCGTGAGCGAGCCCCGCCGCCCCATTCACCTCGTCGACGTGCAGGAGGCGCCGCCAGCGCGCGCCGCCAAGTGGCGCTTCGTCGGTCGACGCATCCTGTCGCTGTGCGCCGCGTACAGCTTCCGCGAGGTCTCGCCGTCGGCGCTCGAGCCGATCGAGGTCGCCGATCGCCTGGGCCTCGACTGCCTGCCGCTGCCCGACAACATGGCGCTGCGCTCCGACGCCATGGCGTCGATGGCCCGACTCTTTGCCGAGCAGGCGCTCCCCGAGGACTTCTCGCGCTGGGTCTTGTCCGGCGAGATCTTCGACGGACAGGCCGAGCCGCCGCTGCGCTGGCGCTCGTGGAGCGCCGTCAGCTGCGGCCTCTTCGGCGTCGCCTCACCGACGGCTGACGCCGAGCTGCTGGCGCTGCTCGCGGGGGTGGCCGCCGACCTGCGCCTGCCCGACGCGACCCTCGCAGTCTCGACGCTCGGGGATCCGGGCGACTATCAGCGCTACCTCGAAGCAACGCGCGCCCTGTCCCTGCTCGGCTGCCCGGCCTGCATCGCCTCGGCCGATCCGCTGCGCTTCCTGTCGTGCACCGACGACGGCTGCCGCGCCCTCGCGCTCACCGCTCCGTCGCTGCGCGACGTCCTGTCCGCGGCGGCCCGCAAGCGCCACGAGCTCGTGCTCGGCGCCGCGGTCAACCTGGGGCTCCAGGTCAGCGACGATCCGAAGCTCGTTCTCGACGGACGACGCTACGGGTCGACCGTCTTCGAGCTGTCGGCGTCCGGTCCGCTCGGGCGCGTCGCGGTCGCCCGCGGCGGCCGGCGCGACACGCTCGTCGAGCAGCTCGGCGGCAAGCCGACGCCGTTCGTCGGCGTGACCTTCGGCATCCTGCGCGCCGCCTCGTGCACGCCCGGCGAGGATGAGACCTTCGAGCCATCCTGCGAGGTGTTCTTCGCCAGCCGGACGCTCGCCGCGCGGGCCATCGCGGCCCGCCTGGCGCACGAAGCGAGGAGCCGCGGCATGCGCGTCGACGTCGAGCTCCGCGACATCTCCCTCGATCAGCAGCTGGCGCGCGCCGCACGCTTGCACTGCCGCCTCGTCGCCGTCATCGGCAGCGACACGACGATCGAGCTGCACAACCCGCGCACCGGCGCCATCGAGCCGGTCCGCCTCGACGATCTGACCTCGACCCTGCGCCGCGCCCTCCGCTGATCGCTGCCGCCTCCGTCGCAGCAGGGCCGTGCGAAGTCGCACGTTGACCACCCTCGCGGGCGGCAGTAGCTTCCGCCCCATGCAAGGCACCGCACCGATTTCTGCGACGAAGACCACCCCCACCAACGGCCACGCACCCGCGATCATCGAGTGTCGCGATCCGGCGACCGGCGAGGCCCTCGGCACCCGCCCGGCGCTGTCGCGCGGCGAGGTCAAGGAGCGGGTCGCCAAGGCGCGCCTCGCCCAGGTCGCGTGGGGCAAGACCTCGTTCGCGCTGCGGCGCCGCGTCTTTCGCGCGCTGCTCGACGAGATCGTCGCCAACCAGGAGTCGATCTGCCGCCTCGCCTCGCGCGACTCGGGCAAGACGATGGTCGATGCGGCCATGGGCGAGATCTTCCCCGTCGCCGAGAAGCTCCGCTACCTGCTCGCGCACGGCGAGGCCGACCTGCGCAGCGAGTCGCGCTCGACCGGCATCCTGATGCACAAGCGGGCGCGCGTCGACTACGTGCCGCTCGGCGTCATCGGCGTCATCGCGCCGTGGAACTTCCCCTTCCACAACATCTTTTGTCCGCTCGCGCCAGCGCTGTTCGCTGGAAACGCCGTCGTCGTCAAGGTGAGCGAGTACGCGTCGTCGTCGGTGGCCGACTATCAAGCGCTCGTCGATCGCGTGCTCCTGCGCTTCGGCTTCTCGACCGACCTCGTGCAGCTGATCACCGGCTACGGCGAGACCGGATCGGCGCTCGTCACCTCTGGCGTCGACAAGATCTTCTTCACCGGCTCGCCGCAGAACGGCAAGCGCGTCATGGCCGCGGGCGCCGAGACGCTCACGCCGGTCGTGCTCGAGCTCGGCGGCAAGGACCCGATGATCATCTGTGACGACGCCGACCTCGAGCAGGCGGTCGGCGCGGCGATGCTCGGCGTGTTCACCGCCTGCGGCCAGATGTGCGTCGCGGCCGAGCGCCTCTATGTGATGGACGGCATCTACGATCGCTTCGTGACGCGCGTCGTCGAGGAGACCCGCTCGCTGCGCCAGGGCCCGCCGCTCGCCGGCGAGGTCGTCGACGTCGGCGCGACGACGATGCCGCGCCAGCTCGAGATCATCGAGCGGCAGGTCACCGACGCCGTCGCCAAGGGGGCGCGCGTCCTGGCCGGAGGCCGCCGCAACCCGAACCTGCGCGGACAGTTCTGGGAGCCGACGGTGCTGGTCGACTGCACGCACGACATGGCGGTCGTCCGCGAGGAGACCTTCGGTCCGGTGATGACCATCCTCCGCGTCAAGAGCGAGGACGAGGCGGTGCGCCTGGCCAACGACAGCGAGTACGGCCTCGGATCGTCCGTCTTCACCAAGGACAGCCGGCGCGCCGAGCGCATCGCCGCGCAGCTTTCCGCCGGCATGACCGTGGTCAACGACTACGGCATCGCCTACATGGTCCAGGCTGCGCCGTTCGGCGGCTTGCGCATCTCCGGCTTCGGCAAGATCAACGGCAAGGAGGGGCTGCGCGCCTGCACCAACGCCAAGACGACGGTGCTCGATCGCCTCCCGATCCACGCCTCGATGTCGATGTACCCGGTCAAGCACGCGACCTATCCGCTCCTCGAGGGCGCCGCCACGATGATCTACGGCGGCAGCTTGAAGACGCGCTGGGCCGGCGTGCGCAAGGTCGTCCGCTCGCTGCGCGAGCTGGTTCGCCCGTAGCCTCCCCTTCGTCGCTGCTGCAAGGAGCCCCATGAACACGACCGTCGAAAAGCCCACCCCCGCTGCCGCCAAGCCGAGCCCGCGCACCATCGTCGCGCACGATCCCGCCACCGGGGAGCTGCTCGGCGAGCTGCCGGCGCTGTCTGCCGACGAGGTGCGTCGCGTCGTCGAGCGCGCCCACACCGCGCAGCAGTCGTGGAGCCAGACGACGTTCGCCGAGCGCCGCCGCGTGTTGGGCAAGATCCTCGACTATCTGCTCGACAACGTCGACACCCTCGTCGAGGACATCTGCCGCGACGCCGGCAAGACGCGCGAGAACGCAATCCTCGGCGAGATCTGGCCGATCTGCGAGAAGCTCCGCCACACCATCGCCTACGGCGAGTCCGAGCTCGAGCCCGAGGAGGTTTCCTCGGGGCTGCTCGTGCACAAGGCGGCGCGCATCGAGTTCCACCCGCTCGGCGTCATCGGCGTCATCACGCCGTGGAACTTCCCGCTGCAGAACATCCTCGGCCCGGTGATCCCGGCGCTCTTCGCCGGCAACGCGGTCGTGGTCAAGGTCTCCGAGTGGACCGCCTGGTCGGCGCCGCGCTTCCAGAAGCTCTTCGACACCGTCCTCGGCGCCACCGGCCACAGCAAGGACCTGGTCCAGGTCATCAACGGCTACGCCGAGGCGGGCCAGGCGCTGATCAACGGCGGCGTCGACAAGATCGTGTTCACCGGTTCGCTGCCCAACGGCAAGCGCGTCGCCGAGGCGTGCGCCCGCAACCTCGTCCCCGTGATCCTCGAGCTCGGCGGCAAGGACGCCATGATCATCTGCGATGACGCGGACCTCGATCAGGCGGTCGCCGCCGCGATGGCGGGCTGCTTCATCGCCTCGGGGCAGATGTGCCTGGCCGCGGAGCGCGTCTACGTACACGAGGCGATTCACGATCGCTTCGTCGAGGCGGTCACCGAGCGGGTCCGTGCCCTGCGCCAGGGGCCACCGCTCGCCGGTGAGCTCGTCGACGTCGGCGCGATGACCATGCCTGGCCAGGTCGACATCGTCGAGACCCTGGTCAACGACGCGATCGCGCGCGGCGCCAAGGTGCTGGCGGGCGGGCGCCGCGGCACCGGCAAGGGCAACTTCTTCCAGCCGACGATCCTCGACGGCGTGACGCATGAGATGCGGATCGTCAACGAGGAGACGTTCGGTCCGGTGATGTCGCTGCTCAGCTGGAAGGACGAAGAGGACGTCATCGCGCGCGCCAACGGCACCAACTATGGCCTCGGCTCGACGGTGTTCTCGAAGGATCACAAGCGCGCCGAGCGGATCGCCGCACGCCTCCGCGCTGGCTCGACGGTGATCAACGACTTCGGCATGGCCTACATGGCCAACGCGCTTCCCTTCGGCGGAGTCGGCGGCTCGGGCTACGGGCGCCTCAACGGCAAGGAGGGCCTGCGCGCGATGTGCAACATCAAGTCGGTCCTCGGCGATCGTCTGCCGATGCACAACCCGGTGTGGCTCTACCCGGTCAAGCCCGGGGACTACGACCGCGCCAAGCAGACCATCGAGATGCTCTACCGGCGCAACGCCGGTCAGCGCGTCGCCGGGTTCGCCGGCCTCGTGCGCAGCCTCTTCCGCAAGTAGCCCGCCACAGCAATCCCGCCTGGCCAGGGCGCTTCCGCCTGGGCGCGTCATGCCAACAACGCGAATTTTTGTTGCAAAGCCGTAACATTGGTCCGTAATGAATCGAGGGACATGGCGGCGCGCGACGAGGACGCCTCGCTTCCCGCGACGGGAGCAGAGCCGGCAGCAACGACCGACGAAGAAGTTCGCAAGCGCAGCACTTCTTCGGCAAGAAGTCTGCGCCCGGCGGTCGCCGACTCTTCCGCCGCCGCGCCGTCGCCATCGCAGGCCGCCTCGGCGGCCCCACCGGCGCTCTCGCAGGAGCTCGGCCTGCGCCTCGGCGTCCACGACCTGTCCCGCCTCGAGTGGACGGTCTCGGCGCCCATCCCCACCGACGGCAAGCTCCGCTACCAGGTGACGCTGGAGGCCGATCTCCCGGCGGCGATGTACATCCCGCACGACTCCTGGGACCAGCTGCAGTCGTACACTCGCCTGCAGAGCCCGACCGAGGATCTCGCGCCCGACAAGATCGACTGCCTCGACATCGACGAGCTGCGCCGCGACGCGCTCGGGATCGCCCACCTCATCAAGGTGAACCGTCAGCGCTTCGAGCGCTCCGCCGCCGGAGCCGCCGCGCACCTCGTCTCGGCGCTCGATCCAGCGCTGCCCCGCACCCTCGCCGCCATCGTCGCCGAGACGGTCAAGCTGGTTGACGATGTGCGCCAGTCGCTCGCGGATCATCAGAACCGCCTGCCCGGCGATCCGCGCTGCCGCGAGTGGCAGCTCGCTGACGAGTTCCTCTCGCACCAGCTCCTCGAGTTCCTCGCCCGCTGCCAGCGCGCCGTCGACTCCTCGCTGCTCGCCGTGACCTCTCGCCTGCACGACGTCGGCACCGAGTTCACCGCGGGCCTCCTCGAAGAGCTGGCCCGCCGCCTCGCCGCCGAGATGGATCATCGCCGCGCCCGCGGCTTCGTCGTCCCCCAGGCTGGCGCCGGCAGCGGCAACGGCGAAGGCGTCGCGGTCTATGTCGAGCGCACCGCGCAGCTCAAGCGCCACTTCGAGGACGTGCTGTTTCTCGAGAGCGAGCGCTACATGGTCGACCATCGCCTGCGCAACCTCACGGGCATCCTCGCCGCCTGTCTGGCCGCCTCGTTCTGGCTGTTCTTCACGCTCCTGCCGATCTCGAACGACACGCGCGCCGGCCTCAGCCTCGGCACGTTCGCGACGATCTTCGCACTCGCCTACGCGGTCAAGGATCGGGTCAAGGAGCAGACGCGTCAGTGGTTGGCGCTGCGCCTCGTCCAGGTCTACGGCCAGCGCGCCATCCGCCTGCGCCTGCCCGCCAAGCTCGATGCCGCCCGCCCCGAGATCATCGAGGGGCAGGAGCGCTTCGACTGCGACGAGCACGAGATCGACGATCCGCTCAACCAGACGGTCGGCGCGACCCGCAAGGTGGTGCGCTTGCGCTACCGCCTGACGACGACGCTGCACCCAGCGCCAGCGGCGCGCCAGAAGGGCCTCGGGCGCGTCAAGCACATCTTCCGCTATGACTTCGCGCCGCTGCTGTCGCGGCTCGACAGCTCGCTGCGCCGCGTGCCGCTGGTCGACATCGACGGCAAGGTCATCTTCGTCGAGGCCCCCAAGGAGTACCGCGTGCCGCTGCGCCTGATCGTGACCCAGACGCAGGGCCGCACTCATCGGCCGCTGCGCGAGACGGCGGGCGAGCTCGTGATCTCGCGTCGCGGCATCGAGCGTCTCGAGCCGGCCCGAACGGACGGCTGAAGGACGCCCAAGAGGCGACCGCCGCGCCCCTGCCGCGCGATCGCAGGACGCGAACGACCGCGTGATCCGGGTGAGGCGTCCGGCGGCGCTTCTGTGCTAACGTCGTCGGCCGTGAACGGATCGCTCCTGTTGGTGGCACTCCTCCGTATCGGGCTACGGCTCGAGATCGGGCCGGAGTACGACACCAACGCGAACCGGGTCGAAGTGGTCAAGGGCGCCGAGGCGCTCGACCATCCGATCGGCGCCGCGCTGCTCCGCTCGACGGCGAAGGGCACACTGCAGGTCCGGTGGGACTGGTACCGCGCGCAGCTCACCGCCGGCTTCGGTTCGAAGATCTTCTTCAGCAAGGACGTCTTCGATCAGAGCGTGTTCGTCGGGCAGCTCGGCCTCGACAACCGCTTCCGCGCCGCCGGGCCGATCGAGCTCGGCCTCGCCGGCGACTACTACGAGGCGACGCAGCCCGATCGTCCTACGAACTGTCCAGAGAAGGCCTGCCTGCGGCAGCGCGACTTTCGCACCGGCACGGCGCAGGCGCGCCTGACGCTGCTCGATCGTGGAGGGGTGTTCGCGATCGTCGGCGGCTACCGCAACTTTCACTGGAAGCCGGACGCCTCGTTCGACTTTCACGCCGGGCAGCTCCGGGCCATCGCATCGACGCACCTGGTCGCGGGCAAGGAGGGGCACGAGCACGAGTTCGACCTCACCGCGTCGTACCTGCTCGAGCCGCGCGCCTTCGGCTTCGCCGCCGAGCGCAACACCTGCGCGCCTGGTACGCCGGTGCTCGACGAGTGCATCGTCCCCGATACGCACAAGCGCAAGGACTGGTTCCACGAGGCGCAGGCCGAGCTCACCTACCTCGGGCCGGTCATGGTGACGCTGTCCTACGCCGCGCAGCTCAATCGCTCCAACAGCTTCGGCCAGTCGCTCCTCCGCCACGTCGTGTCGCTGAAGATCGGCGCGCGCCTGCCCGCCAAGATCTACGCCACCCTCAAGGCGCAGCTCCTCGCGGCCAACTACCTCGACCCGGTGCTGCTCGACCGCAACGTCGCCAACCAGACCTTCGTCTCGATCGAGGACGAGAACCGCAACGCCGTGGTCGTCGACTTCGAGCGTCCGTTCCAGAAGCTCGGCATCGGCATCAACGCCCGCTACTCCGTGTACACCAACGAGCTCAGCCGCGCGCCCGCGCGCTTCCTGCGACAGACGGTGTTCCTCGGCATGACCTACAAGTTCGGCTCGCGATGATCGTCCTCGCCTCCGCCTCGCCGCGTCGCCGCGAGCTCCTCTCCCTCGTCGGCGTGCCCTTCGTCCTGCGCAGCGCCGATCTCGACGAGGCGGTCCTGCCAGGCGAGCTCCCCGTGCCCTACGTCCGGCGCCTGGCCGAGTGGAAGGCGCGCGCCGTCGCCGCCATGGTCAACCCGCTTGACCACTTCGTCCTCGCCGCGGACACGACCGTGGTGTGCGACGATCGAATCCTCGGCAAGCCGGCGGACGAGGGCGAGGCGGACGCCATGCTGCGGCGGCTCGCGGGCCGATGGCACGAGGTGCTGACCGGCTACTGCGTGCTCGGTCCGGGCGTCTGTCTCGTCGAGCACGTCGCGACGAGAGTCGAGCTGCGCCACGTCCGCGACGAAGAGCGCAGGGCCTACGTCGCCTCGCGCGAATGGGACGGCAAGGCGGGCGGGTACGCCATCCAGGGCATCGCCAGCGCGCTCGTGCGGCAGATCGAGGGCTCGTACTCCAACGTCGTTGGCCTGCCGGTCTGTGAAGTCGTCGAGTCGCTGCGAGCCGCCGGCGCGCTGCCCGCGACCTGGCAGATCGGAGGAGCCGCATGAACCTCGCACTGAACCTCGGCCGCGTCGAGGCGGCGATCGCCGCCGCCTGCCAGCGCGCCGGACGACCGCGCAAGTCGGTGGAGCTCGTCGCCGTGTCGAAGACCGTGCCGATCGAGCGCATTGCAGAGGCGCTCAAGCTCGGGCAGACGCTGTTCGGCGAGAACTACGCCCAGGAGCTGCGCGACAAGCACCCAGCGCTGCCGAACGCCCGCTGGCACTTCATCGGGCCTCTGCAGCGCAACAAGTGCAAGTACGTCGTCGGCTCGGCCGAGCTCATCCACACCGTCGACTCGCTGGCGCTCGGAGAGGCGATCGCCGAGCGCGCGCGCAAGCTCGGGCGCAAGCAGCGCGTCCTCATCCAGGTCAACACCGGCGCGGAGCCGCAGAAGTCGGGCTGCAGCGCGGCGGCGCTGCCGCGGCTGCTCGACGATCTACGCGCGCTCCCCTCGCTGATCGTCGAGGGTCTGATGTGCATCCCGCCGTTCGATCAGCCTTCTCGCCCGCACTTCGTCGCGCTGCGCGAGCTCGCCGCGGCCCATCGCCTGCCGCGCCTGTCGATGGGGATGAGCGCCGACTTCGAGGCGGCGATCGAGGAGGGCGCGACGATCGTCCGCGTCGGGACCGCGATCTTCGGCGAGCGGAGCGCCGCCCCCGAGCCTACCGACGACGACGCGTAGCCTGGCTACTCGTCGGTGAGCGTCTGGAGGAAGGCGACGATCGCGTCGATCTCGCTGTCGGACAGCGCCGGCTCGGCGCCGCGCATCGCGCCGTACGGCACCTCGGTCGTGTTGACGTTGCTGCGAAACACCGGCGGCAGATCGTCGAACACCTCGATCGTCCCGTCGCTGCGCTTGCCGTACCAAAGCTCGGGGTTGGTATCGCGCGTCGCATAGAACCGCACGACGTCGCGCAGCGTCGTGAACACCCCGTTGTGTCCGTAGGGCGCCGTGCGCGCCACGTTGCGCAGCGTCGGGACCTTGAAGGAGCCGCACAGATCCTCGACCTCGACGCCGACCGGCGCCAGCGTCGGAAGCTCAGGGCGCTGACAGAGCCCGAGATCGAAGTGGGCTGGATCGTGGTTGTCGGGGATCGCCGCGTTCCGCGGCAGGCCGAGGTTGTCGTAGGTGAAGTCGGTGAACAGCCAGTCCTGCGGGCGCTGCGACGCTGGATCACCGACGTGGCAGCGCAGGCAGTTGCCCTTGTCGGGGTCGGTGAACAGCGCGAAGCCGCGCGCCTCCTCGGGACCAAGCGGTTCGCCGCGCACGAGGAAGCGATCGAACTTCGAAGAGAAGGGGGCAAAGCGTGGCGTCGACTCGAACGCCGCGATGGCGTCGGCGACGTGCGCGTACGCGAGGTCGACATCGACGAATGCGCGCGCGCCGTAGACCTCGTAGAAGAGTCCGGCGTAGCGTGAGGCCCGCACCTTGGCGACCACCGCCGCGGGATCGGGGTTGTTCATCTCGCGCGGATTGAGGAACGGCCCCTTGGCCTGCTCGACGAGATCGTCGGCGCGCCCGTCCCAGAACAGGCCACCGATCGGGAGAAAGCCCTCGCCCACCTCCGCGCCCTCGCCCGGCGGCTGGGCGACGAAGGCGAAGCGCGGGCTGAACGCGGCGTACATCGCGGTCGGTACGTTGCGCGCGCCGAGCTGATCGGGGCGGCTGCCGAGGGCGACGGCCGCGATCGGCGAGCCGTGGTTGCCCGCGAACGCCTGCGCCGCGTCGTGACACGAGGCGCACGACTGCCCCGGGGGCTCGGAGAGTTCGGCGTCTTCGAAGAGGCGCTTGCCGAGGAGCTGCCGGGCGCTCAGCGAGCGCTCATCGCTCGACGGAAGGCTCGGCGGGTGGCAGGCCGCGAGGGCGAGCACCGCGAGCGGCGCGCCGGCGCGGCGAAGGAGACGGCGGGGCATGCAGCACAGCAATGCTTGCTTTGATTTTGAAAGTCAATATCAATACACGCCCATCCCCTCACCCGGGCCAGCGCAGGACCGCCAGCGTCTCGACGTGATCGGTGTGGGGCATGAAGTCGAACGGCGTCACCGACTCGCAGCGGTAGCCGCCCTGGCAGAGCAGCTCGAGGTCGCGCCCGAGCGTCGTCGGATCACAGGAGACGTACAGCACGGTCTTGGGGCGCACCGACAAGATCGCTGGCACGACCTCCTTGCACCCGGCGCGCGGCGGATCGAGCACCAGCGCATCACAGCGTCGGCTCGCCGCAGCGAACTCCGCGAACGCGACCTCGCTCGGTTGACAGTCGGCGCGCCAGCCGCTCCGCCCAAGGATCTGCAGGTTGGTGCGCAGGCGATCGACCGCCGCGGCGTCGCTCTCGATCGCCAGGCCCCGATCGCAGGCGGCGGACAGAGCGCGGGTCAGGTTGCCATCGCCGGCGTAGAGCTCGACGACGACCCGCGGTGGAAACGCCGACAGGGCCGCCACGAGCCCGGCGCGCAGCCGCTCGTTCTGCGCCGGGTTGGCCTGCTGGAAGCCGCTCGCCGACGTGACGTGACCGTCACTGAGCTCGATCGTGCGTTCGCCCCACAAGACGTGACCGCCCTCGACGATGCCGATGATCCCGTGCTGCCCGACGAGCGCGCGCGCCGCGGCGGCGAGCTCGTTGCGCCGTGCATTGCGCCCGCGCTCGACCGCGAGATGGACCCGCTCGTCCTCGGTGATCAGGCCGGCGAGCGTCCCCTCGTCGCCGAGCAGCGGCGCCAGCGCCTGCCCGGCGGCCTGCAGCGCGCGCCACAGCGCAGGACGCATGGTCAAGCAGGTTGACGGTTCGACCAGCTCATGGCTGCGTGCCTCATGCAACCCGATGCGTCCACCGCGGACCCGCAGCCGCCCGCGGATCCGGTAGCCGACGTCGTCGGGAGAGCGCACCAGCGGCCAGAAGCGCGTCTCGATCTTGCGCAGCGCCTTGCGGACCAACTCCTCTTTGGCGCGGAGCTGCTCGTCGAGTCGGACCTGCTGCCAAGGGCAGCCCCCGCAGCGCGTCTGCACGCTGCACGGCGGGTCGACGCGCTGGAGCGAGCGCGTCACGACGCGCCCGAGCGAGGCGCGCAGAAAGGCCGACTTGTCCTCGGTGATCTGCACCTCGACGCGATCGCCGGGCACGGTCAACGGCACGAACACGACCCGCCCGTCGGGAGCGCGGCCGACGCCATCGCCGCCCTTGGCGAGCGAGTCGATCAGGACCTCGAACCGATCGCCAATTGCCATCGTCGATCGCTACGGATACGCCTGCGCCGAGCGGCTCGCGACCACCTTCATCTCGAAGTCACCGTCGAGGTGGCCGGCCACGGCGGGCGTGGTCGGCACCCCGCCCTGCCCGGCCAGGAGCTCGTAGCGCTGATCGACGACGCCGAAGTTGAACTGCGCCGCGATCTTCTCACCGAAGCGCACCTGGAAGTCCTCCGGCGGTGGGCTCCCGTCGGCCTTGCCGAACGTCGCGAACACGATCTGGCCCTGCAGCGAGGGCGTCGCCTCGCGATCCCGACAGCTCCGGTTGAGCTGCAGCGAGGCGCGCACGTTGCTCGTCGCGCCGACGCTGATGATCTGGTTCCACGACTCGGCCACCTGGCGCACGTCGGCGATCGTGATCCACAGGACGTCCGCCTCTTCGGGGAGGTTGCCCGTCGACTGCACGCGGATCTGCATGCGATTGACCGGGTGGTCGTCCATCACCGAGTCCTCGACCGGATCGACGACGAAGAACTCGGGCTTCATCGTGTAGGTGGCGGGTGCGCCAGGCGCGCCGAGATCCTTGCCGTCGCGGCAGCTGCGCACGAAGAGCGCGCCGTCGACACGCCCGATCCCTTCGCCGACCTCGGCCAGGGCGCAGCCGCTGGCGACGAGCGGCAAGGCCGCTACGATGAACCAGCGCGGGGTCCTTGGCGAGCGCATGCACGTCCATCGTAGCGTGTCTTCGGGGCGACCGCGCGACTTTCCCGCAGCCGTCTTTTGCGCGTAAAGTCCCCGCCCATGGACAAGACCTACGCCTCCGCCAAGGAGGCGCTCTCGGACCTCGTACAAGATGGGATGACGCTGCTGGCGGGAGGCTTCGGGCTCTGCGGCATCCCCGAGCACCTCATCGCGGCGCTGCGCGAGCTCGGCCCCAAGCAGCTCACCATCGTCTCGAACAACTGCGGCGTCGACGACAAGGGCCTCGGCATCCTGCTGGCGGCCGGCCAGGTCAAGAAGATGGTCTCGTCCTACGTCGGCGAGAACAAGATCTTCG
>CAZPEY010000144.1:0-13484 GCA_964585665.1 uncultured Polyangiaceae bacterium | reverse complement strand
GGCTGCGGCGACTTCGGCGTCGTGCAGGCGATCTACCGCGCGCTCGCGGCGATCGGTCGCGCTCCGCACGAGATCGCCTTCGTCTCGGGCATCGGGTGCTCGAGCCGCATCCCCGGTTACACGACGGCGTACGGCTTCAACAGCGTCCACGGCCGCGCGCTGCCCATCGCGCAAGGCATCAAGCTCGCCAACCCCGAGCTGCTCGTCCTCGTCGCTGGCGGAGACGGTGACGGCTTCTCGATCGGCGGCGGCCACGTGCCGCACGCGGTGCGTCGTAACACCGACCTGACCTACATCGTGATGGACAACCAGGTCTACGGTCTCACCAAGGGGCAGCTCTCACCGACCTCGCCGCGCGGCCTCAAGACCGTGACGTCCGAGTACGGCAGCCTCGAGGAGCCGGTCAATCCGTTGCTCTCCGTGCTCGCGTACGGTGCGCACTTCGTGGCGCAAGGCACGCCGGCCGACATGGCGGGGCTCGCCGAGATCATCGAGGCGGCGATTCGCTTCCCGGGCTTCTCGTTCGTGAACGTGATGTCACCTTGCGTGACGTTCGGAGAGGACGATCAGCAGGTCAAACACCACCGCGCGGTCATGCAGCCGCTGGCCAAGCTCGGCCACAACTCGGCCGATCGGTTGGCGGCGATGAACCTCGCCCAGCGCTACGGGCGCGAGCTCCACACCGGCATCTTCTATCAGAACCCGTCGCCGCCACCGACGATGAATGACCTCGTGCGGGAGCGCCAGAAGGAGCTCTCGGACAAGGCGACGCCACGCCACCAGATCTTCGATCGCTTCATTCAAACCTGAGGTGCTGTCGTGCCAGACCAGTCGGACCCAGCCAAGCAGCCCGCCCAAATAGACAAGACGCGCAAGCTCGACTTCGCCACGCTGACGCTCAAGGACGCGCTCGACCTGGCGACCCTGATCGAGGAAGAGGCCAAGGATCGGTACGAGGAGTTTGCCGACCAGATGGAGAAGCACCACAACCCGGAGGCGGCGCGCTTCTTCCGCTTCATGCTCTCCAACGAGACGAAGCACGAGGATCGCCTGTCGGCCCGGCGCAAGGAGCTGTTCGGCGACTCGCCGCGCCTGGTGCGACGCGAGATGATCTTCGACATCGAAGCGCCCGAATACGATGAGGTCCGGGCCTCGATGTCGGTGCGGATGGCGCTCGACGCGTCGCTACGGGCCGAGACGAAGGCCGCCGAGTTCTTCGATGCGGCGATCGAGCGCGTGCAGTTGGCCGACGTCAAGGCGATCTTTGCCGAGCTGCGCGATGAAGAGATCGAACATCAGCAGCTGGTGAAGAAGGAGATCGCCAAGCTCCCGACCGACTACGAGCTGCCGATTGACGACGAGGACGAGGACTTCGTCGCGCTGTGAACGAAGGAACAACCGAGCGGAGGCGTGCCGTGATCAAGCTCAGCGAACTGCGAACCATCCTGCTCAAACAGCACGCCGACATCCGGGCGCTGCTCGACGAGACGCGCGCGGCGTCGAGCCAGGTCCCCATCGATCAAGAGCGGCTCACCGGCGCGCTCGGACGGCTGGTCACGTTGGTGCAGACGCACAACGCCGCCGAAGAAGAGGCCCTCCGCAAGATCCTGCCGACGATCGACGCCTGGGGCCCGGTGCGCAACGAGGTCATGCTGCACGAGCACCTGACCGAGCACACCGAGCTCTATCTCATGCTGCTCGAGGCGAGCAAGGCGACCCTCCCCTCCGGCCTGCCCGCGACGCTCGGCGCGCTGATCGACAAGTTCGCCAAGCACATGGCCTACGAGGAGAAGACCTTCCTCGGTCCAGAGATCCTCGACG
Organism: uncultured Polyangiaceae bacterium; assembly: GCA_964585665.1. Taxonomy (GTDB): domain Bacteria; phylum Myxococcota_A; class Polyangia; order Palsa-1104; family Palsa-1104; genus CAZPEY01. The sequence goes on along the minus strand of CAZPEY010000144.1, from coordinate 11,663 downwards.
AGGACGCGCTCGTCGACGCCTTCGGCGGCTGACCGCAGACCGGGGCTCGCCGCCTACAGCCTCGCGCGGAGCGCCATCCCGACGGCTCTGCTGGCGGGGCGGCACGCCCGTCAAGACAGTCTAAACAGGCGTTCCTGTTTAGCGCGCCAGCAAGGCCTCGGCCGCCCGCAGCGCCGCCTCGACCAGCGGCTGCGGCCACAACCCCAGCACCACGACGGCTCCCACACAGAGACCGAGCGCAATTGAGATCGGGACGTCGACCTTCGGCGCCTTGAGCGATGGGTCGTCGGTCATGTACGCCGCGCGCAGCACCCGCAGGTAGTAGAACAGGCCGAGCACGGCGAGCACGATCGCCGCGACGACGAGCGCGAAGTGCTGCGCCCGCCACGCCGCCAGGAGCACGTAGAGCTTGGCCCAGAAGCCGACCATGAACGGGATGCCCGCCAGCGACAGCAGGAAGCAGGCGAGCGCGATCGCCAGGCCGGGGGCGCGTCGCCACAGCCCGGCGAGCCCATCGAAGCCGAAGCCGCCACCAGCCTCGGACGCGAGGTGGAGGACGACGAAGGCGCCGAAGTTGGTGAAGGTATAGGTCGCGACGAAGAACAGCACCATGCCGAGGCCGAACGAGCCGTTAGCGGCCATCGCGACCAGCGCGTAGCCCATCTGCGCGATGCCCGAGTAGCCGAGGAGCCGACGGAGATCGGTCTGCGGCAGCGCCATCAAGTTGCCGATCGCCATCGACAGGAACGCGAGGAAGAGCAGCGGCGGCAACCACACCGCCGCCTGCGCACCGAAGCTGCCGACGAAGATCGCGGCCATCATCACCAGGCCCGCGGCCTTGGGCGCGACGGAGAGGAAGGCGACGAACGGCAGGCGCGCGCCCTGGTACGTGTCGGGCACCCACATGTGAAACGGCGCCATGCCGATCTTGTAGCCGATGCCGCCGAGGACGAAGAGCAACCCGAGCGCGGACAGCGGCTGGAGCGGCGCGCTCCCCAAGGCGTCGAGGCGCGTGGTGCCGGCCATGCCGGTCAGCAGCGCGAGGCCGAACAGGGTCACCGCGGTGCTCGTCGCACCGACGAGATAGAGCTTGATCGACGCCTCCGCGGCGAGAGAACGCACCTGGGGATCTTCGGCGTTGGGATCGGTCTTGGCGTAGGCAGCGAGGATGTAGAGAGGCAGCCCCATCAGCTCGAAGCAGAGGACGAGCAAGACGAGGTCGCGCGCCGCGGGCAGGAGCACCATGCCGAGCAGGCTGGAGAGCAGCATGAGCCAGTACTCGCCCTGGCGTCGCGGCGTCCGCTTGGCCACGTCTGCCAGGCCGGCCAGCGCGGCGAGCAGCCCGGCGACGAGAAACAGCCGCTGCAGGTAGATCGTGAAGGCGTCGCCGACGTACGCGCCATATGCGGCTTCGCGCCTACCCTCCGCGTGGCCATCGACGATCAGCGACGCAACGAGCAGCCCGGCCAGGCCGGTCGCGACCAGCAGCCCGAGGTCGCGGCCCGACGGCGCGGCGCGGTGGACCGGGCGCAGCACGTCGACGAGCAGCACGGCGATGGCGAGCCCGCACAGCGTCAGAGGCAACCAGAGCGTCTGCAGCTCGCTCACGGCCCACCTCCCGCGAGGAGGCGCGCCAGGTAGCTCGTCGTCGCGCCGTTGATGAAGTCGAGCATCAGGCGCGGCCAGACGCCGAGCACCACGAGCGACGTACCGAGCAGGACGAGGGCGCCCCACTCGGTGCGTTTGGCGTCGGTGAGCTCGTGGAAGTCCTCGCTCGGGCCGGCGCCCCAGAAGATGGCCCGCGTCGCGCGCAGGACGTAGATCGCGGTGACGAACGCGCCGAGCACGCCAGCCACGGTCCAGACGAAGTGACCGCTCTTCCACGCGCCCAGGAAGACCACGAACTCGGAGACGAAGCCGGCGGTGCCAGGCAGCCCCAGCGACGACAGACACGCCAGCGTGAAGAAGGCGGCGACGCCTGGCATGACGCTGCCAAAGCCCCCCATCTTCGCGATCGCGCGCGTGTGAGCCCGCTCGTAGACGATCCCGACGAGCGCGAAGAAGAGGCCGGTCATGATGCCGTGCGCGACCATCTGGAACACCGCGCCGTCCCAGCCCGCCTGCGTCAGCGTCGCGGCGCCGAGCATGACCACGCCCATGTGGCTCACCGAGCTGTAGGCGATGATGTACTTGAGGTCGGTCTGGCTCATGGCGCAGAAGGCTCCGTAGAGCACGTTGATCGCCGCGATGGCACCGACGACCGGCACCCAGAACTGGGTCCCCTCGGGGAGCAAGACCATGCCGACGCGCATGACGCCGAAGGCGCCGAGCTTCATCAGCACTCCCGCGTGCAGCATGGACACCGCCGTCGGGGCCGACGCGTGACCGTCGGGCGACCAGGTGTGGAAGGGGAACACGCCGGCGAGCGATCCGAAGCCAAGCCACAGGAGCGGGAAGAGGACGAGCTGCACGGTGCGGCTGTAGTGCGTCGCCTGCAGGTGCTGCAGATCGAAGCTGGTCGCGCCGGCATCGACGTAGAGGACGAAGATCGCCGCCATGATCGCCGCCGATCCGATGAGCAGCATCAGCGTCAGCTTCATCGCCGCGTACTGCTTGTCTCCGACGGCGAACTCGCGCCACGCGATCTGGAACGGGCCGCGGCCCGGCACCTCGTGGCTGGCGCCCCAGATGCCGATGAGCAGGTACATGGGGAGGACCGCGACCTCGTAGAAGAGGAAGAAGATCAGCAGGTCCTGCGAGACGAACACGCCGAACACACCGGCGACGAGCACGAGCAGCAGCACGAAGTACTCGCGGTCGCGCTGCTTGATCGTCCAGCTCGCCAGCACGCCGGCGAAGATGATGACGCCGGTGAGCAGCAGCAGCGGGCCCGCCCAGCCGTCCTGCGCCAGCTTGAGATGGATCCCCAGCGACGGGACGATCGGCAGATCCTCGACTCGCTGCAGGCCGCCCGCGGCGCGATCGTAGGTGGCGAGCGCGACGATGCTGCCGGCGAAGGACACGCCGGCGCCGAGCAGCGAGACGAGACGGATGGCGAGGTGGGCGCGGCCCGGGAGGAACATGACGACGAGCGCGGCGACCGCCGGTGCAGCGACGATGATGGAGAGGAGATGCGCGCTCATTGCAGCACCGCCCAGGCGGCGAGCCCAACGACGCCGAGCACGACGGCGAGCACGTAATCGGAGGGCAGGCCGGTCTGCAGCGCGCGCGCCCTTCGCCCCGCCCGGAGGGAGACGTAGCCGATCATGTTGATCATGCCGTCGACGACATAGCGATCGAGGAAGCCGAGCGCCGACGAGACGACCAGCACGATCCGGTGGAAGGCGTACTCGTAGAAGCGATTGACGGCGTGAGAGGTCGCGACCGTCTGGAGGAGGCCCTCGGCAGCCGGTTCGGGCGCCTCGGTCTTGCCGCCGTAGCGGCGATACGCGAACGCGAAGCCGGCGAGCGCCAGCAGCGCCGCGATCACCGGGCCGACGCCGAGATGAAACGCGTAGGGCTCGCCGTGCAGCTTGGCGAACGCGCTCGTCATCGCCCCGCCACCGAGGGACAGCGCGGCGAGGACGACGAGCGGCAGGCGCATCGACCAGCCCGGCTCCTCGGCATGCGCGGCGTGCTCTCCCGACGGCGCACCGAAGAAGGCCACGAACACGACGCGGCCCATGTAGAAGGCGGTCAGAAACGCGGTCGCGAGCAGCGCCAGCCAGGGCACGGCCCCGAGCTTGCCCTCGACCGCCTCGAGCACGAGGTCCTTGCTGAAGAAGCCCGACAGCCCCGGGATGCCCGCCAGCGCCAGCGCACCGATGACGAACGCCACGCCCGTCAGAGGCATGCGGCGCGCAAGGCCGCCCATCTTGCCAATCTCGTTGCTGTGCACCGCGTGGATCGCGGAGCCCGCCGCGAGGAAGAGCAGCGCCTTGAAGAAGGCGTGCGTCGTCAGGTGAAAGAAGCCACCGAGCATGGAACCGGCACCGAGCGCCGCGATCATGTAGCCGAGCTGCGAACAGGTCGAGTAGGCGAGCACCTTCTTGATGTCGGTCTGCAACATCGCCAGACACGCGGCGAAGAGCGCCGTGCCCGCGCCGACGATCAGCATGACCGTGCGGGTCGTTGGCGACTGCGCGAAGAGCGGGTTGGCGCGCACGATCAAGAACACGCCGGCCGCGACCATCGTCGCCGCGTGGAGCAGCGCCGAGACGGGCGTCGGGCCTTCCATCGCGTCGGGGAGCCAGACGTGGAGCGGGAACTGCGCCGACTTGCCGACGACCGCGACGAAGAGCAGCAGCGTGACCGTCGTCGCCACCGTCGACGGCAAGGTCGCATCCCAGCCGAAGCTTCCCGTGTTCACGAAGAGCACGAACAGACCGAACAGCAGCCCCATGTCAGCGAACTTGGTGACCCAGAACGCCTTGACCGCCGCGCGCGCTGCGCTCGGCTTGCGGAAGTAGAAGCCGATGAGGAGATAGCTGGTGACGCCGACGAGCTCCCAGCCCGCGAAGAGCTGCAGCAGGTTGGGCGCCACCACGAGGACGTTCATGCTGAACAGGAAGAGGGCGTGGTAGGTGAAGTAGCGACCAAAGGAGGGCGGCGCCTCGTCGTGCATGTAGCCGAGCGAGAAGATCTGAACGCAGAGCGCCACCAGCGTGACCACGAGCAGCATCGACGCAGCCACGCCATCGATGCACAACCCGAGCTCGGCGATCGTCTTGCCCTCGCTGGCCAGCCACGGGGTGGTGAAGAGCAGCCGCGATCCGTCGCCGATACGATCGACGAGGAGCAGCAGCGCGGCGGCGAAGGACGCCAGCGAGCTGCCGATGCACAGCACAGCAGCCGGCGTCCCTCGACGACGCAGAGGCGCGAGCGCAGCGAGCACGAGTGCCGCCAGCGCGGGCGTGAACAGGGCGATCAAGGCGAGCGAGAGGGGCCGACTCATTGGCGTAGCTCGCTCGCAAGATCGATGCGGGTGTCGCGATAGCGCCGGTACAGCAGGATGACGAGCGCCAGTCCGACGGCGACCTCCGCGACGGTGAGAGCCAGAGAGAAGATCGCAAAGAGCTGGCCCGGTCCACCGCGCAGGCGGCCGAACGCGACGAAGGCGAGGTTGGATGCGTTGGCCATCACCTCGACGGAGAGCAGCACGGCGATCGCGTTGCGCCGGGTCAGCAGGCCAAAGACGCCGATGCAGAACAGCGCCGAGGCGAGCAGCAGCAGGTGGACGAGGCTCATGACGTTCGCTCCGGCTCCGCTTGCGGATCGCGACGACGCGCGATCACGACCGCGCCGATGATCGCCGCGAGCAGGAGCAGCGAGACGACCTCGAACGACAGGACGTGATCGACGAGGAGCGCGCGCCCGAGCGCGGCGAGGCGGAGCGGTGGCGGTGCGACCTTGGCCTCGAGCCCCTCGGTCTTGAGGATGGCGGCGGCGAGCAAGCCGAACAGCGAGCCGGCGACGAAGAGCGCGCGCACCGGGGACGTGGTGTCCGGCGCGGGCGGCGCAACGCCTTCGTGCCGCCGCGTGATCATCAAGCCGAAGAGGAGCAGCGTCATGACGCCACCGACATAGAGCAGCAGCTGCACGCCCGCCAGGAACGACGCGTCGAGCATCGCGTAGAGCGCCGCGGTCGCGACCAGGCTCGCGCCAAGCCAGAGCACGGCGCGGAGCAGCTGCGCGCTCGACACGCAGAGCATGGCGCTCACGACGGCGAGCGCGGCGACGAAGGCGAAGCCGAGCTCGAGCATCATGATCCGTCTCCCTTGGGCTCGACGGCCGCCGGGGCCGCGGCCGGAGCCGGGGCGGGGCCGGCCGGCGGGCTTGGCGCCGGGGCTGGCGACGGGGGCACGGCGGGAGCAGCGGTGGGCACGGAGGCGGCGGCCGGCGCGGGAGACGCCTTGGCCGGCTTGGCCTCCTTGGCCTCCTTGGGTGGCTCCTGCATCTCCTGCAGCGTCGTGCCACGTCCCCAGGCCGGCGTCCGATCGGCGGCGTTCTTGCGCAGCCGCACCAGGTCCAGCACCAGATCTTCGCGCGCGTACATCGGCCGCTCCGGCTCGCGAACCATGTAGATCGCGTCGCTGTTGCAGACCTGGACGCAGAGCTCGCACTGGATGCAGGCGGTCAGATCGAGCACGAACTCGTCCACGTACTGACGCTTCTTGCCCGTCACCGGCGACTCCTTCTTGCCGGTGCTCTTCATCTTGATCACTTGCGACGGACAGATGCGCTCGCAGGCCAGGCACCCGATGCACGCCAGCTCGCCGTGCTCGTCGTCGGGTAGCGCAAAGCTGGCGCGATAGCGCTCGGCGCGAGGCCGCACGACCTCGGGAAACTCGACGGTCGTCGGCGGACGGAACAGCGTCCGCAGCGTCGTGCGCAGCGCGCGGAGCACATCCCCGAAGTGGCGTAGCCGGCTGCCGCTCATCGCGTCCCTCCGCCGGGTACGAGCTGCACCCAGAGCGCGGCGAGCAGCACGAGCCCGACCCCGATCGGGACGAGCCAGCGCCAGCACAGCTCCATCAGCTGATCGGCGCGCAGGCGCAGCAGCGCCCAGCGCACCCAGTACACCAGGGCGAAGAGCAGCAGCGTCTTGGCGACCATCCAGTGGAGCCCCGGCGCGAACGGACCGTCCCAGCCGCCCCAGAAGAGCGCCGCGCCGATCGCCGATCCGACGAGCGTGTGGATGTACTCCGCCATGTAGAACAGGACGAACTTGGCGCCCGTGTACTCGGTCGTCACGCCAGCGACGAGCTCGCTCTCGGCCTCGGGGATGTCGAACGGGATGCGATTCGCCTCGGCGAGCATCGCCATGAAGTAGAGGACGAAGGCCGGCAGACCGGGCAGCACGGGCCAGATCGCGAACCAGTGGTGATGCGCCTGGTGATCGACGATCCCCGAGACGCTGAGCGAGCCCGACAGGATCACCGGCACCAGGACCGCGAGCACCAGCGGCACGCCGTAGGACACCGACTGGGCGACGGCGCGCATCGCGCCGAGCAGCGCGAACTTGTTGTTGCTGGCCCAGCCCGCGAGGAAGGTCGGCACCACCATCAGCCCGCCGATCGCCAGGACGTAGACGACCCCGATGTCGAGATCGGAGGCGATGATCGTCGGCGAGAACGGGATCACGGCGGCGACGCCGAGGGAGAACAGCGCCGCGAGCACTGGCGCCAGATCGAACAGCGGTCGATCGGCGCCGCGCGGCACGATGTCCTCCTTCTGGAGGAGCTTGACCACGTCGGCGATCGACTGGAGCAGCCCGATGGGACCGACCATCGTCGGCCCGAGGCGCGACTGCATCCGCCCGGCGAACTTGCGCTCGAACCAGATGCCGACGGCGATGATCGCGAGCAGCACCGACAGGATCAGCGCGCCGTAGATCGCGCCGTGCGCAAGCGCGCTCATGGCGGGCGTCATCGGTCGACCTCCCCCATGATCGGATCGAGCGATCCGAGGATCGCAACGGCGTCGCTCACCGTCGCGCCCGGCAGGATGTACGGCAGCGCCGACAGCGCGTGCAGGCTGGGGGGACGAATCTTGAGCCGATGCGGACAGGTCGGCGGGTCGCCGCCGCCGATGACGAAGGTGCCGAGCTCGCCGCGGGGCGTCTCGATGCCGACGTACACCTGACCGCCGGTCGCCTTGGCCTGGGTCGGTTGGCGGATCGGCTTGTAGCCGCAGATGGGACCCTCGGGAAGCCCGTCGAGCGCCGCGCGCACGAGGCGAAGGCTCTCGCGCATCTCGGCGAAGCGCACCTTGGCGCGCGCCAGGCAGTCACCGCCGCTGCCGACCGCGACGTTGACGGCGAGCTCGTCGTACGCCGCGTACGGAGCATCGCGCCGCAGATCGTGATCGATGCCGCAGGCGCGCAAGATCGGACCGCTGATCCCGAGTTCGAGCGCCAGCTCTCCGTCGAGCACGCCGACCCGCTCGCTGCGCATCACGAACACGCCATTGCCGAGGCTGAGATCCTCGTACTCGGCGATGCGCGCCTCGATGGTCTGCAGCGCGGCCTTGACCTTGTCGCCGAAGCCCGCCGGCACGTCGTGGCGATTGCCGCCGATCGTGTGCGTGTTGTAGTGGAAGCGCGCGCCGGTGACCTCTTCGAACAGATCGAGGATGAGCTCGCGCTCGCGAAAGCAGTGCAGGAACAGCGTCGAGCCACCGCCAAGCGCGCCGCCCAGATCGAGCGCGAAGGTGCCGAGCCACAACAGGTGCGACGCGATCCGCTGCAGCTCGGCGAACAGCGTCCGCAGGTAGCGCGCTCGACGCGGAACCTCGACGCCCAGCAGCTTCTCGAACGCCATGTTGAGCGCCAGCTCGTTGGTCATCGGCGCGACGTAGTCGTTCTTGTCGACGATCGGCGTCTGCTGAACGTACGTGAGCTGCTCGCAGAGCTTCTCCACCGCGCGGTGCAGATAGCCGAGGTACGGCGTCGCCTTGACGATGATCTCACCGTCGAGGTGCAGGTCCATGCGGAACACGCCGTGGGTCGACGGGTGCTGCGGCCCGAAGTGCAGCAGCATGAGATCGGCCTCGGCGTCGTAGTCGCGCATCGAGCGATGCGGATCGACCACACCACGCGATGCGCTCTGAAACACGAGGGTGCGCTCGGTCAACGCCATGGCGGACACCTCGTGTCAGCCGCGTAGTCCTTGCGCAGCGGATGCCCCTGCCAGTCCCCTGGCAGCATGATCCGGCGTAGGTCCGGATGCCCCTCGAACGTGACGCCGAGCAGATCGAACTGCTCGCGCTCCTGCCAGTCGGCGCCGGCGAAGACCCCGACCAGCGTCGGGACGCTCCGTCCCGGCTCGAGCCCGACGCGCCAGCTCACCACGGTCGAGCCCTTGCCGATGCTGCGCAGCGCGTACGCGACTTCGAAACGCTCTGGCTGCGGCTTGGCCCCCGTCTTCTCGGGATAGTGGCTCGCCGCGATGTAGACGAGCTGTCGATAGCCGGCCGCGCGCAGCCGCCGCGCCAGCGCAACGTGCTGGTTGGCGTCGACGAGCGGGCCGCCCTCCTTGTCGGACGCCGGCAGCGCGGCGACGCCATGCTCGGCGAACAGCGCGGCCAGATCGCCGCCTGGCTCCGCCTTGATCGGTTGATGGGGCGCCACCTCCGGGGGCTGCTCCCCGACGGGCGGTTCATCGCTGCGGTCGCTCGCAGTCGCGTGCAGCGCCGCCTCTTCTTGCTGTTCGGTGAGCGCAGGATCGCGCGCGGGATCGAGCAGCCGCGGGATCGACGGTCGCGTCAGGTCGAGCAGCGCGGGATTCTCCTCCCGGGGCGGCAGCTCACCCCGTCGCTGCAGCGCCAGCTTCTCCTGCAGCCGCAGCAGGCCGTGCATCAGGCCCTCGGGGTTCGGCGGGCACCCCGGAATGTACACATCGACGGGCACGACGGTGTCGATGCCGGGAATCACCGAGTAGAGGTTGCGATAGAAGTCGCCGGAGATCGCACACGATCCCATCGCGATGCACCACTTGGGCTCGGGCATCTGCTCCCACAGCGCTTTGACCCGCGGTGCCATCTTCACGGTGATCGTCCCAGCGACGACCATGACGTCCGCCTGCCGGGGCGTGGCGCGGACGATCGTGCCCATCCGATCGAGATCGACGCGGCTGGCGGCGGCGGACATCAGCTCGATCCCGCAGCAGCTCGTCGCCATCGGAAAGACCCACAGAGCGTTGGACGCGCCCCAGTGCAGGAGCTGATCGAGCGGGGCAACCGCGACGGACAGGCCGGGCACGGCGAGCAGCGTGCGATAGAGCGGGTGCTCGTAGCGCAGCGCGCTCTCGTCGTATAGCGGCAGTCGCTTGCGCGGGCCGGCGTCGTCGCTCATTGCCACTTGAGCGCCTCCTTGCGCAGCGCGTACAGCCACCCGAGCATCAGGATTACGACGAACCCAATCGCCGCGACGAGGCCATGCAGGCCGAGCTCCCGCAACACGACCGCCCACGGAAACAGGAAGACCGCCTCCACGTCGAAGAGGACGAAGAAGATGGCGACGACGTAGTAGCGGGCGTGGAACTGCATCCACGCCATCGCGTCGGGTTGCTCGCCGCACTCGTACGTGAGGTGCTTGAGGCGCGAATTCTGCCGGGCACGAACGCGCAAGATGCGCGCCGCCGCGAGCATGCCAAGGCCCACCAGCGTCGAGACGGCGAGAAATGCGAGTGCGGACAACCAGTCCGAGGACATACGAGGATACCTCTCCGGGCCAACGTGCAGTTCCCACGCCACATGGTTCCTGCTGCAGCCCCTGCGCCGCGATTGCACTACGGATGGAGACGAAGCGCGAATTCTGCGCACCCGCGCAGACCTTGCGGCGCTACGCTGCCCCCATGGTGGCACTCAGGCTGCTCCATCTCGGGATGCTGTTCGCGTGGGCGGGGGTCGTGCTCGTCGAGGGCGTCATCGAGCTGAGTGATCTCGACGACGGCGCCGTCGCGACGCGTCTGCACTACCGCATCGATCTGCTGATCGAAGGGCCGCTGCTGCTCGCGGTGCTCGTCTCGGGCGCGCTGCTCTGGGCTGCGGCTCCAGCCTCCCCCTTGCTCTACGTCAAGATCGCCTGCGGTCTGGTCGCGGTCCTCGCCAACCTGCTGTGCCTCGGCTTCGTCGTCGCTCGCTACCGCCGTCGTGACGATCGCGACGCTCGGCTGCGCTGGGGGCGCTACGTCCGCGGCTCGATCCTCGCGCTGCCCTTCGCGCTCGCTGCTGCCTACCTCGGTCTGAGCCACTTCCACCGCTGAGGATCGACCCTCGTCAGCGACGAGCGGAGCGCATTTCCTCCCCTCCAGTGTCACATCCGGCCCGCCTGCGTCGTCTGGTCGGCATGGCAAGACTGGAACCCGTCCCCCCCAAGCGCGCCGGCCTCTTCGTTCGCATCGTCTACTGGTTCGCGCGGCGGCGCCTCGGCCGTGTCCCAAAGCCCGTCGGGATCATGGCCTACAACCGCTCCATCCTGGCCGCGGCGGCTGGCTATGAGGTGATGCTCGAGCGCGCCGACAGCCTCGATGGTCGACTCAAGGAGCTGGCCCAGATCAAGGCGGCGATGATGATCGGCTGCCGCTTCTGCATCGACATCGGGGCGGCGATTGCATCGAAGCACGGCGTCACCGAAGATGATCTGCGAGGCCTCTTGGATCCCGCTCGCTGCGAACGCTTCTCCGAGCTCGACCGACGCGTGCTCGCGTTCGCCGAGGCCATGTGTGGCTGTCCGATGGTGATCCCTGACCAGCTGCATCGAGCGCTGCTCGCCGAGCTCGGCCCAGCTGCGATGGTCGAGCTCACCGCGGCGATCGCTTGGGAGAATCACCGCGCGCGCTTCAACCACGCCTTCGGCGCCAAAGAAGAAGGCTTCTCAGAGCGCTCGGTCTGTCTGCTGCCGCCCGTCGGAGAGCGGCCGCTTGCGGAGCAACATGCAGGGTGATCTCGGCGCCCATCGGCGGCGTCTCTTCGCCATCGCCTACCGCATGCTCGGCAGTACCGCCGAAGCCGAGGACGTCGTGCAAGACGCCTGGCTACGCTGGCATGCGGCCACCGACGTCAAGACCCCCGAGGCCTGGCTGACCACGACGGTGACGCGCCTCTGCCTCGATCGCATCAAGTCGGCCCGCGCGCAGCGCGAGGTCTACGTCGGGCCGTGG
>CAZPEY010000143.1:0-13572 GCA_964585665.1 uncultured Polyangiaceae bacterium | reverse complement strand
GGGCGCCGATGCGTCCAGGCACCATGCGAATCGTGACTGCAGCAGCTCTCGGAATTGGCCTGTGCGCGCAGGTGGCCGTCGCGCAGGTGCGGATGCTCGATCCCTACTCTGCGTACCTGCAGACGCTCGACGTGCAGGTCAAGCAGATGGCGTCGTACGGCTTCGATCGCAACGAAGTGCAGCTGATCGAGGCGCAGGTGCGGACGCGGCCCGAGACCGCGGATCCAACGGCGTACGGTCGCTTCCTGACGATGTACGAGGGAGTCCTCGAGCTCACGTCGAGCTACGGCTTCTCGGCCGATGAGCTCCAGGTCCTATCGCTGCTCCAGCAGGCGATGCCGAGGACCCGCCTTCAGCCCGACGTCGATCAGTACCGCCAGTTCGTCGACACTTTCGTCCGGCGCGCCGACAAGCTCGGCTCGTACGGCTACGACAAGCAGGAGCTCGAGGTGCTGCAGGGGCTGCAGCGCCTCGCGCCGCCGCTGGTGATGCCCGAGGCCGCCTACAACGTCGCCTACACGCACTGGTCGGCGCAGCTCCAGAACCTGCAGTCGCGCCTCCAGTCGTACGGCATCTCCATCGACGAGAACCAGGTGCTCGGGATGCTGCGCGGCCTGCAGCCCAAGCTGCTGCAGACGCAGCCGCAGTACCCGCCGCAGCCGCAGTACCCGCCGCAGCCGCAGTATCCGCCGCAGCCGCAGTATCCGCCGCAGCCGCAGTACCCCACGCAGCCTCCCTACGGGGGCCAGCCTCAGGCGCTCGAGGTCTGCGGCCGCCGCTTCCCCGTCCGTCAGCAACAGACCACCTGGGCGATGCCGCGCCCGCAGCCGGTCTACACCGCGGTGCTCGACAACGGCGAGCAGGAGCTCGTCGAGATCGACGCCAGCTCCTGCCAGTGGCGCTACCTCACCGACGAGGTCGTCGCGTTCGCCGTGCTGCCCAACCAGCGCGGTGTCCTGGCGATCCGGCAGAACGGAACGCTCATGTGGGCGCGGCTGGGCGGTGAGCTCGTGCAGCTCATGAGCGGCGTGCAGGGCTTCCAGCAGGCGTACGATCCGCAGATGGGCTATCGGCTGGCGCTCGTCGGGCGCCACGGTCGACCGATTCAGATCGATCTCGGTGAGGTGATCGAGCGGCGCGGTCGCGAGGTCATCGCCGACGGGCGGACGCACGTCGTGCGGCGGCTCTATCGGACGATCTGGGATCCGCTGCCCTGATGGCGGATCGGGACCGGCTCGACGAGCTGTGCGCCGCGGTCCGGCGGTCGCACGATCAGCACTTCGGCGCGACCTCGCTCGTCGAGCGACTGCGCGACCTGCACAACGAGGTCGAAGAGCTGGTGCGCCACCGCGACCCGGCGAACCTCCGCGAGGAGCTCGGCGACGTCGGCTGGACGCTGCTGCAGCTCTGCAACGAGCAGGGGATCGACTTTCACGCCCAGGTCCTCGAGACCGTCAAGAAGCTTGACCAACGGCGTGTCGGACGGCGGGTCTGCCTCCTCGGCCTCTCGGCCAATCCGCTCACCAACGCGCACCTGACGATGGCGCTCGAGATCCTCGCCATCACCGACGTCGAGGAGGTCTGGTTCTACCCGGCCGGTGAGCACCCGTGGGGCAAGAAGCTGATGCCGGCGCACCACCGCGTCGAGATGATCCGCCGCGCCATCGTCAACTACCGGCGCCTCAAGGTGACCGACTTCGAGGTCGTGCACGGCGAGCGCATCTACCCGCACACCAAGGAGACGGCCGAGATCCTGCGCGACTACTTCCTCCCGGCGCACCCTGGCATCGACTTCTCCTGGGTGATGGGCTCGGACGTGGCGCAGACGTTCCACCAGTGGCGCGGCTCGGACTGGATGGCCCAGGCGCTGCGCATCTTCGTCATCCATCGCCTCGGCTACGACTTCGACAAGGCGCGCTCGCTGCTCGCCGACGAGCGCCACCAGTACCTGCGCGACAACATCGTGACGTCCAACATCTCGTCCTCGCTCGTGCGCGAGCGGGGACGTGGCTACGATCACGACAAGCTGATCGCGCTCGTGCCCGACGTGGTGTGGGACTACCTCGTCGAGCACCGCCTGCTCGATGCCGACCAGCTGCGCTGATCGTGGGCCGCCGGGGGCGAAGGGGCTAGCCAGGCGTGCTGGCTTGACTCTCTTCGGCGGCGATCGTCTCGTCGACGACGCGCAGCAGCTCGCGCACGCAGGCTTCCGCCTCAGGCCGTAGATCGTTGAACTCGAGCCCGACGCGGAAGGTGGTGGTCTCGTCTCCGCCCTTGTGCTCGATGCGCCGCTGATGCACGACCTGCGAGCGCAGGATGAGCAGCCCCTGACCGCCGAGATCGGGCACGATCACCGAGAGGTCCTCGTACAGCACCAGCGCCTCGTCGACGGTCATCGACAGCGCGCCGTGGAGGATGTCCTCGAGCAGGCTCTTGAGCTCCGGATACGACGAGAACTGCAGCTCGATGCGCCGCAGCCCGCGGCTCGGCGACGAGACGCCGCCCGTCGAAGTGAGCAGCTCCTCGATCAGCTCGACCAGCGCCTGCCGCTGCTCGGGCTCGACGAGCGCGAAGCGCACCGCGACGTCGATGCCGGTCGGCCCCGGGTCGGCGCGGATGATCTCGGCCATCACCGTGACCTCCTGGCCGTTGAGCGACGGCAGGTACAGGTCCACGGTCTCTCCGGCACCGCCGACGGGCTTGGGCGCCAGGAAGCGGGCGCCGCCCTTGGACAGATCGCGTAGCTCGACGTCCATCATGCCGTCCGAGGTCGAGACCTGGATGGCGGCTTGGACATGGACACGCGCGTGGATGCGTTGGTCGGCGCCGGACATTTTGCGAGGACTCGAGTATTGCAGATCCGCCGTGCCAAGGGCAAGCGCACCCCGGGCGGTGCGCTCGATCAGGTGCGGCGCGGGCGCGGCGCGGAGGGCTGGGCGTGGGCGGGATCCTCGGGCCAGTCGTGGCGCGGATAGCGACGGGAGAGCTGTCGGCGCAGCTCGGGGTACTGGTTCTGCCAGAAGCTGCGTAGGTCGCGCGTCACCTGGACGGGGCGCTGGTTGGGCGCGAGCAGGTGCACGAGCAATGGCTTCCCACCGACGAGCGGTGCCTCCGACTGACCGAAGAAGTCCTGGAGGCGCGAGGCGACGTACGGCTCGCCGCCTTCCGGGTACTCGATGCGCGCCGTGCGCCCCGCGTGCAGGCGCATGCGATCGGGCGCGAGCGTCTCGAGTCGTCGCCGCGCCTCGCCGTCGAGCGTCGCCTGCCACAGCGCCAGGAGGTCAAGCTTCTTGACCTCTTCGACGGAGCTGCTGCCTGGCGCGTGCTCGGCGAGCAGCGCCGTGAAGGCGAGCGACGCTGCTCGCGCCGCGTCTTCTGCGAACGCCACGGCGACGCGCCGCCTCAACCGGGCGAGCGCGTCCGCATCGACGACGAGCTGGGGCCGCGCCTCGAGCTTCTCGGCGAGCTTGGCCGTCACCGTCGCAGGCGCCGCGCCGCGGCCGAAGCGTCGCCGCTCCGCATCGAGGAGCAGCGCGCCGTAGCGCATCGAGTCGGTGACCTCCCAGCGCTGCCCCGCCTCGTTCCATTCCTCGGCGGACTGGAGCTCGAGGAGGGGTTGCTCGAGCAGCCAGTCGCGCTCGACGGCGCAGAACGACAAGAGGCGAAGCTGCGCGCGTCCGTCGCTGCGCCGCTCCTCGCCATCGAGCGCCAGCACCCAGCGGGCGACGATCGGCGTGCCGATCGTGAGCCGCTGACCCGAGGCGAGCTGCACCTCGCGGCCGCCCGGCGCGACCTCGCCGACGCGATCGGCGAAGGCTGCGAGTAGCGCCCGGCGCAGGCGCTGCTCCTCCTCGCGCGACGGCGGCGCCGTCGGCAGCGGGGCGAGGCGACGGGCGGCCTCGGCGATCGCGCGCTCGCGCCGCGCCGTGCCCTGCTGCACGAACAGCACGAGCTCGTCGACCATCTCGCTCGGGCGATCGGCCGAGCTGCCCCACCCCTCGGCGAGGAGCGTCGCGAGCAGGCCGCCGTGGGCGCGCAGCCCCTGGCGCTCGCACTCGACGAGGAGGCGCGCCATGCGCACCGGAAGCGGCTGCCGGGCCATCGCCCGACCGACCGGGGTGATCGCGCCGCCCTCGACGGCGCCGAGGCTGGCGAGGAGCTGCTCGGCGACCTCGAGCGCGGCGCGCGGCGGCGGCGTTGGCCAAGGCAGCTCCTCGGGGCCGACGCCGAGGAGGCGGCAGGCGAGCAGCAGCTCGGAGAGCTCCTCACGCTCGATCTCGGGCTTGCTCTCCTCGGGGCGCGCCAGGAAGTCGGCGCGCGTGTAGAGCCGGAGGCAGCGCCCCGGCCCTTGTCGGCCGGCGCGACCCGCGCGCTGGATCGCCGAGCTGCGGGCGATGCGCGCCACCTTGAGCTGCGGCAGCCCCGAGATCGGCGAGTGCGCGGCCTGACGATAGAGGCCGCTGTCGACGACGGCGCGGACCCCGTCGAGGGTGACCGAGCTCTCCGCCAGGTTGGTCGACAGGATGACGCGCTGGCGCTCGCCGGGGCGCACGACCCGATCCTGCTCCTCGGGGGCGAGGTCGCCGTGCAGGATGCGCACGTCGAGGGCGTGGCTCTCGGCGAGCGGCTGGAGGGCCCGCTCGGCGCGACGGATCTCGGCCATGCCGGGGAGGAACACCAGGACGTCCCCGCGCTCCCGCCGCTCTACGTCGGCGGCGACGAGCTTGCGTACGGCCGCGGCGACGTCGCTGTCGAGCGGACGATCGGGATGGCCCTCGGGCAGGTGCTCGATCTCGACGGGGAACGTGCGTCCTGGTGCGGAGAGGAGCGGCGCCTCGGGAAAGCGCGCCGTCAGCTTCTGCGCCAGCAGCGTCGCCGACATCAGCACCAGGCGCAGCGACGGTCTCCGCCGCTGCAGGTGGCGCACCAGCGCGAAGCACAGATCGGTGTCGACGTGGCGCTCGTGGAACTCGTCGAGGATCACGACGTCGATGCCGCCGAGCTCGGGATCGCCCTGCAGGCGGCGGGCGAGGATCCCCTCGGTCGCGTAGACGATCCGGGTCGCGCTCGTCGTGCGGTCGTCGAAGCGCACCGAGTAGCCGACCGTTCCGCCGACGCTCTCGCCGCGCTCCTTGGCGACGTAGCCAGCCGCGAGCCGGGCAGCGAGGCGCCGCGGCTCGGTGACCCAGACGCACGCACCCAGCCCGTCGGCGAGCGCCGTCGGCACGCGGGTCGTCTTGCCAGCGCCGGGCTCGGCCTCGAGCAGGACGAGCGCATGCTGCCGCACCGTCTCGACGACGGTCGGCAGCAGCGGATCGATGGGAAGGGGAGTGCGGGAAGGCGCGGGCAGGGCTACTTCGACTGCTCGGCGGCGAGCTTCTCGCGGAGCGCACGGCTCGCCTGCTTGAGGGCCTTCTGCTTGGTGCGACGGTTGCGCGCCGCCTTCTTGTGGTACTGGCGCGGGTGCTTCATTGCCATGGTCAAGCTCCTTGACGAATAGGTCGTGAGAGCCGGCAGCATACGTTTCTGGCTCGCGAGGTCAAGGGGGCCTCGTGGTCCTGTTGCGGCCTCGGAGCTGGGCTCCCGTCAGTCGCAGCGCAGCGAGACTGTCCAGCCGTCGTGGAGGTAGCTCTTGCGGATGGTGCCGGGCGCGCCGCACTGCTTGCTCGCGTCGTCGAGCAGGCAGAGATCGTGGGGACCGGGGGCGGTGCCGAAGCCGGCCTTGCCGAGGCCAGGGACGTCGCCGAGGCGCTTGCCGTCGAGGAAGACCGCGGTGCCGCGGCCACACTTGGTGTTGTCGACATAGAACACGATGCCGGTCCGCTGCGGCGGCTCGGCGAGCTTCTTGGGCAGGGTCACCGGCGAGGTGACGACGCGCTCCGTCTGCAGGCCTTGCGGCGGCTTCTCGCTCGGATCCCCGCGTCCCGAGGGCCCTGGCGCAGCGACGAACGGCGCGCCGGTGCTGCCCGGCTGCGGCCAGCTCTCCTCGACGGCGAGCTTCCACTGCGGATCGCCCTTCTGCATCAGCGCGTCGAGGTTGCAGCCGATGTACTTGAGCTCGTCGTGGAGCTGATCGTGAAAGGCGACCTTCATCTCGCGATAGTCGACGAGCAGCGTCTGGTACTGCGTCAGCACCTTGCGAACCCGCCAGCGGTAGTCGGGGGTGAGGCCGATCGTCTCTCCGAGCCGATCGTACTCCTTGACCTGATCGAAGAGCCGGGCGAGCTCGCGCCCGACGCGCAGATACTCCGTGCCGAGCCGGTGCGCGCGCGCATAGGGGTTGGCGAGGACGTCGAGGTTGCACTGGCGCTTGCCGCGCAGATCCGAGCGCGTCAGCTCGGCGAGGATCGTCTGCGCGGCGCGCGCAAACTCGTCTCGAAAGACCTGCATCTGCGCGGTCAGCTCGATGAAGCGATCGATCGTTCGCCGATAGTCGGAGGCGTCGCCGAAGACGTCATCGATGGCGGGCTTGCCCTCGGTGCGAAAGGTCGGCTGCGCCGCCGCGACCGATCCCGCCCCGACGAGCAACAGCGACAAGACCCAGCGCGACCGCACAGAAGAAGTATGCAAGACCCGATCGGTGAGGGCAAAATTATCCCCGTGAGCTCGATCACCTGGCCCGCCGTGGTGTTTGCCTCGCCACGATCTTTGCCGCGGCCGGACCGCTTGACCGGGCGCGTCGTGGTGCTCGACCTGGCCTTCGCCGCCGACGGGATGGGCACGCCGTTCGCCGACATCACCGGGGCCTTCTTGAAGGGCCTCGGCTCGCGCCTCGCCATGTGGGTCGATCACCACGACCACGAGCTGCACGGCGAGTACCGCAAGGATCCGCGCTTTCGGCTCGCCACCAAGGCCGAGCACGGCGCTTGTCCCGAGATGATCACGCCCGCCCTGGTCGCCGAGGCCGGACCGATCGACACGCTGGTCGTTCACCTCGACCTCGATGGCCTGTACGCCGCGGCCAAGTGGATCCTGGGTGGCCGCGAGCCCTACGTCGGCGCCGACGACGACGCTCGCGCCGTCGACACGCGGATCGGGCAGCCGAGCCCGCTGGCGGTGCGCATCGACGCGGCGCTGCGGGCTCGGTTTCGCGACGAGAGCCTCAAGTACGCGGTGGTGCGCTTTCTCGTCGGTGGCTGTCGCGACAAGGCGCTCTCTGCGACGATCGAGGAGGCGGCGGCCGAGTTTGAGGCGATGATGCACGAGACCGAGCGCCTCGCGGAGCGCTACGAGCCGCGCGGCCGCGCCGTCTATGTCGACGCCGAGCAGCTGGCGCGCGGCAAGTACGACAAGACGGAGCTGCTCCTCCTCGGGCAGAAGCTCGCGCCGGTGGCGATCGTCCGCGACTCGGGGTCGATCACGCTGGCGGCGGCGTTCGACTCGGGGATCGACTTCGTGCGCATGCTGGCGCTTGGGGGCGGCATGCCGACCCGCGTCTCGCTGCCCGCCGCCCGCCTGCAAGACGTGCTACGAAAGCTCAACGAAGGATCCGGAGAACGCGGAGGATGATGAAAGGCCCGGTCACCAACCCCTGTGTCACCCGCGTTGCCGAGGAGCTCCTGCAGAGCTACGTCGACGACGCGCCGCTCGTGCTCCGCCCCGGCCACGATCTGCCGTCGCTGCAAGAGGTGCGCGCCGTGCTGGCCGAGCTGCGGGAGCTGCTGTTCCCCGGCATCACCGGTGGCGCTCGCCTCGCCGGCGCCTCCCCGCTCGCCGTGGTCGAGGCGCGCATCGCGACGGTGAGGGTGCGCCTCACCGAGCAGCTCTTCCGGGGCCTGCACCACCGCTGCGTCGTCGAGGCGGCCGACTGCGCACCCTGCCAGGGCCGCGCCGAGCAGATCGCCGACGAGTTCCTGCTCGCCTTGCCGGCCCTGCGCAAGCTCCTCGTCAGCGACGTCAAGGCGGCCTTTCAGGGCGATCCGGCGGCGACCGGCTTCGACGAGATTGTCTTCTCGTATCCGGGGCTGCAGGCGATCGGCGTCTATCGCATCGCGCATCGGCTGCACCAGCTCGGCGCGCTCGTGGTGCCGCGCATGATGAGCGAGCAGGCGCACTCGGACTTCGGCATCGATATCCATCCCGCCGCCGAGATCGGGGCGTCGTTCTTCATCGATCATGGCACCGGCATCGTCATCGGCGAGACGACGGTGATCGGGGAGCGTGTCCGCATCTACCAGGGCGTCACCCTGGGCGCGCTTTCGCTGCCGACCGACCGGGTCGAGGAGCTGCGCCACCGAAAGCGCCACCCGACGATCGAGGACGACGTCATCATCTACGCCAACGCCACCATCCTCGGCGGCGAGACCGTCATCGGGCGGGGCGCCATCGTCGGCGGCAACGCCTTCGTCACCGAGAGCGTCGCGCCGCGCGCCGCCGCCAAGGCGACCCGATGAGCGCGCCGCCGAACGCCCCCAGCCACGCGCGCGTCCACTGGGACGACTACTTCATGTCGATCGCTCGCGTCGTCGCGAGTCGCGCGACCTGCTCGCGCAAGCACGTCGGCGCCGTGGTGGTCCGCGACAAGACCATCCTCTCGACCGGCTACAATGGCTCGATCCGCTCGCTGCCGCACTGCGACGAGGTCGGCCATATGATGGAGAACGACCACTGCGTCGCGACCGTCCACGCCGAGGCGAACGCCATCGTGCAGGCGGCACGCAACGGCGTGCGCATCGACGGCGCCTCGATCTATGTGACGGCGTCTCCCTGCTGGAGCTGCATGAAGCTCATCGCCAACGCGGGGATCATGCGGATCGTCTACGGGGAGTTCTACCGCGACCAGCGGATCTTCGAGGTCGCGGCGCGCCTGTCGATCGAGCTGCTCCACATCCCGGATCCTGGGGCTCCAACCAATTCTCCCGTCGCTGCCGCCGCCTCTCTCGATAAACTCCCCGTCGAATAAACGTCAGCCACCTCGCATTGGCTTCACCGGATGTCTTTTGGGTGACGCTTTTGCTTGACCTGTTTAAGGTCTGACAGCTAGTTTACG
Source organism: uncultured Polyangiaceae bacterium (assembly GCA_964585665.1). Classification (GTDB taxonomy): domain Bacteria; phylum Myxococcota_A; class Polyangia; order Palsa-1104; family Palsa-1104; genus CAZPEY01. The sequence goes on along the minus strand of CAZPEY010000143.1, from coordinate 4,583 downwards.
TAATTGGCTCTCCAAGCGACCTCGGTCGCTGGGGGCTCCTGACAAGCTTAATAGCCTAGCTTTGACGACGGCCGAGGTGGCCGTCCCCGCCCTGACGATCGGCCGGTCCGACGGGTGGTTTTGCGATGACTCATCCCTCTTTCAGGAGGCACAGGCCAGTGAAGCGGTTGGCAATCCTCGGTTCGCTTCTTTGTGTTGGGACGCTCGGCACTGCATTCGCCGACGCCCCGACGTATGAGCCCGGCGAGGGCGCCTCTGCACCCAAGGCGGAGCCGGCCAAGCCAGCCCAGCCAGGGAAGCCGGGCAAGAAGAAGGGCAAGCGCGCTCGCGTCCCGGTCTTCTCCGGCCGCCTCGCTTCTGCCGGCGAGCTTCGCGACGAGGCGCTGCCCGCTCCCTCGGGGCACCTCGAGCTGACGGCGGTGAACTTCCAGGAGAAGATCGTCGTCGACCTCTACAACGAGGATGGCTCCTACAATGAAGAGGCGCTCGACGAGCTCAACCACCTGTTCCGCTGCCGCCGCACCGGTACCGAGCGCGCCATCGACCCGCGCCTCTTCGTCGTCCTCTCGCACATCTACGATCGCTACAAGAAGCCGCTCGAGCTGGTGTCGGGCTTCCGCAACCAGCAGCGCGTGACCTCGTTCCACTTCCATGGCTCGGCCTCGGACATCCGGATCGCCGGCGTCTCCGAGAAGGAGCTGCACCGGTTCGTCGCTAGCCTCGACATCGGCGGCATGGGCCTCGGCATCTACCCGCGCGCCGGCTTCATCCACGTCGACATTCGCCCCGAGCCGTCGTACCGCTGGGTCGACTACAGCCCGCCGGGCACGAGCGACATGGGCCGGCCGCACTACGCCAAGGGCAAGGGCGGCAAGAAGGCCAACCGCAGCTAGCCCCACTCGCCGTCGCTGGTCCGAGACTTTTTCGCCCCCCACCCTCTTCCAGACTCGCCGCGCGGCCTCGGTCGCGACCGGTGAACACTTGACCAGAGGCGACAACGGGCCGTATACGATTCCCGTCTGTGTCGAGAAAACGGCAGTTGGATCTCTTCGGATCCGACGGCGCAACACCCAGAGAGACGATGGAGAACATCCAGGACACCTCGCTCGCCAGTGAGGCGCAACGGCGCTATCTGAACTACGCGCTCTCGGTCATCACCTCGCGCGCCCTGCCCGACGTGCGCGACGGCCTCAAGCCGGTGCAGCGCCGCATCCTGTTCACGATGTTCCAGGACCTGCACCTCGTCCCCGAAGGGCGCTACCGCAAGTGCGCCAAGGTCGTCGGCGACGTGATGGGCTCGTACCACCCGCACGGCGACACCGCCATCTACGACGCGCTGGTGCGCATGGCGCAGGACTTCTCGCTGCGCTATCCGCTCGTCGACGGGCACGGCAACTTCGGCTCGCTCGACGGCGACGGCGCGGCGGCCTACCGCTACACCGAGTGCAAGCTCCTGCCCGCCGCGGTCGAGCTCCTCGCCGAGCTCAAGCAGAAGACGGTGGACTGGCGACCGAGCTACGACGGGCAGAAGTTCGAGCCGATCGTGCTGCCGTCGCGGCTGCCGACGCTGCTGGCCAACGGCGCGCAGGGCATCGCGGTCGGCATGGCGACGTCGATCCCGCCGCACAACCTCGGCGAGCTCGTCGATGCTTGCGTGGCGCTCGTCGACGACCCGACGCTGACCACCAAGGACCTCTGCAAGTTCGTCAAGGGGCCGGACTTCCCGACCGGCGGGCAGATGCTCGCCACCAAGGCCGAGCTGCGCGAGATCTATGAGACGGGGCAGGGGACGATCAAGCTGCGCTCGGAGTGGAAGCTCGAGCAGCCCGACGCCAAGCGCGCGCCCAAGATCATCATCACCTCGATCCCCTATGGGCCGACCAAGGGCTCCATCCTGGAGAAGCTCGGCGAGGTGGTGCGCGACCGCAAGCTGGTCCAGCTCGTCGACGTGCTCGATCAGTCGACCACCGACGTGCGCATCGAGCTCGAGATCAAGAAGGACGCCGATCCGAACCTGGTGATGGCGTACCTGTACAAGCACACGCCGCTGCAGCAGAACGTGCAGGTCAACCTGACCTGCCTGGTGCCGACGGAGACGCCGGAGATCCAGCGGCCTGAGCGGCTCGACCTCCTGCGCTGCCTGCGCTACTTCCTCGACTTCCGCCTCGATGTGGTGACGCGGCGGCTGCGCCACGAGCTCGGCGAGATCGAGCGGCGCATCCACATCCTGTCGGGCTACGCCAAGATCTACGACGCGCTCGACGAGGTGCTGCGCATCATCCGGCGCTCGGAGGGCAAGGCCGACGCGGCCAGTAAGCTGATGACCCGCTTCGAGCTCGACGAGGATCAGGCCGAGGCGATCCTCGAGCTGAAGCTCTATCGCCTGGCGCGGCTCGAGATCCTGGCGATCCAGAACGAGCTCGCCGAGAAGCGCAAGGAGCAGAAGCGCCTCGCGACGCTGCTGCAGTCCGAGGCGCGGCGCTGGACGCTGGTCAAGGACGAGCTCGTCGAGGCGAGCCAGCCCTTCCTCGACAAGCGCCGCACCAAGCTGCAGACCGGGGGCGACGACGTGGTCTACGACGCCGAGGCCTTCGTCGTCGATGAGGACGCCAACGTCATCCTGACGCGCGACGGCTGGTGCAAGCGCGTCCGCGAGATCAAGGACCTCGGCGCGACGCGCGTTCGCGAGGGCGACGAGGTGCAGAGCGTGGTCTTCGGGTCGACCAAGACCAACGTCGTGCTCTTCACCAACTTCGGCTCGGCCTACGTCTGCCGCATCGCGGACATCCCTCCGTCGGCGGGCTACGGCGATCCGGTCCAGAAGCTGTTCAAGTTCAGCGACGGCGAGCGCGTCGTCGCGGCGCTGTCGACGGATCCGCGGGTGCGGCCAGCCGGGCCGATGACGATGCTCGCGGTGTCCAAGCAGGGCTACGCGCTGCGCTTCGCGCTCGACGCGCACGAAGAGGTCTCGACGCGCGCCGGGCGCAAGTACGCCAAGGTGCAAGAGGGCGACGAGATCGTCGGCGTGCGGCCCGTCGGCGAGTCGAGCCTCGTCGCTGTCGCGTCGCAGGAGGCGCACGCGCTCGTGTGCAGCGCCGCCGAGGTCGCGCTGCTCGCCAACCCAGGCCGCGGCGTCACCCTGATCAAGCTCGACGACGACGACCGCGTGATGGGCTTTGCCGTCGATGAGACCCTGGTGGTCGAGAACGATCGCGGCAAGCAGCACGAGGTCTTCTGCGATCGCAAGGCGACCGTCTCGCGCGGCGGCAAGGGCACCGCGTTCTGGCGACGCGATCGCGTCCATCGCGTCGTGCCGCCCAAGATCGAGCTCTACCGGCCCGCCTCGGCCAAGGACCTCAACTAATGGCGACGACGCAGCGCTACAGCGGCGAAGACATCACCGTCCTCGAAGGACTCGAGCCGGTGCGCAAGCGCCCCGGCATGTACATCGGCGGCGTCGACGCGCGCGGCTATCACCACCTCCTGTGGGAGATCGTCGACAACTCGGTCGACGAGGTGATCAACGGCCACGCCAACAAGATCAAGGTCACCTTGTCGGCCGACCACAAGGGCGTGTCCGTCGAGGACGACGGGCGCGGCATCCCGTTCGACTACCTGCCCAAGTACAAGAAGAACGCGCTCGAGCTGATCCTCTGCACGCTGCACGCGGGCGGCAAGTTCGATAAGCAGAACTATAAGCACTCGGGCGGCCTGCACGGCGTCGGCTCGTCGGTGGTCAACGCGCTGTCGAGCGAGCTCGTGGCCACGATCCGGCGCGACGGCAAGGAGGTGCAGCAGCGCTTCGCGCGCGGCCTGCCCAAGGGCGACCTCGCGACCGTGGCGGCCAAGGCGCGTGGCACCGGCACGCACATCTCGTTTCGACCCGATCCGGAGATCTTCGGCCCGAACCAGAGCTTCGATCCGGATCAGGTGCGAGCGCGCCTCGAGTCGAAGACGTACCTGCACAAGGGCCTCAAGGTCATCTTCGTCGACGGTGCGACCGGCGAGACGGTGGAGTACCAGCACGAGGGCGGGATCCGCGACTACCTCGGCAAGATCCTCGCCGAGCGCGGCGCCGCGGCGGTGCACCCGCTGCCGTTCGAGGTGACGCGCGATCAGCCCCGCTGCGAGCTCGTGCTGCAGTGGTCCGAGTCCACAGACGAGCACATCCGCTCGTACGTCAACGGCGTGCCGACCGGATCCGGTGGCACGCACGAGCAGGGGTTGCGCTCCGGCCTGGTCAAGGCGGTGCGCAACTTCATCGAGACGCACGGCCTCGGGCCCAAGGGCGTGTCCCTGACCGCCGAGGACATCCGCGAGGGCATCGTCGCGGTGCTCTCGGTGTACGTCTACGAGCCGCAGTTCCAGGGACAGACCAAGGATCGGCTCAACAACCCCGAGGTCGCGGGCGAGATCGATGGTGTGGTGCGCGTTGCGCTCGAGAAGTGGCTGACCGACAACCGCTCGATCGCCGAAGGGATCGTGGCGCGGATCATCCTCGCGGCGCGCGCTCGCGAGGCGTCGCGCGCGGCGTCGCAGGCGGTGACGCGCAAGAGCGCGGTGAGCCACCGGCTCAACCTGCC
>CAZPEY010000142.1:0-13588 GCA_964585665.1 uncultured Polyangiaceae bacterium | reverse complement strand
TGCTGATCCCGCTCGTTGCGCTCGCGGCTTGTGGCGGCGGCACGAGCAACCAGATGAACACCAACCCCCAGGACGGGCCGCCAGCGGGTTGGGCGGATGGGCACGCGGCCGTGCCAATGGCTGGCCGCGCCGAGGACGTCTCCTCGCCGACGACCGTCGTTGGCACGGGCACCCCCGCGAGCTGCACTGGCGACGCGTTCGTGGCGGCGGTCGCGGGCGGCGGGGTCATCACGTTCGACTGCGGCCCCGATCCGGTGACGATCGTGCTCACCTCGACGGCCAAGGTGCGCAACGACAAGGGCACCAAGCTCGTCATCGACGGCGGCAACAAGGTGACGCTCAGCGGCGGCGGCAAGGTCCGCATCCTCTACATGGCGACCTGCGACAAGGCGCAGGTCTATCCGCCTGGCCCCGGCGACTGCAACACCAACCCGGGCGTGGAGCTCGTCGTGCAGAACATCACCTTCGTCGATGGCAGCGCCAAGGGCATCGCCGACACCGACAACCACGGCGGCGGCGGCGCGATCTACGCGCAGGGCGGCAGCCTCAAGGTCGTCAACGCGCGCTTCTTCAACAACGTCTGCGACGAGCTCGGCTCCGACGTCGGCGGCGGCGCGATCCGCAAGCTCGACTACCTCGTCGCCCCCGGCGCGGGGCCGGCGCGACCGGCGTGGATCGTCAACAGCACGTTCGGCGGCAAGGCCGGGCTCGGCAACACCTGCGCCAACGGCGGCGCGATCTCCAGCATTGGCGTGTCGTGGAACATCCTCAACTCGTGGTTCTCCGACAGCAGCGCGGTCGGTCACGGCGCCAACTCCGGCCAGGGCGGCAACGGCGGCGCGATCTACAACGACGGCAACGAGATCGTCCTTCACCTGACGAGCAGCCTCGTCGAGAACAACCTCGCCAACGAGGGCGGCAGCGCCGTCTTCTTCGTCAGCAACAACCGCTCCGGCTCGATCACGATCACCGACTCGCTCACCCGCAACAACCCGCGCGGCACCTTCGAGACGCCCGATCTGCCCGGCTTCTATGTCCTGGCCAAGGAGCCGGCCACCGTCGTGAACTCGCAGATCCTGCGCTGAGCGGCTACGCGCCCGTCCGCTGCTTGAAGAACGCGATCACGCGCTGCTCGGCCGCCTTCGTCGGACCGTCCTCGCGCAGATGAGTCGACAGCACCGAGTGCGGCACGAAGGGAAACTCCTGCAGCGCGTCCTCGGGGCGCAGCTCGATCGCCTCGAAGCGATCGCCAAAGGTCTGCTTGAAGGTCGCGAAGCGCTCGGGCGGCACCAACGGATCGCCGTGGAAGCGCAGGCCGATCATCGTCAGATCTTCGTCGGCGAAGCGGCGCTTGGCGCACGCGATCTCGGCGGGTGAGACGCCGAGCGCCTGCCGCGCAGCGCGCTGCGGCCCGATGGGCAGCGAGGGTTGCGACAGCACCGGCGCCACGACGGCGGGCTCGGTCATCATCGCCAGCGCGAAGTTGCCGGTGAAGCACATCCCGACGGCGCCGACGCCCTTGCCGCCGCACTCGCCGTGCACGCGACGCGCGAGCGCGCGCAGCCAGTCGACGATCGGGCTCGAGCGATCCTTGGCCCACGCGTTGAACTCGCGCCGGATGCAGATCGTCGTCGCGATCGAGCTCACGGTGTAGCCGGGGCCGAGGTCGCGCCCCGGCTCGCCGAACAGGCTCGGGCAGAAGACCGTCATCCCCGCGTCGGCAACGCGATCCGCGAAGCGCAGCACGCGCGGGTGCAGCCCCGGCATCTCGTGGATCACGATCACCGCCGGGCCGCTGCCGCGCCGAAACACGGGGCGCGTGTAGCGTCCTTCGGGATCAGTGAACTCGAAGCGGGAGTAGGCGGCGAGCGGATCGGGCGGCATGCGGGTCCATCATCGTCGGTGCGCGCGCCGCACGCAACGGCGCTTCGCTCCGCGATCGAGCGGCTCACGGCTGGCACGCCTCGTTGTCGAGCGCGTAGAGGACTCCGTCAAAGCCCCAGAAGACGATCTCGAGCTGCCCGTCGCCATCGATGTCGGCGACGATCGGCGACGAGGCGAGCCCCGGCGCTGGGATCTCGAAGCCCCACTTGAGCTCGCCGCTCTGCCCATCGAGCACGACGATGCCGGGCTGCTGCTTGCCCTCGATCCCCATGACCACGTCGAGCTTGCCGTCTCCGTCGACGTCGGCGATCGCCGGCGAGGCGCGGTTGCCCGCCGTGTTGTTGTTGTCGAAGTCGCCGTCGCCGAGGTCGTGGTTCCAGCGCGGCTGCAGGTTCGTCGAGTACACGCCCTTGACCCTGCCTCCGACGATCTCGAGGCCGGGCGAGGCAGCGTCGAGCTCGCCCAGGCTCGGGCTCGACTTCCAGTCGGTCAGCTCGAGATCGGCGATCGTCGCCAGGCCGTTGGCGTTGACGATGCGCAGCCGCGTCGACGAGAAGTCGCCCTGCGGTGCGAGGGCGCGCGGCTCGGTCATGTAGCCGAACACGACCTCGGGATCGCCGCCGGGGACGATCTGTCCGATCGCGGCGCCGCTGCGCACCTTGCGGAGGCTGCAGTCCTCCGCTGCGCCGTTGAAGCGCGGCAGGTCGTGGGTGTAGCGCGCCCGCAGGCCGCCGTCCGCCCACTCGAGACCGTAGAACTTTCCGCCCCAGCTCCCGACGTAGATCGTCCACGCACCGTCGACCCAGGCGACGCTCGGCGAGGACGAGTCGAGCTTGTCGCCGCCCTCGCAGCGCGGGTCGTCGACGCTGCGGCGGCTCGCTTCGAACGGCGCGCCACGGATCGAGCCGTCCTTGCCCGAGAAGGCATAGAAGCGCGCGGCGGCCTGGTCGCCGTTCGACGCGGTGCCGAGCAACACCTCGAGCGCGTCGTCGCTCGGATCGAGGTTGAGCGCGACGGGGGCGCCTTCGCTCAAGAAGCCCGCGTCGTAGGTCGCGGTCCACAGCAGCTCGCCCGCGACGTCGGCAGGCTCGGTGCGCACGGCGTAGACGACGTTGCCACCCGGCGCGTTGGCGGGCACGAGCAGCTCGCGGTTACCATCGCGATCGACGTCCGCGATCGCCGGCGCGTAGGGATCGAGCGGAAACGGCGTCTCGCGCTTCCACAGGATCGCGCCGGTCGCGCCATCGAGCGCGTAGACGGTGCCTCCGTCGGCGATGCAGTCGGTCTGGTCGCCGCGGCAGGTGCCCTGCGTGACCTGAAAGACGGTCCAGCGGCCGGCCACCTTGGCGACGACGGGGCTGGCCGCGTTGCGCGCCTTGTCGAAGGTGAGGCGGCGGCTCCAGCGCAGACACCTGGCGTCGTGCGTGAGCCCGCCCTTGAGCTCGACGGCCAGGCCGGTGTGCGCGAGGTCGCGCTTGAAGGTCGGCCACTCGCCGGGCAGCGGCGTGGCGAGCGGCTCGGCGGGCGCCATCGACGTGCCGTGATCGACGGGAGCGTCGCAGGCGGAGCAGAGCCCAAGGGTCGCGAACAGAGCAGGCAGCGAAGGGCGAGTCGATCGACGCATTCGTCCTTTCTATCGCAAGCCGCGGGCCAACGTTCGCGACGGGCTTGTCGACGAGCCCCGCGCCTCGGTGTCGGGAAAGCCGACGTCCGGGCGCGCCTCGACTGTCTGGAAATCCGGACAGGCACGCGGGCGCGGAGGTATCCTCAAGGGCATGCAGCCTCGCCTCTTGATTGGGTTGACCGCGGCGTCCGTGCTCGGCGCGCTCGTCGTGAGCGGCGCGCGCCGCTCGGATGCGAGCTGCGCGGCGCGCCTCGAGTGCCCGGTGGCGACCGCGACGGTGCTGCGCTGCACGCCCGTCGACACCGAGCGCGAACCGTCGCTAGCGCGCTACGTCGCCGAGCTCCGCAAGCAGAAGCAGGAGGCGCGGGCGCGCGAGCTCCTCGCCAGCTACCGCGGCGCGCTCGTCGAGGTCAAGGTGCAGAGCCGGGCGATGCAAGCCTGCCACGACAGCGACAGGCCGGCCAGCAAGCGCAAGCCGGTCGACGAGACTGGCTACGCGATCGGCGGCGACGGTCTGTGGCCCAAGGGCAAGACGGGCGAGGTCACCTACTTCGTGCCGGCGGCCGACGGTGCCGCGGCGTGCGCGGCGCGCTTCCCTGTCGACCGCACGCTGCGCATCCTCGCCGCCGACTCCTGCTGCGACGGTGATCCAAACCCGCCCTGCCTGCTGCGACGCTGAGCGCTACGGAGCGTTCGAGTAGTCGACGCCGAAGCAATAGATGTGATTCAAACTGCTGCAGCCGGTCGTCACACTCTGGTACGAGGTCCACGTCGAGTCCGTGCCGTTGAGGTTGCCGTTCAAGACGTCGCCCGTCGTCGTCGTCCACGACGAGCAGGTGTGGGCCGCGTAGATGGCTCCCGCCCACACGCCGGTCTTGACCGCATAGAAGCTCGTGTTGACCGTCGCGCCGGTCTCGTCGATGATCGGCGGGTTCGAGACACTCGTGTAGAGATTCGCGGGATAGTCTCCGAAGGCGGCGCCGTCGCGACGAATCCAGCCGCGGACCGTCGAGTTGAAGGACTGTAGCCGGGCCGTCGGGGTCTTGTTGCCGGCCTCATCGGCGAGCCACGCCTTGTACGTGCCCGGCAGGCCTGCCGTATCGGCGAGCCCCTGACACTTGCTGTCACCGCCCGTCACGCCGCCGAGATTGCCGTCGTAGGACGCCGAGCTGACGAACATGATGTTGGTGTAGGGACGCCACTTGGCGGTCACGTTGTGGTTGGCGTTCATCGTCAGGGTGCAGGTCGGGTTCGACTTCTGCGCCGCGCAGTCGCCGCCCCAGACGACCGCCATCTTGGCGCCGGGCGTCGCGGTGAGGATCACCGTGGCGCCCGCTGCCTGCGCGTACGTCGACGAGCACGTCGCGCCGCAGTTGATGAAGCCCTCTCCGCTCGTCACCGTGCCGGTCGCGCTCAGGAACGAGCTCGGCGTGACGGTGAGCGATACGGTCGTCGCGGTGTTGAACGTCGCGCTAACCGTGCGCGCGGTCGTCATCGAGACGTTGCAGGTCGTGGCCGAGCCCGAGCAGTCGCCGCCCCATCCCCCGAAGCCCGAGTTCTTGAGGTTGGGCGTCTCGGTCAGCGTCACCGACGGAGCCGACGTCGTGCGCTGGACGTTGACGGTGCACATCGTGTTGCCGTTGCCGCAGTTGATCGTCCCGCCGGTGACCACCCCCGTGCCGGTGCCGCCGACGTTGACTTGGAGCTGAACGGTGTCGCGTCCGGTGCCCGAGAGGTTGGCGAGCGTCCCGCCGGGTCCCGAGGCCGGCCCGACGCTGAGGACCGCAGCCTTGCTGCCGTAGCTCGAAGGCTGGAAGGTCACGCGCTGCGTGCAGCTCAGGCCCGCCGGCAGCGTCGCCCCGCTGCAGGTCGTCGTCGCGTCGACCGCGAACTGGGTCGGGTCGTCGGAGGTCACGGTCAGCGGTCCGATCGGCGAGCCGCCGTTGTTGGTGACGGTGAAGTCGCGCGCCAGCTTGCCCGGCAGATCGACGACTCCGAAGGCCGGATCTCCGCCGATGCCCAGCGCACCGGCCGCGACTCCGGTCCCCGACAGCGTCGCCGCGTCGCCTCCCGAGGTGCCGTCCTCGACGGTGAGCGAGACCCCGCTGACGACGCCGAGGGCGTTGGGGGTGAACGTCACGTCGATCGTGCAGGTCGCCGAGGCATTGAGCTTCGTCCCGCTGCAGCCATCCGCGCTGATCGCGAAGCGCGCTGCGTCGGTTCCGGTCAGCGTCGCGGTGATCGTGCCGGACTGTGTACCGCCCGTGTTGGTGACCGTGAAGGTCTTGGCGGCGCTCGTGGTGTTCTGCACGACCGCGCCGAAGTCCTGTGTGTCCTTGTCGAGGGACAGTGCACCCGGCTGAAGCCCGGTGCCGCTCAGCGCCACCGACGCGCCCGAGACGTTGGGCGCCGTGATCGTCGCCGTTCCGGTGGAGGCGCCCGTCGCGCTCGGCGCGAACGCGACGCGGAAGGTGCAGCTCGCGCTCGAGGCCAGAGCGTTTCCGGTGCACGTGTCATCGGTGATCGTAAAGCCGGCGCCCGACGCGGCGACGTTGAGGTTGCCCGAGTTGGCGGCGCCCTCGTTGGTGACCGAGACGGTCCCGGACATGCCTGTGCTGCCGACCAACACCGAGCCGAACATCACCTCGGTCGGCGTCGCCTTGAGCCCAGCTCCGCCGCCAAGATCGTTGTTCGTGTTGGCCGTCCCGAGCGTGACCGTCGCGTGCGCGGTGCCGCCGCGCGACACCGTCGTCGCCGTCGTGCCGCGGATGAGCTCGGTCCCGCTCGCGTCCTTGGCGATGGCAACGATCGACAAGGAGCCCTCGCCGCTCTTGAGCTCGAGCACCACCGAGGTCGGCAACGTGATCGGCTTGCTGCCAGGCTCGGTCAGCGTCGTCGACGCGCTGAGCGTGCCGAGCGTCATCTGCAGCTCGATGCTGCCGATCGCGGGCAGCGCACCGCCGCTGGCGATGGTCACCTCGACGTAGGTCTTGTGCGAGCAGGCCGACGCTGCCGCGACGATCGCGAGCAGCAGGGCAGGAGCGGCACGGCGGAGTGTCGTCTTCATAAGCGAGTCTCCCTAGAAGATCGGCCGAGTTCCAAAGTGCGACGATGGAGCCCCCGGCTGCAGCCCGAGGCCGAGACCTACTCCGAGGCCAATCCCGACGACGCCGACCCCGACCACGGTCCACAGCCACCACTTCTTGTAGATCGGGGTCGGCTTGGCCGCTGGCGTGGCGGTCAGCGTTGGCTGGGCGCTCGCTGGCGTCGTCGCGGTTGCGGGAGTCGCGACCGCGGCCGGCTTCTTGTCGGCCTCGCCGCCCTCGCCCTCGCTCCCCGACGGCGGCGGCAGGCCGCCCAGGCCGACCGGCGCGTTCGGCGGCGCCTTCTGATCGGCCATCTGCGCCTCGAGCTTGCGAATTCGCTCCTCGATCTCCTTGCGGTTCGGCGTGTTCGGCGCGACGCGAAGAAACGAACGATAGAAGAAGACGGCGTTGCCAGGATCGTTCGACAGGCGGTACGCCTGCGCGATGTTGTAGACGAGGCCCGGCTCGGGCTTGAGCTTGTAGGCCTGCCGGTAGAGCTGCACCGCCGTCTGAAACTCACCGAGGTTGAAGGCGCGCGTGCCATCGTCGAAGAGCTTCTTGGCGCGCAGGTCGTCCTCGATCGGCTCGGTCTGCTCCGGCGGCTTGGCAGGCGGCGGTGGCTTCTTGCCTCGCTTGGGCGCAGCCGACACGGTCGAGGTGATCAGGCAGGCTGCGACCAGCAATCCAACGTGCCGTAGTCGTTTCACATAGCCTCCACACACAGAGCGTCTTGCATATCGTACCACGATTGCGGACCTCGACGCGACAGGCGACACTCCGACGGTGGACCGAACGCCTCTCGGAATCGCGCTCGCGGCTGCCCTGCTCGCGAGCCCCGTCGCGCGCGCCGCGCCGCTGCCGCCCGATCGGATCCGGGTCAACACCGACGCCGGGCCGTTGATCGGCCGCCTCAAGCCGAAGAGCCGCGAGTTTCTCGGCATCCCCTACGCCGCTCCGCCCGTCGGTGGGCTGCGCTGGAAGCCGCCCGCACCGATCGCGCCGTGGAGCGCCGCGCGCGAGGCGACCCAGCGTGGCGCCGCCTGCGTACAGGACGACGGCGGCACCGGGCGCAAGCAGTCCGAGGACTGCTTGACCCTCAACGTCTGGGTGCCGCTCGACGTGCGCGGCCCCCTGCCAGTGCTGTTCTGGATCCATGGCGGCGGCTTCTACCAAGGCAGCGGCACCGACGGGCTCTACGACGGCCAGCGGCTGGCGACGCGCGCCCAGGCGATCGTCGTGACGATCAACTATCGCGTCGGAGCGCTCGGCTTCCTGTCGCACCGCGACCTCGCCAAGGAGGCCGGCGTCGCCACCTACCCGTCGGTGGGCATCCTCGATCAGCGCGCCGCGCTCGGCTGGGTGCAGCGCAACATCGCCAGCTTCGGTGGCGATCCGAAGCGGGTGACGATCGTCGGCGAGTCGGCCGGCGCGTGGAGCGTCTGCACACACCTCGCCTCGCCCAGGAGCCATGGCCTGTTCGCCCGCGCCATCATGCAGAGCGGCGCCTGCTCGGACGCGCTCTACTTCGACGGCAAGCGCGCCGAGCAGCAGGCCGACGAGCTGGTGGCCGCCGTCGGTTGCCGCGACGCCGTCGATCGCCTCGGCTGCCTGCGCGGCAAGTCGCCCCACCAGCTCATGCTCGCGCTGCCGTTCCGCCGCGGCATGCTGCTCAAGCCAGGCGTGTGGTGGGGGCCCGTCGTCGACGGCACCGAGCTGCCGCGCCTGCCGCTCGACGCGATGCGCGCCGGGCAGAGCGCCCCGGTGCCGCTCGTCATCGGCTGGAACCGCGACGAGGGGATCCTGCACACGCTGGCGTTCGCGCAGAACACGCCCGCCGAGCTCGACTGGTTCGTGCGCGACGTGTTCGGGGACGCAGCACCACCGCTGGTCCTGCCGAGCTACGCGCGCCCCACGCCGAAGGCCGCGCTCACCGACATCGTCACCGACGGGATCTTCGCGTGCAACGCGCGCCGCGTCGCGCGCGCGCTCGCCGATCGGGACGTGCCCGTGTACCTGTACGAGTGGACCCACGCGCTCGACGCCCCCAAGCCGCACCGGCTCGGCGCGACCCACAGCGTCGAGCTGTTCTTCCTCTTCGGCAATCCTGACATGGGCGTCTCGCTCTCCGTTGGCGAGCTGCCGCTGTCTCGGCTGATGATGGACCTGTGGGGCCAGTTCGCGCGCGACGGGGTGCCGACCGCTCCGCGGTTGAAGGACAAGTGGCCGCGCTACGCGACGTCGAGCGACGAGCACTTCGTGCTCGACCTGCCGCCGAGCAAGGGCAAGGCGCGCAAGCGCGAGGTCTGTGATCTGTGGGATCGGGTGGACGGGCTCCGCGCGCGCTAGGCGGGCGCGGAGGGCCACAGGGCTACCGACCGGTGCGCAAGCAGGCGTCGTCCGCCGATGGCTGAACGCAGGCCTTGGCGCTGCACTTCTGGCAGGCGTCGCAGTCGTCGTCCGACTCGCACGCCCGGCCGACGCACTGATTGTTCACCTTCTTGTCGGACGAGGCGTCGACGAAGCAGGTCTCGGTCGGTCCACAATCGCTCTGCCCCGTGCAGTAGCGCGCGTACGACTGCGTCGCCTTGTCGACCTGCTTGCTGCGGTCGTACTCCTCGGCGAGGATCTTGAGGTACGTGTAGATGTCGAGGAGGTCGTCGGCCGACAGGGTGCGCAGGCTCGACGCCGGCATCGGGAAGCCGAGCGGCATCGGCGGATCGTCGTCGGCGTGCGACATCGTCTGGATGACCGCCGCAAACTTGAGGTAGGTCATGCCGGGTTCATTGAAGAACCCCGACGGGCCGATCAGATTCGCGGCCATCGTGCGGGTCTGCTTGAGCACCGGGTTGAGCGACGGCGGCACGGCAAAGACGGTCCCCCCGGTCAGGAAGTAATCAGGGGGCACCTTCAAGAAGTCGGCGCCGAGCTCGATGACGCGCGGATAGCCCCCGCGGTTGGTGTGGCACTCGCTGCACACGCCCGCGTTGACGAGGTAGGCCCCGCGGCCAAACGACGCCTGCTCGGCCGCGGTGCGCGAGAAGAAGCCCGGCATCTTCTGATACGCGAGCGGGACGATCGCTGCGCCGCGCACCGCGTGCCCCGGATCGGGCACCGGCGCCGTCTTCGTCGGGTCGAACGGATCGGGGCCCTCCTCGGGCGGCAGCGGCCGCACCTCCTCACCCTCGTTGTAGGTCTTCGGGAAGGGAATCGGCGCCACGGTCGCGAACGGCCCCTTGTTGCTGTCGGGCACCTCGTTCTCGACGGCGGGGAGCTGCTGCAGCACGGCGTAGATCGCCTTGAGATCGTCCGTGCTCATCCACCGATAGTTGGCCCACGGCATGACCATCAAGATCGTCCCCGGGTGGTGGAAGTCCTCGCCGGTGCGCATCACCGTCAAGAACTGCTCCTCGGTGAGCTTGAGCCCGGTCTTCGGATCGGGCGTCAGGTTGCGCGAGTAGACGTAGTGTCCGTCGTTGTCGAGGTCGAACTTGTTGCCACCTGCGAACAGCTTGGTCGGATCCGAGGTGTGACAGCCGGCGCAGTCGACGAGGCCCTTCATCAGGTAGCCGCCGCGCGCCAGCGCACCGAAGTTGGGCAGGCTGCTGGCCATGTCGGCCGAGCCGTTGTCGCTCGAGCCGCCACACGCCGCCACGCCGAGGAGTCCGAGGGAGAATGCGAGGATCGATCGTCTCATGCGAGCTACTACGATAGAGGCAATCTCCGCTCGCTGTCGAGGCGTCGTTTGCCGGCCCGATTCGGATGCCCACTTGATCGTTCCGGGTTTACAGCGCGCCGCTTCCTGGCAAGCATGCGCGCGGAGGCCGCCATGCCATCTTCGATCGCCGCAGCTCGCCCCCTCGCCCGCCCCGTCATCGAGCCGTTTCGCATCAAGGTCGTCGAGCCGATCCGCCTCACCACCGCCACCGAGCGCCGCGCCATCCTCAGCGCCGCGCACCACAACCTCTTCGGCATTCACGCCGACGACGTGATCATCGATCTGCTGACCGACTCGGGGACCGGCGCGATGAGCGCGGAGCAGTGGGCCGCGATGATGCGTGGCGACGAGTCGTACGCGGGCGCCAAGAGCTTCTTTCGCCTCGATGAGGTGGTGCGCCACCTGACGGGCATGCCGTTCTTCTATCCGACGCACCAGGGGCGCGCCGCCGAGCGCATCCTCTGCAGCGTCGTGCCGATGCAGGGGCGCGTCGTGCTGTCCAATGGTCTCTTCGACACGACGCGCGCCAACATCGAAGCCGCCGGGGCGCTCGGCCGCGATCTGCCGTCGAGCGACGCGCTCGATGGCGCGTCGCCGTTTGGCGGCAACATGGATCTGCCGGCGTTCGATCGAGCGCTCGCCGAGCATGGCGACGCGGTCGTCTTCGTCGTCATGACCGTCACCAACAACACCGTCGGGGGCCAGGCCGTCTCGCTGGCCAACCTGCGCGCCGTCGCCGAGCGCTGTCGCGCCCGCCGCATCCCGCTGTGGCTCGACGCGTGCCGCTTCGCCGAGAACGCGTTCCGCATCCACCGCGACGAGCCGGGCGACAAGCCGGCGACGCTCGAGGCGATCGCGCAGGCGATGTTCGCCCTCGCCGACGTGTTCACGATGTCCGCCAAGAAGGACGCCATCGTCAACATGGGTGGCCTGCTCGGCGTGCGCGACGAGGCGCTCGCCGAGAAGCTGCGCGTCGATCTGATCCGCACCGAAGGCTTCGTCACGTACGGCGGCCTGGCCGGTCGCGACCTCGAGGCGATGGCCCAGGGCCTCCGCGAGGTGCTCGACGAGTCGTACCTCGAGTATCGCTTCGCCGCGGCCCGCTACCTGGCGCGCGTCCTCAAGGAAGACGGCTGGCCGGTCGTCGAGCCCGCCGCCGCGCACGCGGTCTACGTCGACGCTGGCGCGGCGCTTCAGCACCTCGCGCCCGACGAGTATCCCGGCCAGTCGCTCGCCTGCGCGCTCTACCTGGCCGGCGGCATCCGGAGCTGTGAGATCGGCAACCTGATGTTCGGCGAGGGCAAGCGCCGCCAGCTGGTGCGCCTCGCCCTGCCTCGCCGCGTCTACACGCAGAGCCACGTCGACTACGTCGGCTGGGTCGGCGCCGCCGTCGCCAAGGTGCGCCGCGAGCTGCCCGCGATGCGCCTCCTCCAGGCGCCCAAGGTGCTGCGCCACTTCAGCGCGTGGCTCGAGCCCGTCGCGCCCTTCCCGCAGTTCGAAGACTGAGCCGCCGTTTCGACCGAAGCCGGCTCAGTACTGAATCGGCGGGAAGTTCGTCTGCGAGCTCTTGCCGAGCGTCAGCCCGACACCGAGCCCCACCCCCACTCCAACGACGACCACCGCACCGACGGTAGTCCACAGCCACCACTTCTTGTAGAGCGGCTTGGGTGCCGGCTTCTCCGTCGCCTGCTCGCCCGTCTTCTCGGTGACGGCCATCGGCGTCGCCGGGGGCGAGGAGCGCAGCTTGGCCTGCTCGGCCAGCGCCTTCTCGAGCCCTTCGATCTTCCGCTCGACGTCGTCTCGATTGGTCGCGTTGGGCTGCTGACGCAGATAGCTGCGATAGAACTTCAGCGCGTCCTCCTCGTGCCCCTTCATCTGCCGGTAGCACTGCGCGACATTGTAGAGGAACACCGGATCTTCCTTGCGCCGGTAGCCCTCCTTGAAGTCGGCGACCGCCTGCTCGTACTCGGAGAGCGCGAAGTGCTTGGTACCGGACTGATAGAGGCGCTTGGCCTCCGCCGTGTCGTTGGCGTCGGCGAACACGGGCGCCGCGAGCGCGAGCAGCGCGAGCAGCGACAGGGCTACGCGTTTCATGCCCGAAGCCTAACACGCTTGTTGCGCTATCGAGCGCGCTGTACCTTGAAGCGGTGAAAAATGTTCTTCTGCTCGCGACGCTGCTCACGGTCGCTGCGTGTGGCTCCGGCGCCGAGGACGTCTGTGGCAACTACAAGGGGACCTGTCTCGATCTGACGCTGCGCTCGTCGACGGTCAAGTCGCTCGACACGATCGACGTCGTCGCGTCCGGCGCGGTCTCCGGGCCGCGCACCTCGGCGCTCGGCAAGGCCGCCAACCTGCCCGTGCACGTCGCGCTGCAGCTCCCCACCGGCACCGCCGGCGCGCTGCGCCTCGACGTCACCGCCAAGCTCGCCAGCAACGTGGTCGGCCACGGCAGCGTCGATCTGACGGTCGTCGCCAACCAGCACACCAGCGGCGTCGTCGATCTCGTCGGGCCGACCGGCGGCGACATGACGACCGTCCCCGGGGACCTCGCCGGAGATCAGGCTGGCGCCGACCTCACCGTGACCGGCGATCTGTCCGGCACGTCGAGCGACTTCTCGGGGGTGGCCCTCGATCTCGTCGCCGTCCCCGACCTGGCGCCGTTCTGCGTCGCCGGCACCGGCCATGCGTGCATCGACGCCGTCACGCTCGAGCAGTGCAACGCGGGCGGCACCGCCTACGAGAACGTGACCTGCGCGCGCGGTTGCGGCGCGTCACCGACGCCGCACTGCAAGCTGGTGATCCCGACCGGCGCCGCCGAGAACACCGACCTGACGTTCCAGGGCATCGCCGACAAGACGCTGACCGACGTCGTGCTCCACTCGGACACCGGCGAGATCGAAGGCGGGGTGCGCGCCCAGTCGCCCGATCCGACCGCGCTCACCGTGCTGTCGGGCATCGGCTTTCACGTCGTCAACGTCAGCGGCAACAACGTCGGCATCTTCCTCTTCGATCACCTGACGATCTCCGGCACCGTCAAGGTCGTCGGCACGCACTCAGTGGCGCTCGTCGCCAAGAACGACGTCATCGTCCAGAACCTGAACGTCGCCGCGGATCAGACCGCGAACACGCCCGGCCCGGGCGGCGGCGCCGGTGGCAAGTCCGGCGCGCTCAACGGCCTCGGTCAGGGCGGCGGCAAGGGCGGTTCGTCGTACTACGAGAGCTCGATCAGCGCCTACCTCTACAGCGGCGGCGGCGGTGGCGGCCACGCGGCGGCAGGCG
>CAZPEY010000141.1:8472-13605 GCA_964585665.1 uncultured Polyangiaceae bacterium | reverse complement strand
TGCCCTCGTAGATCTGCAGCAGCTTGGCGTCGCGCATCAGCTTCTCGACGGGATACTCCTTCGTGTAGCCATACCCGCCGAAGATCTGCACGGCGTCGGTCGTCACGCGCATCGCCGCGTCCGAGCCGTAGGCCTTGGCGTACGCCGAGACCACCGAGTCGAGCTTGCCCGAGTCGACCATCCACGCCGCCTTCATGTAGAGCAGGCGCGTCGTCTCGTACGCGATCGCCATCTCCGCGAGCATGAACTGGATCGCCTGGTGCTGGGCGATCGGCACGCCGAACGTCTTGCGCTCGAGCGCGTAGTTGCGGCTCTCGTCGAGGGCCCGCTTGATGACGCCAGCGGCGCCGGCGGCGATCCACGGCCGCGAGCGATCAAACGTCTTCATCGCGACCTTGAAGCCGCCGCCCTCCTCGCCGAGCAGGTTCTCCTTGGGCACGACGACATCCTCGAAGATGATGTCGTTGGTCAGCGACGCGCGCTGGCCCATCTTGTTTTCCTTCTTGCCGATCTTCACGCCCGGCGACTTCATGTCGACGATGAACGCCGTGATCCCCTTGTGCTTGAGCTTGGGATCGAAGGTGGCGAACGTGGTGCAGAAGTCGGCGACGCCGCCGTTGGTGATCCAGCGCTTCTGGCCGTTGAGCACGTAGTCGTCGCCGCGCTTCTCGACCTTGGTGCGCATCGACGCGACGTCGGAGCCAGCGTCGGGCTCGGAGCAGGCGTAGCAGGCGTAGAGCGGCTTACCGCCATCGCCCGCCGTGAGGCGCCCCAGCCACTTCTGCTTCTGCTCGTCGGTGCCGGCGATGAGGATCGGCATCGAGCCGAGCATGTTGGCAGCCAGCGTCGTGTTGACCGCCAGGCACCCCCAGCTCACCTCTTCGAGGATGAGCGAGTGGCCGAGGCAGTCGAGCCCAAGGCCACCGTAGGTGTCGGGGATCTCGGTGTTCATCAGGCCGAGCTCGAAGGCCTGCTGCATGAGCTCGTGCGGGAACTTGCCCTCCTCGTCGAGGTGGCCGGCCACGGGCGCGACCTCCTTCTTGGCGAACTCACGCGCCGTCTGGCACAGCGCCTCTTGCTCTTCGGTCAGGCTGAGATCGAACATGGGTTAGTCCTTCTTTGGGCGTGCGTTGCGGCGCTCCTGACGCTCGGCCTCGCGACGGGCGCGCTGCGCCTCCTGATCCTTGGCGGAGCGCGTGCCGAGGACGAAACCGATGACGATGCCGATCAGGATCACGGCCGGGATGTAGACGATGTGCGCGATGGGAGGCATCAGCCCGCCTTGCTCGCCTTGCCCGCGTCCTCGAGGCGCTTGGCGATCCGGGCGTGCAGGTTGTTGAGCTCTCCCTCGACGCGCTGGGCGCGCCGGCCGATCGACCACGCGTACAGGACGAGCGCGGCGAGGATGAAGCCATAGGCGGCGGCGATCAGGTTCGGGCCCGAGACCGACTCGTCGACGCGCGCCTTGTCGAGGTCGCGATCGGTCACCGGCTCGAACCCCTCCTTGTCCGCCCGTTTGGCCGATGGAGGCGGTCCGGGGGGGATGTCGGCGACCGCCAGGCCGCTCTGCAAGAGGAGCACGAGGACGAGCCACTTCACGTTAGGCCTCCAGATCTTCCAGGTCTTCGGCGGCGCGATGGACCTCGTCGAGCCGACGCTCGGCGTGCGACAGCGCGACGCGCATCGCGAGCAGCACGACGTACGCGATGGTAAAGGTGAGCAGCGACGTCCAGAAGGCGGGCCGCATCTCGGCTTCGAGCGTCTTGACGACGGTGGTCTTGGGGTGAATCGTCCGCCACAGGCTGACGGACGCGTAGATGAGCGGCACGTCGGCGGCGCCGAAGATCGCCAGCCCGGCGGCGAGTCGCGTACCACCTGCGCCCCCGTACCGACGGACGAACAGCACGCCGGCGAAGATCAGCCAGAGCAGGAGCGAGGTCGTCAGGCGCACGTCCCACTGCCAGTACGCGCCCCAGGCCTTGCGCGCCCACAGCGGGCCGGTGACGAGCACACAAGCCCCAAACAGGACGGTCAGCTCCGCCGTCGCGTCGAGCCACGCGACAGCGCGCGCCGACCCGGCGGCGCCGGCGGTCAAGACACGCACCGACGCCGCGGCGCACAAGAACGCCGACAGGAAGCACAGCCAGGCGCACGGGACGTGGAAGTAGAAGATCTTCTGCACGACGCCCATCGTCGCTTCGCGCGGCGCTTCGACGATGAGCTGCGTCGCACCGAGGAAGCCGAGCGCCGCGAGGATGGCAAAGCCGAGGACGAGGTAGGGACGGTTCATCCGTGATCTCCCGCCAGCAGCCCGAACAGCCACAGGCCGAGCGTGATGAAGACGAGGCACAAGACGAGCAGCAGCTTGAGCCACAGCTCGGACGACTCTCCAACGAGCAGCGCCGCGGTCCCGCGCGCGCCGGCGATGAGCACCGGCACCGACAGCGGGTAGATCACGAGCGGCAGCAGCACCTCACGCGACCGGGCGCGGCCGAGCGACGCACCGAACAGCGACGCGACCGCCGCGACACCAAGGCCACCGAGGAGCTGCAGGACGACGATGGGCACCACCACCTGGAGCGACAGGTGCAGGTTGAACAGCAGGACGATGAGGAGCGACACCACCGTCTGCACGAAGGAGACGAGCAGGAAGATCCCGAGCAGCTTGGACAGATAGATCGCCGCCGGAGAGATCGGCAGCAGCATGAGCCCACGCAGGGTGTCGTGCTCCCGCTCGCGCTCGAACGCCCGCCCGACGCCGATCACGGCTGCCAGCGAGGTCGCGGTCCACAGCATGCCCGCGCAGACGTCCATCGTCGGCCGCAGCCCGGTCGCCAGCGCGAATGAGAAGACCAGCACGATGACGACCGAGAACAGCGCCACCGAGAGCAGCAGCTCACGCGCCCGCAGCTCGACCCGGATGTCTTTGGCGAGCAGCCAGGCGGCGTGGCGGAGGATGAGCATTACGCCCACCCGTGTAAACCAAACGCTCCGTCGTCGCAAGGCTTGCCAATCCAAGCGATCTTTCCGTCGAGGCGCGCCGGCCTACGCGGGCTCCCAGGCCACTGGTTCGGCCACTGTTCTCGACGCAGTTCGTCACGAAATTTTTTCTGTTGCACTCTCTGCGCTCGTGCTAAGGCACGCGCCTTCATTCGGACTCGTTCGGGGGTATAGAAGATCATGTTTCGCGGAAAAGCTTGGGGATTGGCGACGGTGATGGGGATCTCGTTGGCGGCCTGTGGTGGGCCGGGCAAGCCGGCGCACCAGCCGGATTTCAGCACGCTCGTCGAGGACGGCAGCGACAGCAAGGCCGACTACGAGCAGCCCAAGGGGCGCAGCAAGAGCCTGGGCGAGATCAAGTACGGCGACAGCAAGACCTTCTACCACTCGGGCTACCCGAACTTCCGCTCGTACTGGTTCGACGGCCAGAGCGGCGACGACGTCACCATCGACGTCGGTACGACCGACTCGGACAGCGAGATCTGGCTGGTCGACGCCAACACCAGCGTCGTCGGCTACAACGACGACCGCAGCTCGTCGACCTACGACAGCCGCATCACCAAGAAGCTGCCCGCGACGGGCCGCTACCGCATCCTCATGCAGGAGTACAACACCTACCCGACGACCTTCACCGTCTCGCTCAAGAAGAAGTCTTCCGGCGGCGGCTCCTCGGCGACCTACGTCGCGTGCACCAAGGACAGCGACTGCGTCGCGATCACCAACCCGGGCTGCTGTCAGAGCTGGCGCCGGGTCGCGGTGAACAAGAGCTACACCAGCGCCTACACCTCGGCGAACAAGTGCGCCCCGCCGCTGCCGTCCTGCGCGCCGCCGTCGGACGCGCTGCTCGAGGCCGAGGCGCCCAAGGTCGCGCAGTGCAACACGACGACGAAGAGCTGCGAGATGATCCACCCCGACGACATCAAGTGCGGCGGCTTCACCACCAACCCGCACGCCTGCCCCGAGGGCTACATCTGCATGGAGCCCGGCAACGACGCGCCGGGAGACTGCTACGTCGGCTGCACCTACAACGGCACCGAGTATCTGGCGGGTGACACCTGGAAGAGCAGCGACTACTGCAATGACTGCTCGTGCAGTGACAGCGGCACGGTCGCGTGCACCAAGAAGTACTGCCCCGCCTGCGACTACACGCCGACGGCGACGAAGAAGTACAAGCTCCAGAGCCCGTCGCAGTGCGCCTCGAACTGGTTCCTCTGCAAGGTTGGCGAGCACCGCTTCGACGACCACTGCGGCTGCGGCTGCGAGAAGGACGAGTAGTCGCGCCGATCCCCCGCACCGTGACCTGGATCATCGCGCGGGCGCCCGCTTGCTGCGATGATGGCCGGGGAGGTGCTCATGTCGACCCCTCGCTTCGCTTTCGTCGGACTCCTCTTTCTCATCGGTGGCTGTAGCTCCGGCAACCCGCTTCGCGAGCCCGCGCAGGGCATCGCGGCGGCGGCGCTCACCGCGCGCGGCGTGTCGCTCGCCGTCACGGCCGTCGCCGGCACGACCGCCCCCTGCGTCCAGGTGACCAAGGCGTGCACGAGCTTCCCGTGTGACGGCGCGGCCACCGTGACCCTCGGCGCGGGCTGCGAGCTGCCGCTCGGCGGCGCCGCCTCGGGCCAGATCACCGTCAGCGGCAGCTGGAGCTCGCAGAGCAGCGCGTCCGTGCAGGCGCAATTCGTCGACGTTCGCGCGGCTGCGGGCAACAACACGGTCGCGCTCACCTCGGTCACGTCGATCTCGAGCAGCCAGAGCGGCGACACGATCACCGTTCAGTACTCCGGCTCCACCGCGCAGGCGCGCGCGGGAGCGAGCAACGCCGCAGTCGGCGGAGCGAGCAGCTGGCAAGTGGTCGTCGACACCATGGGCACCGCCGAGGCGAGCGACGACATCCTGACCATCAAGAGCACCGCGGCCTCGGGCGCCGCCGGCCTCGGGGCCTCCGCCAAGGCCGCGTCTTTCGACGGGGTCGTGATCGATCCGAGCTGCGACCAGAACCCGACCGCGGGCTCGGGCTCCATCACCGAGGTGTCGGGCTTCATCCCCAAGATCACGCGCTTCGAGTTTCACAGCGCCTGCGACGGCAAGGGCGAGGTCAACGGCAAGTCGTACCCGTTCGACTTCGACTAACCC
>CAZPEY010000141.1:0-8372 GCA_964585665.1 uncultured Polyangiaceae bacterium | reverse complement strand
ATCCGCGGCTGTCTGCTTCGCTCTAGCTGCGCGCCGAGTACGCCGCGTAGATCTCGATCAGCTCCGCGGCGCTGCGCGCCGCGCCCGCCGCCGCCAGCTCTTCGACGCGCCCGCGCCGAATCCCGAGCACCCGATCGCAGATCCCATCGAGCGCCTGCAAGTCGTGGCTGACCAGGCAGAGCAGCGTGCCGCGCGCGCGCTCGGCGAGCAGCGTCGTCCGCAGCCGCTCCTGGCTCTCGCGATCGAGGCCGGTGAACGGCTCGTCGAGCAGGAGCACCGACGGGCGATGGATGAGGGCGCGGCCGAGCGCCAGGCGCTGCAGCATGCCGCGCGAGTAGGTGCGCGCCGGGCGGTCGGCGGCGGCGACAAGGTCAACATGCTTGACCATCTCGGCGGCCGCCTGCGCCGCATCGGGCAGGCCGCACAGGCGCGCGACGAGCAGCAGGTTCTCGTGCGCCGTCAGATCGGCGTAGCAGCGGCTGTCGTGCGCCAGGAAGCCGATCTCCCGTCGGTGATCGAGGCCGAGCGGCGCGTCGTCGAGCAGGATCTCTCCCCCATCGGGCCGATCCAATCCGGCGAGCAACGACAGGAGCGTCGACTTGCCGGCGCCGTTCTGCCCGAGCAGCAGGATGCTCTGCTTGGAGAGGAGCTCGAAGCTCGCGCGGGTAAGGACGCGGGTCCTGCCGAAGTGGCGCTCGACGTTCCGACCGACGATCCGCCCAACCGCCAAGGCTAGCCTTCGTCCAGCTTGCGGTAGATCAGGGCGAGCCGCTCGAGCTTCTTCTTGAGCGCCGGCCCGTCGTCGAGGGCCGCGGCCTCATCGAAGAGTCGATCGCGCTCGGCCTCGAGCGCCATCAGCGTCTCGCGGCGCTGATCCGCCTCGGGCCCCGAGAACGCGACGCCGAGCCCCACGATCAACATGACCAGCGCCAGCAGCATCGCGCCGTTGCGCGCCCGCCGATCGGGCATCGGCAGCCCGCTCAGCTTGAGCACGAACGTGTCGCCCGCCGGCGCGCCCGGGCCACGCATCAGCAGCAGCGGCTTGCCGCCGAGCTCGCGCCGCTCCGAGGTCAGGCCCTGCGAGGAGACGGTCATCCCGTCGATCTGCTCGACGATCGCGGCTCGCTCGGCCAGCGGCAGGGGCAGCGGCAGCGCCACCTCGACGCTGTCGGTGTCGTAGGGCAGAGCAAAGAAGATCCGCACCTCGGTACGCCCGGGCGCGATCGGTCCCTTCAACACGACCGACTTGCCATCGACGCTCCGGCCCGGCGGTGCGTCCTCGCCGAGCGAGATCGAGGCTGCCTTGGCGGGCAGCGGGATGCGCAGACCGCTTGGCCCCGGATCGACCGCGGTGCCGCCGCTGTTGTCGATCTGCAGGAGCCAGATCACCTGCAGCACCTGATCACCGACCTCCATGAGCAGGTGGCTGCCGCGCTCGAGCTTGAGCGTCGAGGTGTCCTGCGCGACCAGGCGACGTTGAAAGACCGCGCGCATGCCGAGGTTGTCGGGCAGGCGGAACGGCGGGCTCTGCTGCTTGCTGCCGCTCGGGCCGAGGACCTGCAGCAGATAGCCATAGGTCGCGCCGGTCTTCTGGGCGGTGAAGAGCGCGACGCCCTTGTCGGTCTTCTTGTCGGACTGCTCGACGTCGCCCGTGTTGGCGGTGGCGCGCACGAGCTGCACCTCGACGCCATCGACGGGCGCGCCCTTGTCGTCCTGCACCTCGACCCGCACCGTGCCGGCGGGCAGGCTCTTGT
Source organism: uncultured Polyangiaceae bacterium (assembly GCA_964585665.1). GTDB lineage: Bacteria > Myxococcota_A > Polyangia > Palsa-1104 > Palsa-1104 > CAZPEY01. The sequence goes on along the minus strand of CAZPEY010000141.1, from coordinate 6,618 downwards.
CCAGGCGGGCGGTGCCATCGGGTACGCCGAGCTCCTCGGCGCGAAACACCAGCATCATGCGCACGCCAACCTCGGGAGGCATCTGGACCGGCTGCGACACGAGCTCCTGGCCGCTGGCGTCCTTGGCGCGCGCGTTGTAGGGACCGGGACCGAGGCCCGCGAAGGTGGCGCGCCCCTCAGCGTCGGTCTTCTGCGTCGCGACGAGCTTGCCCTCCCCGTCGACGAGCTCGACCGGGTGATCGACGATCTTGTTGGCGAGCTGGTTGCGGACGAGGCGCACCGTCAGGGTACCCTTGGGCACGGCGCCGTCGGGGCGCGGGATGCCGGACATCTTGGACGGATCCATCATCGGGGGCGCGCCGCCAGCTCCGCCCGCCATGGGCTGCGCGCTCGCCGTCGCTGCGACCAGCGCGCCGAGCGCGAGAATGCTGCACCGCAACAAAATTCGCAGGCTCATGCGATCGCCGTCCCGCACTTCTTGCAGAACTCCGCGTCCGCGTCGTTCTTGGTCTTGCACTTGCCGCACTGCTTGCCGGACGGCGCGGCCGGCGCGGCCGCGGCCTCCTCGGCAGGCGCGAGCGCCGAGGTCGACGCCGCGGGATCCTGGTCGGACGGCGCATCGGCCGACGCCGTCGCTGGCTCTTCGGAGACCTTGGCCTTCGCCGCCGCCTTGCTCGCGGCGAGCTCCGCCTCCGCCTGCTTGTCGGGCGCGGACGCGGCAGTCCGCCGCCGCCGCTTGAGCTCTTCGGCGACGAGCGCCTCGTAGTCCGAGCCCGCATCGAGCTGCCGGAAGATGCGCGCGATGCGGGCGCGGTAGTTGGCGCTCGCCTCGCGATAGTCCTTCTCCGAGAGCTTCCCGAGGTCGTAGTCGAGCTCGACCTCGGCGAGCGCCTTGAGGAGCAGCCGCTTCTCGCGCTGCAGCTCGCGCCGCAGCCGCCCCTCGACCCGCAGCGTCTCGTCGTTGGTCGGCGCCGTCTCGTCAAAGAGGATCTGCACGGCGCGCCCGAGCCAATAGAGCGCGCCCACCAGCGTCGCTGCGACGATCGCGAGCAGCGCCGCACCCGTCGAGACGTCGCCGATCTCGATCGAGACGTAGACGAGCACAGCGAGGCCCACGGCGCCGGCGACGACGGCGGCCAACCAACGCCGCTGGGGGGGCTTCTTATCGGACATGGGCGAACATGGGTGGAGGATTCTCTATCAGATCTCTGTCGGGGGCGGGGGCTCTAGATGAGCGGCTAGGCGGTCTTCTCGGCGTTGTCGGCCTTGCCGGACTTGTCGGAGTCGGGCGCCGGGTCGCGATCGGGCAGGAACGCGATCGCCGTCCCGAACGCCAGCATCATGAAGCCGAGCCAGATCCAGTTGACCAGCGGGTTGACGACCAGCTTCAGGTTGGCGAGGCCCTGCTTGCTGTCGAAGCCAGCGAGCACGACATAGAGATCCTCGAGCAGCGTGCGCTGGATCGCCACCTCCGTCGTCGGCGGCTCCTCGTCGTGGCCGAAGAAGGCCCACTTGGCCGGCTCGAGCTCGGCGTAAGGCTTGGTCTCATCCCCGACGAAGACCACGACCTTGGCGGTGATCATCTCCTTGCGCGAGTCGCGCGAGGTGAAGAGGCCGTCGTAGCGCAGCTTGTAGCGGCCGATCTTGGCCGTGCCGCCCTTCTCGAGGGTGACCTCGCTCTCCCGCTTGTACGCGTCACCGGCGAAGCCGATGAACATCAGCATGATGCCGAGGTGGACGACATAGCCGCCGTAGCGCCGCTTGTTGCGCACGACGAGGCCGACCATCGCGGTGAAGATGTCGAGGCCCGTGCGCTTCTGGCGCACCGCCGAGCCGCGCCACAGCTCCTGCGCCACCGTCGCGGTGACGAACGCACACAGCGCGAAGCAGACGATCGCCACCGGCAGCTCGAGCTTGTCGGTCAGGAAGCGCGAGCGCACCGCCATCCCCGGGACGAACGCCAGCACCACCGCCGTCAACACGCCCGTGATCCCGGGGAAGGCGAACTGGTCCTTGAGGTGCGACACCGTCGCGCGTCGCCACGCCATCAGTGGCCCCACGCCCGTCAAGAAGAGCAGGATGAGCCCCATCGGCGTCATCCACTTGGTGAAGAACGGCGGCCCGACGGTGATGCGCTCCTTGACGAAGTACTCCGAGATGGTCGGGAACAGGGTCGCGGTCAACACGAAGAAGGCGGCGGCGAGCAGCACCCAGTTGTTGAGGAGGAAGGCGTACTCGCGCGACACCCAGGAGTCGAGCTCGCTGCGCGAGCGCAGGAGCGGCAGCCGGTAGATCACGAAGCCGAACGAGAAGATGAAGACCGTCCCCATGAAGATGAGGAAGATGATCGCCAGCTCGGTGTCCTGCCCGAAGGCGTGCACCGACTGCACGATCCCCGAGCGCGTCATGAAGGTGCCGATGATCGTCAGCAGGAACGTCGTGATCACCAAGGAGACGTTCCACACCTTGAGCATGCCGCGCCGCTCCTGCACCATGATCGAGTGCAGGAACGCCGTCGACGTCAGCCACGGCAGGAAGCCCGCGTTCTCGACCGGATCCCAGCCCCAGTAGCCGCCCCACCCGAGCTCTTCGTAGGCCCACAGCGAGCCCAGGATCAGCCCCTGCGAGAGGAAGTACCAGGACAGCAGCACCCAGCGCCGCACCGACGGCAGCCAGCTGTCGTCGAGGTTACCGGTGATGAGCGCGGCGACGCCGAACGCAAACGGCACCGTCGCCGAGACGAACCCGAGGTAGAGGGACGGCGGATGCGTCGCCATGTACGGGTTCTGGAGGAGCGGGTTCATGCCCTTGCCAACGCGCGGCGCCTCGGTGAGGAAGCTCTCGAAGGGCGGCTTCTCGAAGACGACGAGGAAGAGGAAGAAGGCGACGACGAAGTAGAGGATCGCGGTGACGTACGGGATCAGCGCCGGGTGGCGCGTCCGGTTGGTGCGGATGGCGAGGCCCGAGAACAGCGCCAGCAAGACCGCCCAGAACAGCAGGCTGCCGTCGAGCCCACCCCAGAACGACGTGAGCTTGTAGTACCACGGCATCGTCGAGTCCGAGTGGCGCGCGACGTAGCGCAGCGAGTAGTCATCGGTCGCGATGTGGAACAGCAGCACCCACGAGCCGAGCGCGGTCAGCGCCGAGGTCGCGTAGGCCGCCGCGATCGACGAGTCGACGAGGCGCTTGTTGCCGCGCCGCGCGCCGGCCACCGCGGCGCCGACGGTGTAGAGCGACGCGACCAGCGCCGCGAGGAGGCCGCCCTGACCGACCGCAGCGACGATATTGCCCGGCGACGCCACTAGTTCGTCGCTCCGTTCGTCGCGCCGGCGAGCTTGGTCTCGCCGCTCGACGCTTCGACCTTCTTCGGCGCGTGATCACTCTTGGTGCACATCGTCGACGCAGCCGAGTCGACCTTCGACTCGTACTTGGACGGGCACTTGGCCGAGATCTCGTTGGCGACGAACAGATCGTCATTCTCGAGCTTGCCCTTCAACACCACCTCGGCGCGCTCCTTGAACGTGTCCGGCACGAGGCCCGCGTAGCGGACCTGCATCGTCACGTCGCAGTTGATGATGGTGAACTTGTACTCCATCTGCTGGTGGTCGCGATCGAGCTTGCGCATGATCGAGCCCGGCTGCACGTAGCCGTGGAGCTGCAGGCGCCGCCCCTTGAGCGTCGGCAGCTCGCGCTGCACCTCGTCGACGTGCTTGTAGTACTCGAAGGCCTCGCCCTGCGAGGAGTAGAACAGGTAGCCGATCCCGCCGCCGACGACGGCGAGCGAGACGAGCCCGGAGAGAAGCTTGTTGGATGCCATGGCTGTTTCCTTTTAGCCGCCGATCGTGACCATGTGCTTCTTGGGTGCCCCCGAGCCGCACGACGAGAAGCGGTGGCTCTCGACCTTGTTTTGCAGTGCAGCACGGACGCGCTCGACGAGAACTTCGTCGGAGCCGCCGTCCTTTCCGCGCAATTCGTCAAGCAAGTTTACTTGGTCATCGGACGAAAGGCACGCGTGCAGTCGCCCGGTGGCGCTGATGCGGACGCGGTTGCAGGTGTCGCAGAAGGGCTCGGTGACGGCGCTGATGAACCCGACGCGAGCCCCCGCTCTGGTGCGCAGGTAGCGCGCCGGGCCGACACCCGCGACGGCGCCTCGCGCCTCGGGGACGAGCTCCCCGAAGGCAGCCTCGACGCGCTCGCGCATCACGCGGGCCGGCACGAAGCGGCCGCGCGAAAAGAGCGCGCCGTCGGACATCGGCATCTCCTCGATGAAGCGCGGGATCATCTGGTGCTGCCAGGCGAACCGACACAGCGCCGGCAGCTCATCGTCGTTCTGCCCGCCGAGCACGACGGTGTTGAGCTTGATGGAGGCAAAGCCGGCGGCGCGCGCCGCCTCGAGGCTGGCCAGGACGCGGTCGAGCTTTCCCCGACGGGTGATCGCCAGGAAGCGCTGCGGATCGAGCGAATCGACGCTGACGTTGAGGCGCTGGAGGCCGGCCCGCCGCAGCGGCCCGGCCAGCTCGCCGAGGCGCTCGCCGTTGGTGGTCATCGCCAGGTCGTCCAGCCCGAGCTCGCCGAGGCCGGCGACGATCTCGACGAGATCCGGCCTGATCGTCGGCTCGCCCCCGGTGAGACGGACCCGCTTGAGCCCGAGCGGCTGAAGCGCCCGCACCAGCCGTGCGATCTCCGGCGCGGTGAGCTGGTCCGCCTTGGGCTCGACGGCAACGCCCTCCTCCGGCATGCAGTAGGTGCACCGGTAGTTGCACCGGTCGGTCAGCGACAGGCGTAGGTAGCTGACCTGTCGGGCGTACCCGTCGACCAACTGCATCGCGTTCGGGATAACGCGAAGGGCGGGGAGCGGCAAGGACAAGTCTACGGTCTCGCTAGGCCCACGCGTCGAAGCGCGCGAACTTCATCGTGAAGGTGGCCCGCCCCTGCGACGCCGAGCGCACCGCCGTCGCGTAGCCGAACAGCGCGCGCAGCGGCAGCTTGGCGACGATGGCGCGCGCCGGTCCGCGCACGCCGACGTCCTCGATCGCAGCGCGGCGCGACGCCAGATCGCCGAGCACGTCGCCCAGGAACTCCTCGGGCGTGACGACCTCGACCGCCATGATCGGCTCGAGCTGCGCCGGCTGCGCCGACGCGATCGCCTTGCGCAGCGCGGTCTGCGCCGCGATCCGCCAGCCGACGTCCGTCTTGACGTCGTCGCGCGGCGTGATCGAGACGAGCGTCGCCTCGACGTCCTCGAGCGGATAGCCCGACGGTCCCATGCGCACGGCCTCGGTGAGGCCCTCCTTGGCGGCCTTCTGCGCCATCGGATACTTGGCCCGCAGCGGGCCCGGCATGTCCGACGGGGGCGGCGGCACGGCGTCGATGACCTTGATGCCCGAGCCGCGCGGCAGCGGCCGGATGCGCACCTCGGCCTCGCCGAAGATGTGATCGGTCTCGTTCTCCGGGTTGACGCGATCGATCCTGCCATCGCCAGCGGCGTCGCGCATCACCGTCTCGCGATACATGACCTGCGGGCGGCCGAGGCGCGTCTGCACGCCGTACTCACGCGCGATGCGGTCGTGCATGATCTCGAGGTGGAGCTCGCCCATGCCGGAGATCAAGGTCTGCCCAGTCTCCTCGTCGACGCGGACGCGGAAGGTCGGATCCTCGTCGGTGAGCTTGGCGAGCGCCTGCTCGAGCTTGTCCTTGTCGGCGGTCGAGGCGGCCTCGATCGCCGAGGAGATCACCGGCTCGTAGGTGTCGATGCGCTCGAGCAGCAGCGGGGAGCCGGGCTTGCACAGGGTGTCCCCCGTCGCAGTGTCCTTGAGGCCCATGACCGCGACGATCATGCCGGCCGACGCCTCGTCGAGCTTCTCGCGACGGTCGGCGTGGACCAGGAACAGGCGCGCCGCCTTCTCGTTCTTGCCAATTCGGACGTTGAACACGTCATCGCCGGCGGCGAGCTTGCCCGAGTAGATGCGCACGAACACGGTCTTGCGCCCCTCGAACATCGCCACCTTGAAGGCCAACGCGCACAGCGGCAGCTTGTCGTCCGGCGGCCGCTCGACGACCTCATCGGTGCCCGGCTTGACGCCGTGGACGGGCGGCACATCGAGTGGAGATGGGAGATAGTCGACGACCGCGTCGAGCAGCGATTGAATGCCGCGGTTGCGCAGCGCGGCTCCGCAGAGCACCGGGACGATCTTGCGCCCGAGCGTGGCGCGCCGGATCGCCGCCTTGAGCACGTCGACGGCGATCGCCTCGCCGGCCAGGTAGGCCTCGGCGATCTGATCGTCGACGTCGGCGATCGTCTCGATGAGGGTGTCGCGCCAGCTCATCACCTCGTCGTGACGACGTGGATCGAGCTCGCGCTCCTCGGGCTCTTCCGCTTCCTCGCCCGAATAGTGGATCTCCTTCAACGTCAGCAGATCGACGTGGCCGAGGAACTCGGCGTCGGTGGAGACCGAGGCGACCTGCGCGTAGATCGGCCACTGCAGGAGCGCCGGCTTGGCACCGACCTTGGTCCGCATCTGATCGAGGACGTTGACCAGGTCGGCGCCGACCCGATCCATCTTGTTGACGAACGCCAGGCGCGGCACGTGGAACTTGTCGGCCTGGCGCCAGACGGTC
>CAZPEY010000140.1:9642-13681 GCA_964585665.1 uncultured Polyangiaceae bacterium | reverse complement strand
CGTAGTGGTCGTGCGAGACCAGCACGACGTCGAGCCGCGGCAGATCCGCGATGCGGACCGGCGCCGCCTGGAACCGCTTCGGTCCCGCGAACGACACGGGTGAGGCGCGCTCGCCGAAGACCGGATCGGTCAGGACACGCACGCCGTCCATCTCGAGCAGCACCGTGCTGTGCGAGATCCACGTCGCGCGCAGCCCGGTCTCGGGACGCGCCGCCCACCAGGGCCGCGGATCGACGGTGGGCAGGACCCGTTCGGGCACTCGCTGCTGCGTTGCAAAAAAATACTCACCGAGCAGCGGCAGCGGGTTGCCTTGTGGCGTCATGGTGATGGGCTTGGTGTTGCGAAACTGCCCGTCGTGAAAGCGCGGCGACGCATGGACGCGCTCTCGGCGCAATCCAGCAACGCGCGCGCCAAAGGCCGAAGGCCGGTGCCGCCTGGCGCTCATCGTCCCTTGAGGATAATGCAGCGTCCGCCATGCGCCAACCTGCGCTATGAAGCCGTCATGCCGCTCAATCACTACGTGACCCTGGGACGCTCCGGCCTGCGCGTCAGCCCGTTCTGCCTCGGCGCGATGACCTTCGGTGACGACTGGGGCTGGGGCTCGGACGTAGCGACGTCGCAGCGCATCCTCGACACCTTCCTCGATCGGGGCGGAAACTTCATCGACACCGCCAACGCCTACACCAAGGGCCACTCCGAGAAGATCCTCGGCGATCACCTGGGGCGGGTGCCGAGCCGCCGCGATCGGGTCGTGCTGGCGACCAAGTTCTTCGCCAACCTGTTCCCCGGCGATCCGAACGGTGGCGGCGCAAGCCGCAAGGCGATCTTCGCGCAGTGCGAGGAGTCGCTGCGCCGGCTGCAGACCGACTACATCGACCTGTACTGGCTGCACTGCTGGGACCGGCTGACGCCGATCGAGGAGACGCTGCGCGCGCTTGACGATCTGGTCGCCGCCGGCAAGGTGCGCTACGTCGGCTTCTCCGACACGCCGGCGTGGAAGGTGGCCGAGGCGCAGACGATCGCGAGGTTCCGCGGCTTTTCGCCGGTGATCGCGCTGCAGCTCGAGTACTCGCTGGCCGAGCGCACCATCGAGGGGGAGCTCGTCCCTTGCGCCGAGGAGCTCGGCCTCGGCATCACGCCGTGGTCACCGCTCAAGCAGGGCCTGCTGTCGGGCAAGTACACGCGCGCCAACGCCGGCCAGCAGAAGGGCGATCGGAGCGGCGTCGAGTCGCTGCTCAACGAGCGGCTGTACACGATCATCGACGGCCTCGTCGACGTGGCGCGCGAGCTCCAAACGACGCCCGCGGCGGTCGCCCTCGCCTGGGTGCAGGGGCGCCCCGGCGTCACCGCGACGATCGTCGGCGCACGGACACTCGAGCAACTCAATCAGAACCTCGCCGCCCTCGACGTCGCGCTCACGGCCGAGCAGCGCAAGCGCCTCGACAAGCTCTCCGAGCCGACGCTCAACTTCCCGTACCACTTCGTGCGCAGCGTCGGCCCGATGGTGAGCTTCGGTGGCACGACGATCAACGGCACGACCGGCAAGCCCTGGCCAAGCGCGCCCAAGGGCGACGGCGATCGCTACTGAGGTGTGATCCGCTGCGTTGACACCGACGGCGGAGCGCGCTACGCCCGCGCCGTGAAGTACGCTCTTTGCGCCTTGGTAGCCGTCGCCGCGTGCGGCGAATCGACGATGACCGACCCGACCAGCGACGGCGGTGTCGTCGACAAGCGCTCGTGCAAGTCGGTGATCAAGTGGAAGCCGGACCGCAGCGTCAGCAAGCTCGAGCTCGGCGGCGAATGGAACAAGTTCGATCCGACCAAGACGCCGATGAAGGGCCCTGACGGCGGAGGCTTCTACAGCGCCACCCTCGACCTGCCGCCCGGCAGCTACGCCTACAAGCTCGTCCTCGACGGCAAGGACTGGATCCTCGACCCGAACAACCCGTACACCAAGTACGTCAGCGGCATCGAGAACTCGGCGCTCGAGGTCGACGACTGCAAGACGCCGCTGCTCGAGTTCGTCTCGCTCAGCAAGACGGTCGACGGCAAGCTCGCCGCGAAGATCCGCTACGTCGACGGCGCCGATGGGTCGGGGCTCGCGGCCTATGACGTCTTCCTCGACGCCGCCGCCACCACCGTGACCCGCGAAGGCAACCTGCTCTCGGTCAGCGCCGAGGGCCTCGCCAAGCAGAAGCACCGGCTCGTCGTCGACGCGGAGGACAAGGCGGGCCATCACGCCAAGACGCTGTTCGTCCCCTTCTGGATCGAGGACGAGCCGTTCGACTATCGCGACGGCCTGCTCTACTTCCCGTTCACGGATCGCTTCTACGATGGCGACCCGAGCAACAACCAGACGGTGGCGGACATCGACGCGCGCGCCAACTTCGAGGGCGGCGACCTGCAGGGCATCCAGCAGAAGATCGAGGCGGGATACTTCGAAGCGCTCGGCGTGCGCACGCTGTGGATCTCGCCGCCGAACCGCAACCCGACGGGCGCCTACCCGGGCAGCGACAAGCGCCTCTACTCCGGCTACCACGGCTACTGGCCAGCGTCCTCAGACACCGTCGACGAACGCTGGGGAGGGGACGCGGCGTTCGCGGCGCTCGTCAAGAGCGCGCACGAGCACGGCATGCGGGTGCTCGTCGATCTCGTGCTCAACCACGTCCACAAGGATCATCCGTACTACGCGGCGCACAAGAGCGACGGCTGGTTCTCCGGCGACGGCTCCTGCGTCTGCGGGCCGTGTGACTGGGACACGCACGCCATCGACTGCTGGTTCACCGACTACCTCCCGGACGTCAACTACGAGAGCTTCGAGGCGACCGAGCAGCTCATCGAGGATGCGCTCGACTGGGTGCGCCACTACGACGTGGATGGCTTTCGCGTCGACGCGGTCAAGCACTTCGTCCTCGCGCCGACGCGGCGCCTGCGCGCCAAGCTGCGCGCCGAGTTCGAGCACGCCGGGCCGCTGACCTACCTGGTCGGTGAGACCTTCACCGGCGGCGACGACGGCGGTCGCTCCCTGATCCAGAAGTACATCGGCGCCGACAAGCTGCACGCGCAGTTCGACTTCCCGATCTACTGGAACGTGCTCGGATCGCTCGGCACCTACAGCCAGTCGATGCGCAGCCTCGAGGCGGCCGCCAACGCGACCGACAGCTGGTTCGCCGGCGTGCCGATGTCCCCCTTCTTCGGCAACCACGACGTGGCGCGCTTCATCACCCAGGCGGCCGGTCAGCTCGCCCCCGATCCCAAGGAGCAAGCGTGGCTCGATCCGCCGCCTTCTCCATCGACGAGTGAGCCGTACGAGCGGCTGCGCCTGGCGCTCACCTTCCTCTTCACCCAGCCGGGCGTGCCGCTCCTCTACTACGGCGACGAGCTCGGCCTGCCCGGTGCGGCCGATCCAGACAACCGCCGCTTCATGAAGTGGACGGGGCTGTCGTCGTTCGAGTCGGCGACGCTCGACCACGCCAAGCTCCTCGGCGCGGCGCGCAAGGAGCTGGTCGCGCTCCGCCGGGGCACTCGCCGCACCCTGTGGATCGACGACGACCTCTACGTCTACGCGCGCCAGTCGGGGAGCAGTGTCGCGCTCGTCGTGATCAACCGCGGTGGCAAGCGCAGCGCCCCGGTGGCGATGCCGATCCCGTCGGAGATGGGCGTCGCCGACGGCACCGTGTTCAAGGATCGGCTGAGCAGCGTCGCGCTCACCGTGCAAGGCGGCCAGCTCCAGCTCGATCCGGGACAGCGTCAGAGCATGGTGCTCGCGCCATGAGCCGCGTCGCCCTCGCGCTCTTCGTGTGCGGTGCAGCAGTCGCGCACGCCGCCCCCAGCACCATCACGCAGCTCCCCTCCGGCAACGGCCACGGCTTCGTCGTCTTCGACGGTTCCCAGCAACGGGTGACCGATTGGCTGGAGCGCCCGTATCGGTACCTGCGCCCCGGACAGGATCCGAAGGGCGAGGGCGTGCCCCGCCGCGATCTGGTCTACGATCTCTACTTCGGTGTGCGCGCCGGGTCGCAGGCGGCGTGGCTCTCGG
>CAZPEY010000140.1:0-9542 GCA_964585665.1 uncultured Polyangiaceae bacterium | reverse complement strand
GTGCGCGCCGGGTCGCAGGCGGCGTGGCTCTCGGAGACGACGCAGACCGAGCTCGGCTATCTCGACGACAGCCACGTGGTGCGCGCCGTCGCCACCGTCGGCGGCCTCGAGGCCGAGTCGCTCTACTTCCTGCCCTTCGAGGCGCAGCGCAACGTGCTCGTGTCGGTCGTGCGCGTCCGCAACACCACGAGCGGACCGCTCGACGCGACGGTCTTCTTCAACCCCAACGTGAAGCTCGGCGCAGGCCGCCCCGATCCGGGCGCCGACGGCGAGTCGATCACCTTTGCGGCCGACCACGCCGTCGAGACCGGCCCAGGCGGAGGCAGCGTCGTGCACCTGCCGATCGGTGGGTTCGACCGCGCCGACTGCGCCGGCTCCGGGTACGGCCGGGTCAAGCTCGGACAGGATCTCGCCGACTCACCGCGCAGCGCGAGCGGCAACGATCTGACGCTGCTCTGGCAGAAGAACCTCGGCACCCTCGCCGCGGGCGCGACGGTGACCTGGGGCGTCGCGCTCGTCTACACCGACGGCGACGCGAGCGCGGCGCGCGCCGATGTAGTCAAGTACATTGACAATCGATCCGCCGAGGCCCTCGTCACCGCCGCGCTCGCCGAGCACGAGGCGTGGCGAAAGCCCGCGCCGCTCGGCCTGTCCACCGACGAGACCCACCTGTGGCGCCAGTCCGAGTCGGTGCTCCGCATGGCGCTGATCCGCGAGCCGTATAGCGAGGTGCCCAAGCAAAAAGGCCACGGGATGATCCTGGCGAGCCTGCCCCCCGGCATCTGGCACGTCGCCTGGGTGCGCGACGCACAGTACGCGATCCAGGCGCTGCTCGCCGCTGGCCACCTCGACGAAGCGCGCGACGCCGTCGAGTTCTTCCTGAACGCCGAGGCCGGCAGCTATCAGGAGTACGTCGGGCGCCCCTACCGCATCTCGGTGACGCGCTACTTCGGCGACGGCCAGGAGGAGTCGGACTGGAACGCCGATGGGCCGAACCCCGAGTACGACGGCTTCGGCAGCTTCCTGTGGTCGAGCCGCGCGCTGTGGGACGCGAGCCCGGGCTGGTTCGATGGAAAGACCCGCGCCGACGAACCCTTCCGCACCGTGCTCGACGATCTCATCGCCACGCCGCTCGTCGCCAACGTCGAGTCGAACGGCCTCATCGCCGCCGACGCGTCGATCTGGGAGGTGCACTGGCAGAAGCGCAAGCAGTACGCGTACACCTCGATCACGGCCGCGCGCGGCCTGTGCGACCTGTCGGCGATGCTCGGCGAGAGCGACCCGACCCGCGCCAAGCAGCTCGCCAAGAGCGCGACCCAGATCGCTGGAGCCATCCGCAGCCAGCTCGTCGACAGCAAGCTGCTGCTTGCCAGCTCGAAGGAGGAGCTGCTCTCGGGCACCGGGTACCTCGACGCCATCGTGGTCGAGGCGATCAACCTCGGTCTGCTCGACGTCGCCGATCCGGCGATCGCCGCGACCCTCGACGGCCTCGCTCCGCTCGCCGCCGCGAGCGGCGGCTACATCCGCAACGACGACGGCGGCGACTACGACTCGCAGGAGTGGATCATGATCGACCTGCGGCTGCAGCAAGCGCTCCGCCTCGCCGGTCGCACCGCGCAGGCAGACAAGCTCCTTGACCATGTCACCGAGGTCGGGCGGCGCAGCCACTATCTCCTGCCCGAGCTGCTCAACACCAAGCCGAGCAACGGCGAGATCGGGAGCGTCGCCGGCGCGTGGCCGATGGTCGGCTTCGGTGCTGGTGCCTACATGTTGGCGCTCGCCAATCGCGCGCAGACCTATGACGAGGCGCGCCCCTGTTTTGCGACGGACCCGAGCCCCAACCCGACCCCCAAGCCGAAGTCTGGCTGCCAGTCCTCGCCCGGACCGGCCCTGCTGCTGCTGTGGCTCGGCGACCGGCTGCGACGTCGCCGCCGGCCCCAAGCCGGGCCCGAGATCGTCTAAGCTGGACAGACGACATGGCCTTTGCGCAGAGCAACGACGGAACCCGCCTCTACTATCGCGACGCCACTCCAACGAAGCCGACAGAGGCGCTGCCGGTGCTGCTGGTGCACGGCCTCGGCATGTCGTCGCGGTTCTGGTTCGATCTGCCCGAGCGCATCGCGCAGGACGCCGACCGCCCGCGCCGCGTCGTCGCGATCGACAACCGCGGCACCGGCAAGAGCGATCGCCCGCGCACGCGCTACGTGATGGCGCAGCTCGCACGCGACGCCGTTGCGGTGCTCGATCACGCCGGCATCGATCGGGCGATCGTCGTCGGTACCTCGCTCGGCGGCATGATCTCGCAGCACGTCGCGCTCAACCACCCAGAGCGTGTCGCTGGACTCGTGCTCGTCGCGACCAGCCCGGGCATACCGGTCGCCAAGCTGCCACACCCGATGGCTCTCTACACGCTGCTGACCGCGCCGCTGCGCAAGAAGGCCGATCCGCGGCTCGACCGCCTGCTCCTTTCACGCAAGGATCTGCCGCGCGCCCGCCAGCTCTTCGTCGAATGGAACAAGGCGTTTGCCATCGATCCGCTCGATCCCAAGACCTTCCTGTCGCACTTCTCCGCCGCGCTCCTCCACTCGACCGGGCCACGCCTGGCCGACATCGCCTGCCCGACCCACGTCGTCACCGGCGATGACGACATCCTCATCCGCCCCGAGAACAGCCGCCGGATCGCCGCTCGCATCCGTGGCGCCACCCTCGAGGTCCTGCCCGATGTCGGGCACGCGGTCCCGCTGGTCGACCGCGACGTGATCCCACGCGCGCTACGCCGCGCAAGCTTTGCGTAGCGACCTGAGGTTTCTTATATAGCCCCGCCGTGCCTTGCAGTTACCCCACACTTTTGTAGTTCCCCATCCGAGCGCGATTTTTCTCGAATCGCATTCGACACCCCGCTAACATGGCGGGCCGGAGTGTCGTGACACTCCGATAGCGGCCCTCCAGGGCCATCAACCTTCCAAAAGGGGAGTGAGACCATGGGCCTGTTTGGCGGAATCTGGCTGGTAGTTCTCGGAGTGCTCGGTGCTGCGGACATCATCATCGCCAAGAAGCCGGACGCGAAGGAGCTGATCGCGAAGATGGCCCCGTATCAGGGCTGGTTCGGCGCGGTCTCGGCGCTGTGGGGTGTCTGGCTCGTGATCTCGGCGATCCTCAACATGGGCCTCCTCGGGACCTTCCCGATTCGCTGGGCCCTCTGGCTCGGCACCGGCGTCTGCTGCGCGGGCCTCGGGCTCCTCTTCGGCATCGGCGTGCTCAAGACCTTCATCAAGAACGAGCAGGCGCAGGCCAAGATGGATGAGACCGTCGCCAAGGTCATGCCGATCCGCAGCAAGCTGGGCATCGCGTCGATCATCGTCGGCGTGCTCAGCGTCGTCTTCAACTTCATCTAGTCTCTGCTAGTCTCTGCGCGCATGCGCATCCTCCGCATCGATCATGTCGCCGTCTGCGCTCCGTCCGTAGGGGCCGCCAGCGAGCTGTGGCGCGCGCTCCTGCCGCTGCAGCTCGGTCCCGTCGAGAGCGTCGCCAACCAGAAGACGGACGTCGGCTTCCTGCTCACCGAGGCCGAGGCCGACGCCTGCATCGAGCTCATCGCGCCGCAGGAGGGCAACGTCGGCCTCCACAAGTTCCTCGAGCGCAACCGCGGCAAGGCGGCGCTGCACCACATCGCGTTTGCCGTCGACGACATCGACGCGGCGCTCGACGAGCTGGCGGCGCGCGGCGTCGAGCTGATCGATCGCCAGGCTCGCCCGGGCGCGCGCGGCCACAAGGTGGCCTTCCTCCACCCCAACGCCGCAGGCGGCGAGCGCGGCGAGCTCGTCGAGGCCGGCCACTAGGCTCCTGTTGCGCTCGGGGATCCTCCTCGCGCGGCGCTCGCTCCTCGGCTGCGTCGCGCTCCTGCTCACCGTCGCACCGGCTCGCGTGCGCGCGCAGTCTGGCTACCAGGGCTATCCCGTCGCGCCGCGCGGCCTCGGCATGGGCGGCACGCTGACCGCCCTCGGCGAGGGCTCGGCCAGCCTCTACTACAACCCCGCCGCCGTCGCCTCCGGGCCGCGCGTCCGCGTCCAGATGTCCGGCTCTCTCTACGGCCTGCTCGGTGGCACCCAGCGTGACGCCTACGGACAGAACGTCAGCTATCGCTACATGGCCTTTCAGGTGATCCCGGCCAACCTCAGCATGGAGGTGCATGGGCTCAAGCTCGGCAAGCTCCGGCTCTCGAACCGCTGGGGTTTTGGCGTCAGCATCCTGGCCCCGTACAGCTTCAAGTTCTCCTCGGTGACCAACGATCGCCAGAGCGGCAGCCTCGTGCTGCGGAAGATCGACGATCTGACGTACTCGGTCTACGCGGGCGCCGGCTACCAGATCGCCTCGAACGCAGCGGTCGGCGTGTCGCTCGTCGCCGTGTACCGCAACATCGAGCAGAGCTACCTCGTGCAGCGAGATCAGCCCGGCTTCTTTCTCTCGGGCAGCGGCGAGCAGTCGCTGACGACGGTCGGCCACACGCTCGCCTTCGGAGTGCGCTACTCGCCGCGGCCACACCTCTGGCTGGGGGTCGGTCTTCACCTGCCGCTCCAGCATCTGTTCAGCTTCAACAGCCGGGAGGCGACGCGCACGGCGGTCTTCGTCGACGGCCTCGGCGGCGCAACGAGTCAGCGCGATGTCAAGGTCTCCGCGCGCTTCGTGATCCCGCTCCGCCTCAACCTTGGCCTCGGCTGGCAGGTCGATCATCGCTGGGCGATCGCGATCGGTGTCCAGCTCTGGATGCCGCACACGTACAACTCCGCCGTCGAGCAGGGATCGGACCGGGTGCTCGCGGTCAATCGCCACGCGTTCACGGCCAACGCCTCGATCGGCCTCGAGACCTGGGTGCGTGGGGGCCGCAATCCGATTCGCTTCGGCTTCTACACCGATCACTCACCCCTGACCAAACCCACCCTCGATTCAGGTCTCGGCGACAAGGTGGATCTCTACGGCGGGACCTTCTCCATCGGCTTTCGACGCACGATGTTCGACAGCGAGGTCGGTCTCATCGGTGTGGGCGGGCCGACGCGCGCCATCGGGTTCGATCTCGCAGGCGGGACGCTGCAGGCGCGCGAGGTGCAGGGCGTCCAGTGGCGCGTCTTCCTAGGCTACGCGACGGCGCTCAACTACTGATTGCCATGGGCGGACCGCCGAGCGATCAGCGGCGCGCCGCCTGCCCGATCGCCGCCTTGTAGTACTTCGACGGTGGCTCGTGGCCGAGCAGCGTCGCCATCTGCGTCGAGACGTCGACGAGCATGTCGAGATCGATGCCCGTCTCGACGCCCATGCCGTGCAGCAGGTAGACGAGGTCCTCGGTCGCCAGGTTGCCAGACGCCCCTGGCGCATAGGGGCAACCGCCGAGGCCGCCGACCGACGAGTCGAAGGTCGCGATGCCGAGCTGCAGCCCGACGACGACGTTGGCCAGCGCGGTGCCGCGCGTGTCGTGAAAGTGCAGCGCCACCTCGTCCTGCGGCACCACCTTGAGCACCTCTTCGACGACGCGCCCGACCTGACGCGGCGTGCCGACGCCGATCGTGTCGCCGAGCGAGATCTGGTAGGCGCCGCGTCCGTGCAGCTCCTGGCACAGCGACACGACCCGCCCCTCGTCCACCGGGCCCTCATACGGACAGCCGAACACCGTCGACACATAGGCACGGACCCGTGCCCCCGCCGCCTTGGCGGGCGCGATCACCTCTTCGAAGGCGACGAGCGTCTCGGCGATGGTCTTGTTGATGTTCTTCTTGTTGTGCGTCTCCGACGCGGAGAGGAACACGGCGATCTCGTCCATCCCCGCTTCGAGCGCGCTCTGCAGCCCGCGCCCGTTTGGCACGAGGCAGCTGTAGCGCACGCCGGGCTTGCGCTCGATCTGACGTGCGACCTGCGGCGCGTCGGCGAGCTGCGGGATCCAGCGCGGGTTGACGAAGCTGGTGATCTCGATCTGCCGCAGCCCCGTCGCCGAGAGCTGGTTGATGAAGGCGACCTTGTCGGCGGTCGGGATCATCGCCGCCTCGTTCTGCAGGCCGTCGCGCGGCCCGACCTCGTAGACCGTGACGAAGGGTGGCGCGTCGATCCTCATGCGCGACGCCGCTCCCAGCGCCCGATCAGCCAGGGCTCGTCGACGACCGCCAGGCTCGGGATGATCTCGACGGCAGCGCTCTGATCTTGCCGCGCGAAGTTGCCCGCCTCGACGCCCACGCCGTGCATCGCCGCGGCGCGCGCAGCGCGGAGCCCCGCCGTCGAGTCTTCGAACACGATGCAGGACGAAGCGGGCAGATCGAACCGCGCCGCCGCCTTGAGGTAGCCTTCCGGCGACGGCTTGCCGGCCTGCACGTCCTCGGCGCCGATGAACAGCTCGACGATGTCGCGCAGCCCGAGGAGGTCCAGGCTCTTGTCGATCTCGGCGCGACTCGACCCGGACACCACGGCGACGCGGCCGAGCGAGCGCGCCAGCCGAACCGCCTCGCGCGCGCCCGGCAGCACCGCTTCGCCCTCGGCCTCGACGATGCGGTGGCGCTCCTCGGCCGAGCGTCGCATGAGCTCGGGCAGCGACAGCCCGACCGGCGTCCGCTCGTCGAGCTTCCGGGCGATCTCGCTCCAGCCATGCCCGATGACGAAGTCCGCCTCGTCGTCGGTGAGCGGCCGCCCGAGCGCCGCTAGCACCGCGGCCAGGGCGCGCACGTTGAGTCGCTCACTGTCGACGAGCGTGCCGTCGAGATCGAAGAGCGCTGCGCGCATCACACTATGATGTGTAGCACATCAGGGCGCCGTGCCATATTGCGCGCCGTGCGTGGCGTTCGGATCGCTCGAGCACTGCTGATTGCCGTCGCTGTCGGTGGTGCGATCTTTCATGCTTGGCAGTTCCGCACCTTCTTCGTCGACGACGCGGCGATCAGCTATTCGTACGCCCGGACCTGGGCCCAGGGCGGCGGCCTGGTGGTCCACCCTGGCGCCGAGCGCGTCGAGGGGTACTCGAACTTCCTCTGGGTCGCGCTGCTGGCGCTCGGCATCAAGCTCGGCGCCGACCCGTTCGGCTTGTCCCACGTCCTCGGCATCCTCGGCCTGGTCGGCACCGTCGTCGGCAGCGCCGTGCTGCTCGGGCGGCTGCGGGGCAAGCCGAGCCTGCTCGACGCGCTGCCCGCCACGCTCGTTGCCCTGCTAACGCCGATCCCGTACTGGGCGATGAGCGGCCTCGAGGGCAGCCTGTACACCTGCCTGCTCGTCTGGATGTGCGTCGCGCTCGTCGCCGAGACCGAGCAGCCTCGCCGGTTCCCCGTCTCGGCCGTGCTCGCCGCGGCGCTGGCGCTGACCCGCCCCGACGGCGTCCTGTTCGTCGGCGTCGCCGTGCTCTATCGCATCGCCGTCATGGGCCGGGCGCGCGTCCTGCTGCACCTCCTCCTCGCGACGCTGCCCGTGGCGCTCCACCACGTCGCGCGCTACGCGTACTACGGCTACTGGTTCCCCAACACCTTCTACGTCAAGGCGCCAGCGCCGACGCACCTGGTCGATCGGTTCCTCCGCGGCTCGAAGGGCTGGGTCTACCTCGAGAAGGTCGTCGAGCAGTATCGCCTGCTCGCCGCCCTCGGGCTCGGCCTGCTCGCGCCGTTCGTCAGCGGCGATCCGCGGCGCCGCCTCGCGCCGCTGCTCTCCGTCGGAGCGGTGATCTTCTTCACCATCTACGCGCAGGGCGACTGGATGTCCGAAGGACGCTTCCTCGCGCCCGCCTTGCCGCTCGTGCTCGTCCTCGCGATCGATCTGATCGGCGCGATCCCCGAGCGGCTGGCCCGTCGATCGTCCGCTCCGGATGCGGCACCGGCGCGCGGCCTGCTGCGGGCCGGGCAGCTGACCGCCGTGCTCATCTGCGGCAGTCTCCTCTACGCGCTGGTGCCCGCCGCCTTTCGCTCGACCAAGGCGCGCCGCAACAACTACCCCGTACCCGTACAGTCGGTCGCGCTGCGCGCCAACGCGGTCATCGATGTCGTCAAGGAGCTTGACCTTCGCAACCCGAGCTTGCTCGACGGCGACCTCGGCGCGACCTCCTACTACGGCGGGCGCGTCGGGCTGCGCATGGTCGACCTCGGCGCGCTCGCCGACATCACGATCGCCCGCTACCAGCACGATCTGCCGATCCTGCGCGAGTATGTCTTCTACGAGGAGCAGCCGACCTTCATGCGCCTGTCGGGCTTCTGGACGCGCAGCGGCCTCCAGCTCCTGCCCGAGATGCGCGAGGACTACACGCCGATCACGACCTCGCACCACAACCTCGGTGGCGTATGGCTGCGCCGCGACGCGATCACCGTCGATGGCATCGACACCCGCAAGCCGCTCGGCTCGCTGCCCGTCGCGGGTCTCGATCTCATCGGCTCCGATCTCGACGAGCGCAAGGCGACGCTCTACCTCCGCGTCGCACAGCCGAGCCGTGCGCTGCCTCAGCTCACCTCGGCGGAGAAGTCGGTCCGGCTCCAGTTCGCCGGCAGTGTCTACCCGCCGAGCGAGTGGCAGCGTGGCGAGATCCTGCGCTTCGTCGTCGATCGCCCGCCCGGCGCGTTGCAACTCTGCGATCCCGAGCGCTGCCTGCCCGTCGAGGATGGCAAGATGGGCGCCCAGCCGCTGCCACGCGAGACGCCACCCGTCGTCGACGGCCAGCAGGCGCTGGCCGATGCGCTGGCGGCCGAGGCGCGCGGCGATCACGACACCGCGTTCGCGTCGCTCCTCGCCGCGGTGCACGCCGATCGGCGCCTGGCCACGGCGCGTCGTACCGCAGAGCAGATCCGGCCGCGGCGCAGCGAGATGGCGCCGGTGCGCCTCCTCGCGCCGCTGGGTGAGGCGCGCCGCGCGTTCTACACCGATCCGAGCCCCGCGACGATGACGAAGCTCGCACGCCTGGCGCTCGCCGCCGGGCGCCCCGGGGTCGCGGCGCGGGCCCACCGCGCGACCCAGATCGTGCCCGACGCGGCGGATGGCGCCGCGCTCCTCGCCGATGTGCTCGCCGGGCGCTCACGGCTCGCGCGGCGCAGCAACGACGTGCTCTCGCATCAGTTCGAGACCGGCATGGCCGGCTGGACCGTCGAGGGGGAGGCCTTCCGAACCGGGCCAAGGCGCATCCTCCACTCGAGCGACGCGCTGTCGCCGCGCGCCGACAAGCTCTTCGATCCGTTCCTGCACATCGACGGCGCCTTCTGGGCCCTGCCGGTGCGCATCCTCGTCGACGCCGTCGGCTCCTCGGCGCAGCTCCTGCCGGTCATCGACAGCAAGGACTGGAGCCTCACGCAGCTCACCTACGTCCTCTTCACGCCCGCCGTGTGGTGGCTGCGCGACGTCGTTGGCGTCGAGGGCCGCCACTTCATGGATTCGGGCCTGCTCGGCGATCTACACACCGGATCGCTGCGCAGCCGCGCCCTCGATGCGGTCGACGAGGTCTGTTTCTCCGTTGGTGGCGGCAACGCCGGCGTGGGCGTCCGCGTGCATGTTCCGGGCGCCGCCCCGATCGTCGTGTCGGGACAGCGCGACGAGGTGCTGCG
>CAZPEY010000139.1:7923-13728 GCA_964585665.1 uncultured Polyangiaceae bacterium | reverse complement strand
GATCGGATGTGGCGGTGGCGGCGGCGGCGGCGGAAACTGCACGGTGGCGGGTGCCACGACCGGCACGTCGATCAAGTTCGTCGCTGACACGGTGACCCTGCCCAAGTCGTCCGATGCCTCGAAGGCCGACGGCTACGGCATGGACCTCAACGGCGACAAGACCCCCGAGAACAAGCTCGGTGGCCTGCTCTCCATCCTCAACGGCGTCTCGTCCTCGGGCTCGGGTCCGCAGTCGTCGGTCGACGCGGCGATCAAGACGAACGGCACGTTCATCCTGCTGATGGAAGCGACGGCGGATTCGTTCACTGCGTCGGACTGCGCCAAGGTCGCGGTCGGCTTCGGCGCGACGCAGCCGGGCGCCAAGTTCGATGGCACGGGCACGTTCACGCTCTCCGGCTCGACGTCGACGCTCGCCGGCCCGGTCGCGGGCGGCGTCCTCAACACCAACGACCCGGTCACCGCCGACGCGCCGTTCACGGTGCAGGTCAAGCTGCCGCTCATCACGGGCGCGCCGCCGATCGAGCTGACGCTCACCGCGGCCCACATCACGGGCACGCTCGACGCGACGGGCAAGAAGATCACCGCCGGCAAGATCAACGGCGCGATCAAGAACTCGGACCTCCGCATGACGGTCCTCCCGGGTGTCGCCGCGGCCCTCACCGCGATCCTCAACGATGCGAGCGCGGAAGCGACGACCAAGACCGCCATCAAGAGCCTCCTCGACAAGGGCTGCACCGGCTCGACGACGGCGATGGCGAACGACAACAAGATCGACACCTGCGAAGTCTCGGACGGCGCGCTCAAGTCGGCGCTCACGCCGGACCTCGACCTGTACTCGGATACGTCCAAGGACGCGACGGGCGCCGTCGTCGGCAGCTACGGCGTGTACGATCCGAAGCCGTCGGCGGCGACGGCGATGGAGAACGACGCGCTGTCCTTCGGCGTCGGCTTCACCGCGGTGGGCGCGACCTACTAAGTCGCTCCTTCAGCAGGCACTCTGCGACGGCGCCGGGGGAAACCTCGGCGCCGTTGTTTTTTTGGCCCTGCCGTGCTAACGCGCCCGGACGTGAAGAACGGCACTGGCCTGGCTCTCTCGATGTTCGCGGTCCTCGTCGCTGGCTGCGACGGCAAGTACGACTACAGCAACCTCCAGCCCGACGGCTCCACGAAGGTGGACATGGGCGGCGCAGCCCAGGCTGACCTCTCGGGTGGTTCGGATCTGTCCGATCCGACGCCGACGGATCCGGAGAAGGCGACGCTGCGCGTTCACTACCCGAAGGGCTCCCACTCTCTCTCGATCCGCGGCGACAAGGCGGGCCTGACCTGGGACAAGGGCGTCGCGGCGGCCGAGAAGTCGAGCGAGCTGTTCGAGCTCGAGGTCACGATCCCGGTCGGCGAGACGCTCGAGTGGAAGCCGCTCCTCGACGACAAGGACTGGTCGCACGGCCCGAACTACAAGACCAAGGGCGGCCAGACCGTCGACATCTACCCGCACTTCTATACGTCGAGCGGACGTATCGACAAGCCGGACGACCTGCAGAACTTCCCAGGCGACAACCTCGCGCCGCGCGACGTCTGGGTCTACCTGCCGCCGAGCTATGACGAGAACCCGACGGCCAAGTATCCGGTGCTCTACATGCACGACGGCACCAACCTGTTCGAGGCGAGCATGGCGTTCGGTGGCGTGGAGTGGCGCGTCGACGAGACGCTCGACGGCGCCGTCGAAGGGGACGGCTCGATCGCCGAGGTGATCGTCGTCGGCGTGTTCGCGACCAACGATCGCATGACCGACTACACGCCGACCTTCGACTCGACCGAGGGCTTCGGCGGCAACGGCGACGCGTACGTGACCATGCTGGTCGACAAGCTCAAGCCGACCATCGACGGCAAGTATCGCACCCTGTCGGGCCGCGAGACGACGGGCATCATGGGCAGCTCGCTCGGCGGCCTCATCTCGATCTACGCCGGCGTTCGCCACCCCGAGGTGTTCGGCCTCGTCGGTGCGATGTCTCCGTCGACCTGGTGGGACGGCGGCTACATCGTCACGCAGGTCGCGGCGATCGACATGAACAAGGTCCACCCGCTGCGCGTCTACGTCGACAGTGGCAACCCGGGCGATGACTACGGCAACACCAAGGATCTGGCGATGACGTGGCAGAGCCTCGGCTATCAAGAGGGCAAGGACTTCCACTACGTCGTCGAGAAGAACGGCAAGCACTCCGAGTCCTACTGGGCGGGTCGCCTGCCTGGTGCGCTGAACTTCCTGTTCGGTGCGCGGACTCCTTAACTCCCAACCTCGGAAGGTCGTCGATGCAGAAGCAGGTATTGGGTGCCGCCCTGGCGCTCGTCTTCGTAGTGCCCCAGGTCCAGGCCGCGCCGGGAAAGGCGTCCACCAAGCCAAGCGCCGCGTCGCCCGCACCGTCGACGGCGGCGTCGCTGCCGACCCAGGATGCCGAGTTCGACAAGCTGGTTGACCAGTACTACGCCGAGTATCCGGCGGCGCATCCGGTCGCCGCGACGGCGCTCGGCCTGCACGACAAGGACGGCGAGCTCGATGACGTGACCGAGAGCGGCGTGCTGCGGGAGCTCGAGCGGATCCTCGGTTGGCGCAATCGCTTCCTCGCGCTCGATCGAAAGAAGCTCTCCGACGAGCGCGCCGCGGATTTCGACATCCTCCTGCAGGCGATCGAGTCCGAGCGCCTCGAGCTGTCCGAGGTGCGCGGCTGGCGCCGCTACGCGAACTCGTATCCGTCGCTGGCGACGCAGTCGGTGTACGTGATCATCAAGCGCAGCTTCGCGCCCGAGGCGGACCGCCTGCGCTCCGTGATCGCGCGCGAGAAGAAGATCCCGGCGCTCCTCGAGACGGGGCGCCACAATCTGCAGGGCGTCGCCAAGAGCTCGGTCGAGATCGCGCTCGCCGAGATTGGCGGCATCAAGGCGTTCTTCCGCGACGACGTGCCGCGCGCCTTCCCGACGGTCAAGGATCCGGCGCTGCTCGCGGAGCTCAAGCAGTCGACGGACGGGGTGCTACGCGCGCTCGATGCGTACAAGCTGTTCCTCGAGAAGGAGCTCCTGCCCAAGGCCAACGCCCCGTTCGCGATCGGCGAGGTGCTGTTCAAGAAGAAGCTCCTCGCCGACGAGATGATCGATACCGATCTCGACACGTTGCTCAAGCAGGGCGAGGCCGAGCTCAAGCGGCTGCAGGAGGAGTTCAAGAAGACGGCCGCCAAGATCGATCCCAAGAAGAGCTACACCGAGGTCCAGGACGAGATGAGCAAGGATCATCCGTCGGCGGACAAGCTCATCTCCGAGGTCCGTGGACAGCTCGCGATGCTCAAGAAGTTCGTCACCGACAAGAAGCTGGTGACGATCCCGTCGGAGATCCTGCCGAAGGTGGAGGAGACGCCGCCGTTCATGCAGGCGATGACGATGGCGTCGATGGAGACCCCCGGCCCCTTCGAGACCAAGGCCACCGAGGCGTACTACAACGTCACGGTGCCGATCGGCGCGAACTGGAAGCCCGCCGAGGCGGAGGACTTCCTGCGCGGCGCGTTCTCGCGGCCGGTGATGTTGACGACGTCGGTGCATGAGGCCTATCCGGGCCACTACACGCAGTTCCTATGGCTGCCCAAGGTGGCGAGCAAGGTGCGCAAGTACGAGACCGCGGCGTCGAACGCCGAGGGCTGGGCGCACTACTGCGAGCAGCTCATGCTCGACGAGGGCTTCGGCAACGGCGATCCCAAGACGCGGCTCGGGCAGCTCCAGGATGCGCTGCTGCGTGCGGCGCGCTTCGTCGTCGGCATTCGCATGCACACGCGCGGCATGACGATGGACGAGGCGACCGAGTTCTTCCACAAGGAGGGCATGCAGGCCAAGCGCGTCGCGCTGCAGGAGGTGCGACGCGGCACGCAGGATCCAACGTACCTCTACTACACCTACGGGAAGCTCGAGCTGTTCAAGCTGCGCGACGAGTACAAGAAGAAGCTCGGCAGCAAGTTCACCCTCGCGGCCTTCCACGACGCCTTCCTCGCTGAGGGCGCGGCGCACCTGCCGATCGTGCGGCGCCGCCTGCTCGGCACGGCCACGAAGTAGCCTCAGTCGTCCTCGCCTCCCCCACCAACCTTGTAGGTCACGACCGGTCGCAGCGTCGCCAGCGGTCGGCACAGCCCTGCTGCGACCAGATCGGCGATCACCTGATCGATCGCCTTGTAGGCCTGGGGCGCCTCTTCGTAGAGCAGGTCGCGATCGTCGCAGATGACGCGGCCGCCGAGCTCGGTCTGGAGGAGCGCGGCGGGCGCGTAGCGATCCTTCATCCGCGCCCGCGCCTCGCTGCGCGTCCACTTGCGCCCTGCGCCGTGAGCGAGCGACCAGGCCGCGCGTGCGCCGTCGCCCGTCGGAGAAACAAGGTAGGACGGAGTGCCGCGCGAGCCGGCGATCAAGACCGGGCCGCGATCATGGGGCGCCGCGCCCTTGCGGTGGAGCCAACCCTCGCCGCAGCGGGTGACGCTGTTGTGGCACAGGTCGACGCGTCGCTCGAAGGGGGTGCCGAGCCGGTCGGCGAGGCGCTGCCCGATGCACCGCCGGTTGTGCTCCGCCCAGCGAACCGCGCGATCGTGATCGACAAGGTACTTGTCCATCTCGGCACTGCCGGCAACGAGCCCCTCGGCGCCATGCGCGTCGGTGTGCGCACGCAGGATCGCCGCCCCGAGGCCGCGCGAGCCGGAGTGGACGAGGAGCTGCATCCGATCTGGATCGCAACCAAGCTGGTCCAGCGCCGCCCGATCGAAGATCTGGTCGAAGCGGCTCAGCTCCGCGAAGTGATTGCCGTGCCCGATGGTGCCGAGCGATGCGGCGAGCTCGGGCGGGCCGCCGACCTCGGTCGTGATCGCGGCCGCGATCGCGGGATCGAGCTCACCGAGGCTCGCCAGTCGCTTGGCCCACGCGTCGCGCTTGGGCTTTCTCGCCGAGAGCTGCGTCTCGAACAGCGCGATGCCACAGCCGATGTCGCTGCCGACCAGGTGCGGATAGATGCGATCCGCCGCGACGAAGGCGGCGCCGATCGGCTGTCCGCGCCCCGGATGCAGATCGGGCAGACCGACGGCGCGCACCATCCCCGGCAGGGCCGCCGTTGCAGCCAGCTGACGCACCGCCTCGCCCTCGATCCAGCTCTCGGGCGAGGCGATCACTTCGTATGCCTTCAACGCGTCTCTCCTCTCTGCTTCGGCGCCTTCGACCTGCGATCGCGATACTCGCGCAAGATCCCGGTTCGCGGACACACGTAGAACGCCGGCCACCAGCGGCTCTCGACGAGGCGGCGCGGACCGCGTGGTCCGTGCTCCCAGATCTCGCGACCCTTCTCGACGACCACGCGCGCCACCATCTGCCACAGGTGGACGAAGACGTGCCGCTGCACGGTGCTGGTCGGGCGCAGGTGGGCCGCCATCTCGCTGTAGACCTTGTCCCACGGGCGGCCGACGTTGCTGCGCAGGTAGCGCACCAGGGGCCGCAGGTTCTCGTTGAACCACTTCCTGCGATACCGACCGCCCATCGACTCCCGACGGACACAGTCGATCTCGCCTAGTTTTTCGTACTTCATCTTGAGCTCGCCGCGCGGGTAGCGCATCCCGCCAAAGCGGTAGCGCGGACGCTCGACGAGCACCTTGTCCATGTCATCGCGCAAGCGACACACTCCAGGTGCAAACGGGTCTGCTGTGAGGGTGGATTCGGGTTCGAAAAACGCTAGGCGCGACGGAGGAGGAGCATGATGACCCCTTCAACGTACCAAAGCTCGAATCGATCTACAAC
>CAZPEY010000139.1:0-7823 GCA_964585665.1 uncultured Polyangiaceae bacterium | reverse complement strand
CTTCCCTGCTGGGCGCGGCGGCCTTTCTCTGATAGACGAGCGTGCGGAGTCGCGAGGGGCGACTCGATTGACTTTCGACATGACCGAAGCGGCACCGCGCACACTCCTCCATCGATACGCGACGTGGCTGGTCAAGCACGCGCGGCTCGTCGTGGCGGGAACCTTCGCGATCACGATCGCGTGCGGCGTGCTGGCGTCTCACCTGTCGATCTCGACCGATCTGTGGGCGCTGTTGCCGCCCAACTATCCGTCGGTGAAGTCGCTCAAGACGCTCTCGAGACGGGTCGGGGGCTTCGGCATGCTGTCGATGCTCGTCGAGTCGCCCGATCCGCAGGCCAACATGCGCTTTGCCGATGCGGTCGTCGCCAAGATCAAGGACCGCCTCGGTGATCAGATCGTCACGCTCGACTACAAGGTCGACGACGTCCGCAGCTTCTATGAGAGCCACGCGGCGGTGTTTCTCTCGCTCGAGGATCTCGAGAACATCGAGGCCGAGCTCAAGGCGGCGATCGCGGCCAAGAAGATGAAAGCCTCGCCGCTGCCGTTCGATCTCGAGCTCGACGATCCAGCGGAAAAGGCCGCCGCCGTCTCGCCGCTCGACCAGATCAAAGAGCGAATCAAGAAGGTCAGCGCCCGCTTCGATCGGTACCCGAGCGGCTACTACACTGGCGAGGACGGGCGGCTGCTGGCGATCTTCATTCGGCCCAAGGTGTCGGGCACCGACGCGAAGAACGCCCGACCGTTCCTGCGGGCGATGAACGAGCTCGTCGCGGAGACGCAGCCGGCGGCCTTTCACCCCGCGCTCAAGGTCGGCTACACCGGCAACTTTCAGCTCGCGCTCGACGAGAGCGACTCGATCAAGCGCGACCTCGTCTCGACCGCGGGCCTCTGCGTCGGCCTCATTGCCCTGGTCGTCATCGCCTACTTCCGCTCGACGCGGGTCTTCCTGATGCTCGGCGCGACGCTGCTGTGCGGCGTCGTCATGGCCTTCGGTCTCGCCTGGGCCGTGGTCGGGTACCTCAACATCCAGACCGCCTTCCTCGGCTCGCTCATCATGGGCACCGGCATCAACTACGGCATCATCTTGCTCGCGCGCTACCTCGAGGAGCGCCGCGCTGGCCACGGCCTCGCGATGGCGACCGAGACGGCGATCGGCACGACGTTCCTGTCGACCCTGACCGCGGCGATGACCACGGCGGTGTCGTTCGGGACGCTGCTGTCTTCATCGATTTCGTCGTTCCAGCACTTCGCCGTCATTGGCGGAGGCGGCATCTTGTTCTGCTGGCTGCTGTCCTACAGCTTCTTGCCGGCCCTGCTCACCATCACGGACGGACTGCTGCATGGCGTCGACGGGCGGCGCGGCGTGACCCAGCTTCCGCGGCTGCTCATTCAGTGGCCCGCCCGCAACCCGGTCGTCTCGCTCGCTGTCGGTGGCGTGCTCGCGGTGGTGAGCCTGATCGGCTTCGTGCGCTTCCTGCCCGACGCGCTGCAAGCCGACGGACGCAAGCTGCGCAATCGCTCGTCGTTGGAGTCCGGCGCGGCGAAGCTCGACGTTCGCTTGGCCAAGTTCCGGCCCAGCTCCGGCGCCCCGGGGCTCGTCGTCACCGACTCACTCGAGGACGCCAGGCTCGTCTGCCAGGTGATCAACGAGCGGAACGCTCGCCTCGGAAACGACAAGTCTCCGACGGGAGTCTGCCGCTCGATCTTCGATCTGCTACCGACCCAGCAGGAGCAGAAGCTCGTCATCGCTCGACGCATCAAGCAGACCCTCGATGGGATTCCGAGCGAGCTGCTCGACTCCGAGCTGCAGCGCACCCTGTCGGACCTGCGGCACAAGATCAGCCTCGAGCCGATCACGCTCGAGAGCCTGCCCGAGACGCTGGTTCGCCAGTTCCGGGAGCGCTCGGGCGAGCTCGGTCGGGTCGTGTCGATCGATCCGCCGACCGGTCCGGGGCGCGACCTATGGATCGCGCAGAACCTGTTCGCCTTCGCCGATGCGCTGCGCCACATCGAGCTGCCTGACGGGCGCGTCATCTCGTCGTCGGGCGACTCGGTGGTGTTCGCCGACATCCTGCGCGAGATCCGGATGGACACGCCGCGCACGACGGCGGCGTCGTTGCTCGGGGTCATCCTCGTCGTGGCGCTCGCGTTGCGCGGCAATCGCGGCACGCTGCACGTCGTCGGGTCGTTGCTGGTCGGCGTCGCCTGGATGGTCGGCGTCCAGGCGCTCTTCGACGTCAAGCTCAACTTCTTCAACTTCGTGGCGCTGCCGACGACGTTCGGCATCGCCGTCGACTACTCCATCAACATCTATGCGCGCTTCGAGGCCAACCAGGGAGAGCGTCGGCAGCGCGTGCTCGATGCGCTGCGCTCGACCGGCGGTGCGGTGGTGCTCTGCTCGCTGACGACGATCATTGGCTACTACACCCTGATCATCGCCGACAACCTGGCGCTCGTGTCCTTCGGCAAGCTGGCGATCATCGGCGAGCTGGCGTGCCTCGTCAGCGCGATGGTGGTGCTGCCGGCGGCGCTGGTGCTCGACCGCCGCGCCTGAGCCCGGCCGTCCCGATCCACGAGCAGGGCGCGCTAGATTCCGCCCGGAGGCTGGGGGCAGGAGGGCAGCGGACACTCGGTGAGCGCCGACTCGCAGGTGTAGGTGGCGTTGCCAGTCGCGTCCGGGCAGCCGGGGCAGCACTGCGTGCCGACCGAACAAGTGCCATTGCCACAGGTCGTTCCGACGGCGCAGGGCAGAGTGTACAACTTGCACTGGCCGTTGCAGCACTGCTGCTGCGCGCCGCACTTGTTGCCGCACTTTGCGCAGTTGGCCGGGTCGAAGAGGAGATCGATGCAGCCCTGCCCAGGGCAGCAGGTCTGTGAGCCGGTGCAGGCCGGGCCCGGCGCGGAGCCGGTCGAGCAGAAGCACACCCCGTCGACGCACTCGTTGCTGTTGAGCGCGCACGACGGAGAGCAGCTGGTCTGCTTGCAGTTGCCGCTGACGCACGACTCGCCAGTCGCGCAGGCCTTCTCGCACGAGTTGCAGTGCAGAGGATCGCTCTTGAGGTCGACGCAGCCGGCACCGGGGCAGCAGGTCTTGCCGATTCCGCAGGCGGGGCCGTCGTTGCAGCTGCAGGCGCTGCGAGTGCAGGATTCGCCGGGTTGGCACTTGATGTCGCAGCCGCCGCAGTTGCGGGCGTCGACGGCGGTGTTGGCGCAGGCGTTGCCGCAGCAGGTCTGATCGGCCCCGCACGCGACCATCGAGCCGCCGCAATCGCAGCTGGAGCCAGAGCACAGCTCACCAGGGCGGCAGACCTTGCCGCACGCGCCGCAATTGTCAGGATCGTTGGCGAGCGTGTGGCAGCCGTCGGCGCAGCACTCGTCGCCGGGCGCGCAGATCTGCCCGGCGCAGCGACAGGAACCGCTCGAACAATGGAGGCCAGGGGCGCACGCCTTTCCGCAGGCGCCACAGTTCGCATCGTCCTCCATCAAGTTGGCGCAGAGGCCAACGGTCGGATCGCAGCAGACGCTCGGGCTGGCGCACTCGACCGAACCGCCGCAGGCGCAGCTCCCCGTCGTCGAGCAGGTCCCAGCGGATCCGTTGACGCAACAGGTGACTCCATCGTCGCAGGCGGCGCCGGTGCCGCAGAGACAGGCGCCACCGCTGCAGGTCTCTCCTGGATTGCAGGCCTTGCCGCACGCTCCGCAGTTGAACGGATCGCTGGTGAGATCGAGGCACCCTGCTCCCGCGCAGCAGGTCTGCCCGTCGGCGCAGGCCGCGCCTCCGTTACACCGACAAACCCCGCCGACGCAGCCGTCCGAGTTGTTGCCACACTTGTTTGGGCAGGTTCCGCAGTGCTCCGGATCGCTGTCGGTCGCGATACACGCACCGTCGCAGCACGCTTCATTCGGGCCGCAGGACATCCCGCCGCACAGCGTGCTGAGCAGCGCCAGCTTCACCTTGCCGTTCTTGGCGTAGCTCGCCGACTCGTCGGAGGCTTCGCCGAGCGCTGACGACGGACCATAGGCGCGGGCGCGCAGCACGAGCGGTGGCGGCGTGCCGTTGGCCGGAGGCAGCAGACGGAAGGTGAAGCGGTTCGCGAACCGAAAGCCGAGCGAAGCCTCGTGGAGGAGCACCACCTCGCGGATCCCATCGCCGTCGATGTCGCGAACCTCGTAGCCGATGCCTTGCTGCACGGCCCGGTACGGTTGGTCGACGAAGAACTGACGCCCATCCTTGGGATCGACGTGGATGATCGTCTCGAGCCGCGCCACCGCGTTGGCGTCGACGCCCGTCAGGTCGTAGTCGATCTCGATGTGCGGTCCGCGCGCGTTGCACGCTGCGAGCAGCAAGACGGACGCCGTGACGAGCCCAGCACGCATCCTGCCAGTATACCCTCAATCCGCGGCGCGGCGGCAGGCCAGGGCTCAGGACAGCGGGGGTAGCACGTCCGGCTGCTCGACGCTCTGACGTACGAGGTCGAGGGCGCGGGCGCAGTACAGGCCGTCCTCGATGCGCTCGTCGAACGTGTACTTGAGCGTCACCATCTGTCGCTCGACGAGCTCCCCGTCGATCTTGCGGACGACCGGCTTGGCGCGGCCGATCGCGCAGAACACGCCAATCGAACCGTAGTCCCAGAGATGATGGTGGCAGGCCTCGAGCTTGAGGCTGCCCATGTTCGAGACGTAGGCGCTGGCGAACAGAGGATCGTCGGCGGTCAGCGCACGCGGCAGCAGGTTCCTGCCGTCGAGCCACTTGGCGAGTGCGACGAGAAACGCCAGGAGGAAGACCGGCAGGGAGGTCAGCAGGCCGAGCTCCTTGTCCATCGAGCTCTGCTTGTCCGAGCGCCCCTCGTCGGTGGCCCCACCGAGAGCCTCGACCATCTCGGCGAAGGTCCAGGTCGGCTGCATCTCGCGCTTGATGGCGACCAGCGGCGCGTCGTCGCGCATCGCCTTCTTGGCCGAGTAGCTGAGGTGGATGCCGCGGCGCTGATAGAGCCGGCCGCCTGCCGAGAAGCGGTTCAGGCGCGGCCGCTCGTGGAAGGCGCGCGTGAAGCCCCACATGACCAGGTGAAACAGGCTGACCCGTCGAGTCGCACCCTCGTTGTGCTTGCGCAGGCGCTCCAGGGTCTCGGTGACGTCGATCTCCTGATCGAAGAACACCTGGGAGGCGGTGCGGCCGCCGAGGTGCTGCAGCATGCGCCGATAGTTCGGGACATCCCGCACCAGATCACCGTCGGAACGCGAGAACAGGGGCATGGTCGACCTCGCTCAGGACTCTAGGCGGCAGGCGGCAGGATGCGCTCGTCCGCAGGCAGCGGCGTGCCCGAGACGAGCGAGCGATAGACACGCTCGACGCGCGCAGCGAGGCGCGTCCAGTCGTACTCCGCGACGCGCTCCTGCGCCGCCTTGCCGAGGCGGGTGCGCTCAGGCTCGGCGAGGTCGAGGGCGCTCTCGAGGGTGGCGACCAGGCCGTGGTTCACGCCGGACTCTTCGCCGAGCGGCGCGAGGAACCCGGTCTCGGCGTGCGTCACCAGCTCGCGCATGCCTTCGAGGTCGTACGCGACGACGGGCCGGCCCGCGGCCATCGCCTCGAGCAGGGTCGCGGGGTGGGCGCAGATCCGATCCGTGAAGGCGACGACCGCAGCGGAGGCGAGCAGGTTGGCGCGCGCCTGCTGGTCTGCGTGCGTGCCTGGCGCCGCGCCGGTGCCCGCAAAGATCACCCGGTGCTTGAGCTCGGGCGGGACGGCCGCCTCGCAGCGGATGCGGTACGGGCCGTCGCCGATGAGCACGAGGCGCGTGTCGGGGCGGCGCGGCGCGAGCTCGACGAACGACTGCGTCAGCACCTCGACGTCGTTGCGCGGATCGAGCCGCCCGAAGAAGACGATGTTGCGGAGCTCGCCGAGGTCGGCGCGCGGCTGGCCCGACGACCAGGCGGCGACGTCGACGCCGTTCGGGATGATCAGGAACGGCTTGTGGACGACCTTGGCCACCGAGCGGCGCGCGCTCTCGGAGACGGCGATACAGCAGTCGATCGCCTCGGCATAGCTCTCGATGAGGCCGCGGAAGAAGCGCCAGGCCTTGTTGTTGGAGAAGTTGGTGTGGAACGTCCCCACCGTCGGAACGTTGTGCCGACGCGCCACCTTGAGCGCGACGTACGGCAGCATCGGGAACAGCGGCGAGTGGACGTGCACCAGCTCGGCCGCGGCGATCACGTCACGCACCTTGCCCTCGAGGTTCGCCCCGACGGTGATGCGCGACTGTGTGCCGTTCGACTCGACGGGGACGCCGGTGCCGATCCGGACGATCCGCAGCCCGGCGTCGTCTTCGCGGTCGTCGCGGCGCGGTGCCTCGGCCACATGGCTGGTCAGGATCGTGACCTCGTGTCCGGCGCGCACGAGGGCCCGCCCGAGCTGATGAACATGCTCGGTGATGGCCCCGGTGTGCGGGAAGTAAAACTCCGTGACGAGGACGACCTTCACTCAGGGCGGCTTATAGCAAGAAGAGGTGCACTCGGATAGAGGCGGCGCCGTCGGGCCGACTCGTCAGGTGTTGAACAGGTGGGCGTCGATCTGTCGAACCTTCAACACCCTCCTGGCCGAGCCGTACCTCAGCCAGCCTCGGGGCTGGCGCGTGGGCCGCGTGGCGTCCTGATTGCATTCGTCGGTGGCCATGCGCCTCCTCGTTGCCAATCTGCCGTCTTATCTGAAGCTTGCAATTACAATGATCTCGAACGGTCTGCTCATCCCGCCGACCACGACGAAGCCCAAGCACCTCAACTAGCTCGAATTGGCTTCGAGTAGTTAGCCTCGATTGGCCGTGCTGCTGCGCGGCTCGCCCGCCCGCCTCGTCTGGTCTCCTCGCCCCCTCCCGCTTGCTCCAGCGTCGCAGATTCCCTGAGCCATCTTCACGCTTGTCGTCACTTCTCGTCGGTGGCAAGGTCCGCCCGCCCAACCGAAAAGGAGACTGCATGCGTTCTGCCCTTCTCGCCCCGCTGCTGCTTGGAACCGCGCTGGCCGCGGCGCCGCCGTCGTCGTCCAAGGCCGCCGCGAAGCAGGGCAAGCCCGCCGCCACCAAGTCGACCGCCAAGGCCAAGCCCGCCACGCCGGCCGAGGCCCAGGCGTTCGCCAAGCAGCTCAACGTCGACCTGCGCCGGCTGTGGACCAAGCAGGCGACGGCCGAGTGGATCAAGTCGACGTACATCACCGACGACACCGAGCGCAACGCCGCGACGGTCAACGAAGAGGTGCTCGGCTACACGGCGCGTGCGATCAAGGAGGCGGCCCGCTTCGTCGGGATCAAGCTCGATCCGGAGACGGAGCGCATGCTCTATCTGCTGCGCGTCTCGTCGTCGCTGGTGTCGCCCGATGATCCGAACGAGCGGCAGGAGATGGCGTCGATCCTCGCCAAGATGGAGGGCCTCTACGGCAAGGGCAAGTACTGCGGCGTCGACGGCAAGGCCAAGTGCCGCGACCTCGGCGAGCTGACCGAGGTGCTCGCCAAGAGCCGCAACTACGCCGACCTCCTCGACGCGTGGACCGGCTGGCACTCGATCTCGCGCGACATGCGGCCGCTCTATCAGCGCTTCGTCGAGCTCGCCAACAAGGGCAGCCGCAGCATCGGCTTCGCCGACGCGGGCGCGATGTGGCGTTCGGCGTACGACATGACCCCGGAGGCGTTCGAGAAGGACACCGATCGTCTGTGGCAGCAGGTCCGCCCCCTCTACGAAGATCTGCACTGCAAGGTGCGCACGGAGCTGGCGCGCACCTACGGCAAGGACAAGGTCCCCGCCGATCAGCCGATCCCGGCACACCTCCTCGGCAACATGT
>CAZPEY010000138.1:0-13859 GCA_964585665.1 uncultured Polyangiaceae bacterium | reverse complement strand
CAGCCACTGGGCAGAGCGCAGCTTGTCCTGCACGTACTCCTTGGCGTTCTGCCCCGAGCCGAGCGCCGAGCGATAAAAGCCGCTGATCTTGAGCTTGGGCAGGCCGTCGTCGTTCGGGACGACGAAGAACTTCTCGCCGATCTTGTAGACGAACACGTCCGGCGTGACGTAGTGCGACTCGTCGGTGGTGTATTCGCTCCCCGGCTTGGGGTCGAGGCGCATGATCACCTTGGCCGCCTCGTAGATCTCCTCGAGCGGCTCCTTCAGATCGCGCGCGATCGCCTGGTAGTTCTTCTTCTCGAGGTTGTGCAGGTGCTCCTTGATCATCCGCTCGACGATCGGATCGTCGGCGCCGATGTGGTGCGCCTGCACGAGCAGGCACTCCTCGAGGGAGCGGGCGCAGCAGCCGACCGGGTCGAACTCCTGCAGCATCTCGAGGACCTCCTCGGCGAAGGCGAGCGGCACCTCGGCCTCCTGGGCGACGTGCTCGAGCGGCGGCTCCTTGAAGTAGCCGTCGGCGTCGAGGTTGCCCAGGATGAGCTCGGCGACCTTGACCTCGTCCTCGGTCCAGTCCGAGAGCTGGAGCTGCCAGTGCAGGTGGTCGTAGAGCGACGTCTTCTTGGTCAGCGTCGCCTCGAGCGACGGCAGCTCCTCGCTCTGCTCCCGCGACGGCGCGGTCGTGCCGCTGCCCGAGGCGGAGTAGGAGTCGAGGTAGTCCTCCCAGTTGATCTCGCTGACCGCCTGGCTCTCGCCGGCCGCGTCGGTCGTCACTTCCGGGGTCGAGTCGCCCTCGCTGACCGGCGCTTGGGGCGTCTCCGTCTCCCCGACCGACTCCTCGGCCTGGGGCGCCATCTCCTCGCGCGACAGCTCGGCGGACGTGTCGTTGCCGTCCTCGAGGATGGGGTTCTCCATCAGCTCTTCGCGAATCATGTCGCAAAGTTCCATGCGCGAGAGCTGAAGGAGCTTGATCGCCTGCTGCAGCTGGGGCGTCATCACCAGCTGCTGGCTCATCTTGTGGAGCTGCTTGATCTCCATCCGCGGTCCTCGATCCTGTTTCTAAGTGACTGGTATCACTTGTGATTACTCCCAGTCGACGGAGTAAGCCTAGATCAAGAAACCGACCCTGTAAAGGCGGAACGGTTATGTGGTACGGTGGTTGCAAAAGTGCTTGACAGCGATCCTTCAGAAGGCGCGCCGCGAGTCACTCCGCGGGTGCGCACGCTGACGACTCCCGAGGGATTCTCGGCGCTTCGTCGAGCTTTTGCCTATCTGGCGGACGAGCAGCCCGCGCTGTTCCGGCGCCTCTTCGGCCGTGGCCACCACCCATCCGTTCAGGCAGA
This sequence comes from uncultured Polyangiaceae bacterium, assembly GCA_964585665.1. Lineage (GTDB taxonomy): Bacteria > Myxococcota_A > Polyangia > Palsa-1104 > Palsa-1104 > CAZPEY01. The sequence goes on along the minus strand of CAZPEY010000138.1, from coordinate 12,519 downwards.
GTCGGCCGACGACGAGGAGGCCGCCGCGCCCATCTGGGTGAGCGAGACGCTGTTCAACCACGGCTTGATCGAGCGCCGGGGGCGCGTCGTGGTTGGGACCGTGCCGGTGCGTCGGCTGGGCAGGGGGGAGTCGGCGCGCTTCTATCTGCAAGCCCTCGGCCTGCCGCGCGGCATGGAGTATCTGCACGAGGCGTGGCCGGAGACCGACGCGCTGCTCGCTGCGCTGCCGGCGCTCGCGGCGGCGACTCCGAGCGGATCTGCGCGTCGACTCCTCGATCTCGGCACGGGCTCGGGCGTCGTCGCGATCGAGGCGCGTCTGGCCGGCTTCGTCGTCGTCGCCACCGACGACGATCCTGCCTGCTTGATGCTGGCCGACTTCAACGCGCGGCTCAACGGGCTCGCGGAGCTGCCGGGCGGGATCGGCGAGGGCGGCGGCCTGGCCTTTCGGCGCGGCTCGCTCGACGAGCCGGTCGCAGGCGAGCGCTTCGCGATCGTGCTGTGCAACCCGGACTACGGCGGCGTGCGCGATCAGCTCCGCGTCGAGGTGCTCGGTCGGGCGCCGCGCCTGCTCGACGAGGGCGGCGAGCTGCTCTGCGCGACGATGCTCGAGTGGCAGGACGGGGTGCCGTGCGAGGTGCCGCTCGGCGAGCTCGTGCTGGCCGGCTTCGAGGTGGCGGTCGAGCCGATCGTCAGCGCCAACCGCGCCGACTGGTTCACGGTCGTCGCTCCGGGCAGCGTGCCAGGCGTCCCGTCGCGGCACCGCTTCGTGATCCGCTGCAGGCGCCCGATCGCTCCGGCGCGCCCGTCGCTGCGCGTCCGCTTGCCGGTGGTGCCGCGAGAGGCGTCGGCGACCGAGATCGTGCCGCTGTCGAGGGTCCAGCGAGCGGACCAGATGGCGGCGGTGGTGTCGATCGACGACGTCAAGGCGCTGGTCGAGCTGACCGATCGGCTGACCGCGCCCGAGCTGGTCCTCGACGGGCCGCTGCCACGCAGCCTGCTCGACGCCTGCCGCTTCGGCGCCCAGCCTTGCACCGGGCCGCGGGGCGCCGCCGGGGCGATCGTGCACGGCATCTCGCTGCGCCCCTGCGCCCACGGCGAGGCGGTCGGGCGGGCGACGATGAGCCTCGCCGAGCTGCGGGCCCGCTACGAAGCGCTCGATCGCGAGCTGCAGATCCGGCGCGGCTGTCCGAGCTGCCCGGCGTACACCGTCTGCTCGCGCTGCCTGTTCCCGACGCCGCTGCCCGAGGCTGCGTACTGCGAGGTGTCGCGCGGCCTGGCCCGCACCATCGGCCTCGTGCACCGGCTCTGGGAGACGCGCCAGTTCCTCGACGACGAGGGCGTACCAGAGGGCCCGCTGCGCCTGCTGCGCGGCCCCTTGCCCGACGAGCCGGCGGGGGAGGAGCGCAGCGCGTTTGGCGATCTGGCCGAGCGCTGGCGCCGGCGCTACGCCTGGGCGATCGAGCGCGGTGGCCGCGGCTACCTGCAGCTCGTCCGCGACGGGAGGTTGGCGTACCATCCGCTCTCTGCCCTCGAGCTCGACGTCGTGGCGACGCTCGCCCAGGGGGCGGGACTCCCCGGCCTGGCAGCGGTCAGCCATCGGCACGGCAACCAGCCGGGGCAGGTCGCGACCGCGACGACGCGGCTCTTGCACCGGCTCGGATGAGGTTGCGGCTGGCCTGGCGCCCGGCTCCCGCGTTATCGTGAGGAGATCATGCGAGCGTTGGGAGGCACGGTTGTGCTGTGCGCGCTGCTGGCGGGAGGAGGCAACCTCCGCGCCGACGGTGTGACGCCGACGTCCGCTGCGCCGAGCCCGCAGCAGGAGGCGCTGCAGCTCTATCGTCAGGCGGCGGCGGCGTACACCGCGGGCGACTACCGTGGGGCGCTCGACAAGTTCGAGCGCTCGTACGCGCGCTACGCCTCCTCCTCGACGATGTTCAACATCGGGCAGTGCCACCGCCAGCTCGGCGAGCCGGCCGACGCGGCGCGCGCGTATCGCGCCTACTTGGAGCTCAAGCCCGACGCGTCCGACGCCGCGACGGTGCGCAGCCTGATCGCGCAGCAAGAGGAGCTCGCCCAGGCGCGCGCCGCGCCGCGGCCCGCCCTGGCGCCGCAGGTGGAGCCGCCACCGACCTCGCCCGCGCTGCTCGACGATCGCGCCCGGCGCCCGCCGAGCGCCGAGGAGCGCAGCAACCGGCGCGGCCTCCTGGTCGGCGTCACGTTCGGCGCGACCCTGCTCGTCGGCATCGCGTTGGGATCGGGGTCGGCCTCGAGCGGCGCGGCCCGCGCTCGGAGCTCGGCCTCGTGCGCCCGGAGTTCCCATGAGCCGGGCGCGCGCGCGGTCGGTGGTGCTGGCGCTCATCCTCGTCGCGGCGCTCGGCGCGTGCGACGGCGGCGCCTACCTCCACGTGACGCTCGACAGCCGCCAGCCGGTGTCGGTGACGGCGCTCGATGTTTCGCTGACCAGCGACGGGGAGGTCGGTCGGGCGACGCTCGAGCGGGCCTTCGCGCTGCCACCGAGCCACGACTTCGTCGTCGGGATCCCGACCGGGCGGCGGGGCACGATGAAGCTCGACGTGGTGGCGCGCAGCGGCGCGGTCGAGGTCGGACGCGCCGGCGCGGTGGTGACCGTCACCGGCGCAGGCACGACGACGCTGCGCCTCGAGCTCCAGCCGACGACCTCGAGCCCGGTCGATCTCGGGAGCGCCGATCTAGTCGCCGCCGTCGATCAGGCGGCGGCCGCCGTCGATCTGGCGCCGCGCGACGACCTGCCGACGGCGACCGATCTGGCGGCCGCCGATCTTCGTACGCCGGACCTGCAGCGGGAGGATCTCCAGGTGGTCGATCTGCGAGGCCTCGATCTGCGCGCCGACGACCTGCTGGCGGCCGATCTGCGCACCGACGATCAGGCCAGCGATCTGCTGGCGGCCGATCTGCTCGGTCCGCCGGACATGAGCGTGCGGACGCTCGGCCTGGTGCCGGGCGCGAGCCTCGCTCCGACGGGGCTCGGCTGGATCGCGCTTGGCGAGCTCGACGGCCTCGGCGGGATCGATCTCGTGTACGTCGACGACGACGGCGTCTTCTGGCACGCCGGCAACGGCGATCGCACCTTCGCCGCGACCGCCAACCCGGTGCCCGGCATGACGGCGACGGCCCCGAGCGGGTTCGCTAGGGTCGCGGCGGGGCAGCTCAACGGCGACGGCTTCCTCGACCTCGTGGCGACGCGGCGCACCGGCGATCCCAAGGTCTATCGCGCGATCACGACGGCGCAGGCGACGTTCGCGCAGCCGACGCCGCTCGACGTCGGGCCCGAGCCCTTCGGGCTGCAGCTCGGCAACGCCAACCTCGGCGTCGTCGGGGACAACGGCCTCGATCTGTTCGTGACGTCCAAGGATGTGGCGGTCGTCCAGCCGCTGCGCTGGGTGACGGGTAAGGGCGACGGAGACTTCGACGCGCCGCTCGCGTTCGACAGCGGCGTCGACCCCGTCGCGATCGCGGTCGGTGACGTCAACGGCGACGGCCGGAGCGACGTCGCCGTGGCGTGCATCGGCACGAGCGCCCTTCGTACACCCGGCGTCTACGTGCAGCGCACGGACGCCAGCGGTCTGTCCTCGAGCCAGGTCGTGCTGGCGGCCGCGGGCGACGCGCCGCTCGTCGACGTCGCGCTCGGTCAGCTCAACGGCGACGGCAAGCTCGACGTCGTCGCCGCGTGTCCGTCGTGCGGCAAGGCGATCCTCTTCGCGGCCAAGCCGGCCGGCGACGGCACGTTCGAGGCTGCCGTCGAGCTCGCGGTCGGCGATCTCAACCAGCCGCGCGTCGTCGCGGTCGGCGACGTCGACGGCGACGGGCGCCTCGACGTGGTCGTCGGGGGGGCGGTCGGCAGCCCGAGCACCGGCGGCATCGCGGTGCTGATCGGCAACGGCGACGGCAGCTTCCAGGCGCCGACGGCGAGCGAGCGCTTCCTCCTCGACCGGGACGTCCTGCAGATCGTGATCGCCGATCTCGACGGCAATCTCCTCCCCGAGGTGCTCGTCGTCACGTCGAGCGGCCTCGTCGTCCTCGACAACACCTCGCACTTCTGACGAGGGAAGGACCGCATGCGCGCTGACCGACCGAGCTTCACGGCTGCCTTCGTCTCGATGTGGCGCGGCCTCGGCGAGTACGACGTCGCGCGGACCGGGCACGACGAGGTAGCCAGGGCGCTGGTCCCCCCGCTGTTCGCCGTCGTACTCGACGCGGCGGCGCGCTTTCCGACCGCCGCGGCGCTCGGCATGCGCGCGCTGTCGACGCTGACCCTCGGCCTGTCGCACCACCTGCCGTTTCGAACCCAGGCGATCGACGAGGCGGTGCGGGAGGCGATCGCGGGCGGCACGCGCCAGCTCGTGCTCCTCGGTGCGGGCCTCGACGCGCGCGCCTATCGGCTCGAGGGGCTCGCCGAGGTCGAGGTGTTCGAGGTCGATTTCCCGTCGACGCAGGCCTACAAGCAGCAGGCGACCGCGGCGCAACGGATCGCGCCGCGCTGCCGTCGCCTCGCCTACGTGGCGATCGACTTCCTGACCGAGCGCCTCGGCGATCGCCTGCGGGCGGCCGGCTTCGACCCCGGTCGCCCGGCGGTGTTCGTGTGGGAGGGCGTGACCATGTACCTCGACGACGCGGCCGTCGCGGCGACGCTCGAGGAGCTGGCGCTGCTGGCAGCGCCCGGCTCGGTCCTCTGCGTCACGTACCAGATCGAGGCGCACCCGCTGCTGAGTCGGGCGGCCGGGGTGGTGTTCGCGGCGCTCGGCGAGGCGCTGACCCATCGCACCACGACGGCGGCGTTTGCAGGGCTGCTCGCCGCGCACGGCTTCGTCGTCGAGCGCGATGAGGGCGATCAGGAGTGGGCGGCCCGCTACGCGGACGGCACGATCCGCGTGCGCCTGCCGATGACCGAGCGGCTCGCCGTCGCGCAGCGACGCTGACGACGAAGCTTCAGTCGAAGAGCCGCTTGGCGTTCTGCCACAGCAGCAGGCGTTGCGCTTCCGGCGCGAGGCCGCTCCGCAGCACCTTGCCGAGCTCGCGATCCCAGGCGTAGGGCAGGTTGGGAAAGTCGGTGCCGTAGAGCATCCGGCCGGCGAGCTCGGGGAACAGCGTCGGCGGCACCGGCACGGCGAAGTACTCGCCGATGGCCATCGTCGTGTCGAGCCACAGGTTGTCGTAGCGCCGCAAGAGCGCCTCGTACTCGGCGAGCTCGTCCATCCCGAGGTGGGGGACGACGAGCTTGAGCTTCGGGTAGCGCTGGAGCACGCGCTCGATCTGCGCCGCCGCGCACAGCGCGCGCGTGTCGACGCCGTACGCCGCGAACGATGGCTCGCGCCCGGCGTGCAGGATCACCGGGCGGTCGGCGTCGACGCAGGCCTGGTAGACCTCGAAGAGGCGCGGATCGTCGGCGCCCATCTTCTGGACGTGGCAGTGCAGCTTGAGGCCGCGCAGGCCGAGGCGGCCAAAGGCGTCGTCGAGGATCCGGCGCGCGTCGGGCTCGCCGGGCAGCACCGTGCCGAGCGGGACGAGCTCCGGGTGGGCGCGGCCGAGCTCGTACATCGCCTGGTTGAGCACGGGCGCGAGGCCGGGCTTGTGCGAGTAGCAGAGTCCGGCGAAGCGGCGCACCCGTCGCTGGCGCAGGAACTCGACGACCTCTTCGGCGTGCAGCCGATAGCGGATCGGCCAGGCGTGCGCGTCGAACCAGCGCCAGATCGCCTCGAACAGCCGCGGCGGGAACAGGTGGACGTGCGCGTCGAACAGCTCGACGCCGTCGGGGACGGCGGCGCCCTCGGGGTCACCGGCGAGCGCGTGGGGTGGGGTAGGCGCGGACACGAAAACGAGTATATTCCGCGCCCGTGACTGAGGACCAACTCGACCGGCTGATTGATCTGGCGTTCGACTTCGTGTGCGAGCGCCCGCTGTCCGACTTCGTGCAGACGGACGATATCGTCAAGGCGCTTGACCAAGTGGCGCAGCCGTCGCGCGTCCAGCGCATCGTCGAGCGGCTGGTCGCGCCGAGCCGGCAGCGGCTCCTGGCGCTGGCGGGCGCGTCCCAGCTCAAGCTCGCGGTGTGGCTGCCCGAGGCGACGCAGCAGATCCTCGCGGACTTCCTCGGCCAGCCGCTCCACCTGCCCAAGGACGAGGTCGAGCGCGCCGTCGGCTCCGAGAAGGTGCGCGAGGCGGTGCGCAAGATGCTCGAAGAGGCGTTCCAGACCTTCGTCGACAAGGCCTTCGCGGCGGCGCCGCTGTCTAGCAAGGGCAGCGGCGTCGGCAAGCTCCTCGGCCTCGGCGTCAAGACGGCGACCGCGGCGGGCAAGGGCGTGTTCGACGCGCTGACCGGCGGTCTGTCCGACGAGCTGCGCCGGCAGCTCGCGAGTCGGCTGCGCGACTTCGTCGAGCTCGGCGTCGAGCTCGTGCAGCGTCGCCTCGTCGAGCGGCTCACCTCCGAGGAGACGAGCCGGCAGCTCGGTCAGGGCCGCAAGAAGATCTTCCTGCAGACGCTCGAGCGCAGCGAGGCCGAGGCGGCCAAGCAGATCGGCCGGCAGCCGCACGCGATGATCGAGGCGCTCGTGCCCGTGCTCGTCGAGCACAACTGGCAGCGCCAGGAGGCGCGCGCCGCGATCGTCGCAGAGGTCGAGGCGGCGCTCGTCGAGCTGTCGAGGCAGAGCACCGGCGAGCTGCTCACCGAGCTCGGGCTGCGCGATCAGGCGCGCGAGCTGCTCAAGCAGCGGGCGCGGCCGATGATCCAGAAGTTCGTCGCCGATCCGCGCTTCGGAGCGTGGCTCGCCTCGGCGTTCGCGCCGAAGCTGACGCCGTGAGCACCCCGGTCGTCCTCCTCGGGCTGACGCCGGCGCTGCTGCAGGCGTCCTTCCCGTCGCTGCGCCTCGACGAGGCGCGGCGGATCGTCGGCCACCTGCACCGCGGCCTGCCTCTCGACAGGCCGGTGGCTCAGGTGCGGCGCGCCGTCCTCGACGAGGTCCGTCGCGGCGCGGTGCTCGGCGCGCTGCGCGTGGTCGAGACCGCGGCCTCCGAGGTGGATCCGTTCTGCAAGCTGCTGCTCGAGGCGCCCGACGGCAAGCAGCTCGAGGCGGTGCGCATCCCGCTCGAGAAGCCCGGCTGCTTCTCGGTCTGCGTCAGCTCGCAAGCGGGCTGCGCGCTCGGCTGCACCTTCTGCGCGACCGGCCGGCTCGGCCTCGAGCGCAACCTGGAGGCGTGGGAGATCGTCGAGCAGGTCCGCGCCGTCAAGCGCACGCTCGGCGACGGGCAGCGCGTCACCGGCGTGGTCTTCCAGGGCATGGGCGAGCCGCTGGCGAACCTCGATCGGGTGCTGCAGGCGCTCGCGGTGCTGAGCGAGCCGGCGGCCCTCGCGATCGACGCGCGCCGGATCACCGTCTGCACGTCGGGGCTGCCCTCGGGGATCCTGCGGCTGGCCAGCGACGCGCCGAACGTCCGGCTCGGCTGGTCGGTGGGGTCGTTCGACGAGGAGCGGCGCGCCCGGCTGATGCCGATCGCGCGCGCCCACCCGCTGCCCGAGATCCTCGACGCGATCGCCGAGCACGCCGTCAAGACGCGCCAGTCGCCGCTGTGGGCGCTGACGCTGCTGGCCGGCCACAACGACGACGTCGCCGAGGCCGAGCGGGTCGTCGCCGCGGCGCGCGCCTTCGCCGAGCGCACCGGGCGTCGGCCGCGCCTCTCGGTGATCCCGTACAACTCGCTCGGCCCCGACGATCCCTACCAGCGCAGCGACGAGGCGACGACGCGGCGGTTCCTCGACGTGCTGCACGCGGGCGGCTTCCCCGGGCAGCTGCGCTACTCGGGCGGCGGCGACGTGGCTGCGGCGTGCGGGCAGCTTCGGCGGCATACTGCGGGGGATGCGCTGCCGCTGGCTTCGCCGGGCTTCGTGGCCCTTACTGCTTCTCTGCTCGCTCCTCGTTCGTAGCCCGGCGGCGCGCGCCGTCGGGGCGGAGGGGGAGGGCGCTGCCGTCGAGCGCGTCCTCTACCTGCAGCCGATGGGGCCGGGCCTCCTGCCCGCGCACGTCGAGGTGGTGCGGAGCTGGCTCGAGCGCACCTACGCGCTCAAAGTCAAGGTGCTTGACCATATGGCGCTGCCGAAGCGCGCCTACTACAAGCCGCGCAAGCGCTACCGCGCCGAGAAGCTGCTCGAGGCCCTCGACGAGACGCTGGCGCGTCCGCCGCTGCCCAAGGACGCCTGGCGGATCATGGGCCTGACGGCCGTCGACATCTCGACCAGCAAGCCGCCCTACGACGACTGGGGCGTGATGGGCCTCGGCGAGCTGCCGGGCAAGGCGTCGGTGCTGTCGGTGTTTCGCTGTCGACGCGGCGCGCGCTCGACGGAGCACGCCTTCGAGCGGCTCGGCAAGGTCGCGGTGCACGAGCTCGGGCACACGCTCGGGCTCGATCACTGTCCGCACCGCGGGTGCCTGATGGAGGACGCCGAGGGCAAGGTCGTCACGCTCGATCGCGAGACGGGCTTTTGCGAGCCGTGCCGGCAGCGGCTCGGGGCTGCGCTGCGGTGAAAAACAAAGAGCCCCTCCCGTGCGAGACGGGAGGGGCCCTTGGTTGGGAAGCGGGTGCGAGCTACTTCTTCTTGACCACGAGGCCCGCGCGCTCCATCAGGTAGCGCGTGACGATGTAGCCGAGCTGCTTGGTCGACTGACGGAAGCGGGTGCCCGACGCCGGGTTGTAGAGCGTCGCCGGCTCGGTCCAGGCGGTGGTGATCTCGTCGAGGACGGCGCCCTGCTCGTTGAGGATCTCGAGGCGCATCGTCACGGTCGTCGGGATGTTGACGAAGCCGTTGAAGTTACCCGGCTCGTACATCTCGACGGTCGGCTTGACGAAGAAGCTGCCCGGCTGCGGCGCGGTGTTCATCGTCACGTTCATGCCGCCCGAGCGCTCGATCATCGAGCCCTGGAAGATCTTGTTGCCGTCGGTGAGGTCGGCCTGGAACGAGTCCTGGGTCTTCTGCTCCTTGCCCGCGAGGTACTCCTGCACGGTCTTCTTGCCGACCTTGAGGTTCTCGTAGTGGATGTTGTCGATGACGAAGTTCTTCTGACCCATCATCGGGTTCGGGTTCGCCTGCTTGACGATCTTCCAGGGCGGGCCACAGCCCGTCGCGATCGCGATGACCGCGGCGGTGGCGAGGAGGATCGTCGTCTTCGAGAAGGGGCGAATCCAGCTTACGAGGTTCTGCATTATCGGTATCTCCTTGTCGTGATGCGCTCCCAGGGAGCGCGAAAAGCAATATTGGGGCGCCACATCTGACTCCAGGCGTTGACGAGAGTCAAGATTGGCGGCCTGGGCGACGGCGCGCGTCGTCCGCTGGGCGGGGCGCCGTGCGGGTTCGGGGCAGGCAGTGTCCGGCTGTCCGGGCGTGTCCGGTGCCTTTGGCCGGTGGGCCGGACGCGCGCTTCGGTAAGTGCGCGAAGCGGCGTCGGCGGGCCTGCGGCACGCATGCTGCTTTGAAGGTTCGTCGGGGCGCGCGACCGGCGGGTGGGGGCGAGCGGTGGAGGGGAGGGAGGCGGTGGGGGCGGCGGGGCCTGGGTCGCGCGCCGCTTCAATAATTGGATCGTCGACGGGGGCGTGGTATCGCTTCGCCATGGAAGCGGCTGGGTGGCAGCCGGTCGTGGGGGCCCGCGTCGGCGGCAAGTACGTCCTCGAGGCACCGCTCGGGGCGGGCGGGATGGGTGCAGTCTTTCGCGCCCGCCACGAGGTCACGCTGCACCCGGTGGCGATCAAGTTCCTGCTCGACGGAGCGGGGGCGTCGACCGAGCTGGTGCAGCGCTTTCTGCGCGAGGCATCGGCGGCCAATCGCATCGGGCACCCCGCGTTCGTCAAGGTCCTTGACCTTGGCGAGGAGCACGGGCGGCCCTACCTCATCATGGAGCTGCTCGCCGGCCGGACGCTCGGTGGGCTGGTGCGCGGCGAAGGCCCGCGGCCGGTCGCCGAGGCGTGTCGGATGGCGCGGCGCTTCGCCGAGGCGCTCGGCGTAGCGCACGCGGCGGGCATCGTGCACCGCGATCTCAAGCCCGAGAACCTGTTCGTGACCAGCGACGGGGAGCTCAAGATCCTCGATCTCGGGATCGCCAAGTTCGTCAGCGAGACGCAGGACGGGCTGCGCACCCAGACGCACGCGATGATCGGCTCGCCGCACACGATGTCGCCCGAGCAGTGTCGCGGCGCGCGCATCGATCATCGCTCGGACATCTACTCGCTGGCGGTGGTGATCTACTACCTGCTGTCGGGGGGGCACTACCCGATCACCGGCGAGCTGCCGGGCGACATCGTGGCGCGGCAGATCTTCGGCGAGCCGCGGCCGCTCGCGGAGGTGGCGCCGTGGCTCCCCGCCGACCTGTGCGCGGCGGTTCATGTTGCGCTGCAAAAGAATCCCGACGATCGTCCGCAGACGATGGCGGATCTGGTGACTCGGCTCGAGCCCTTCGAGCACTCGCAGGTGACGCCGCCGGCTGGGCACACGCTGACGGGGAGCGCGGCTGCGTCCGCGATCCCGCGCACCGCAGATCAAGTGCGATCGGCCTCGCTGGTTGGAGAGGCGACCGGCGGCCCGCCGCCGAGGCGCGCCGGGCTGTTCGTGGCGGGCGCGCTCCTCTTGTGCGGCGCCAGCTTCGGCGGCGCGTGGTGGCTGCGTGGCCCGACGAGCGCGCCCTCGGCCGTCGCTGCGCCGAGCCCGAGCCCGCCTCCCAGCCAGAGCCCAAATCCGAGCCCCAGCCCAAATCCGAGCGCCGCCCCGACCCCGACTCCGACCACGGCTCCAGCCGCGACGCCCGTAGCGGCTCCTGCCACGGCGCCTGATCCAGCCGCGGCTCCGTCCACGGCTGCGACGCCTGCCACGGCTCCGGCTGGGGCTCCCGCCACGGCTCCGGCTGGGGCTCCCGCCACGGCCACTGCCAGAAAGCAGTTCGGCACGCTGCAGGTCTTCGTCCTCCCCTTCGCGCAGGTCTTCGTCGACGGCAAGTTCATCAACGAGACGCCCATTTACGACCACCGGCTCCCGGCCGGCCCCCATACGGTCGTCCTAAAGAATCTCGGAATTGGCAGAACCGAGCGGCGAGCGATACAGATCGAGCCCGGACGCACAGTGACCCTGCGCGCCAAGTGGCCCAGAGAATAACCACGTAGGCCAGAGACTATGAGAGAGCGGACCCCCATGATTCGCATGATTCGATTCAGCCTGGTTGTCGCGATCGTCGCGGCCACGAGCGTGGCGCAGGCGGCGCCCAAGAAGTCTCCCCGTCGCTACGCGCTGCGCGAGGTGCTCGTCGAGGGCACCGTGACGCCCGACGAGAAGAAGCGCATCGACGAGGAGCTGACCAAGCGCTTCATGCTGGTCGTCCTCGACGCGGGCACGAGCATCGAGCCCGAGCGCGTGCAGAAGCTCTACGCTGAGCGGCCGCACCTGCGCGACTGCCGCGAGAAGAACTGCCTGGTCGAGGCGGGCGACTACCTGCAGGTCGACCGGCTGCTCTCGGTGGTGATGGATCGCCAGGGGCCACCGGGCGAGCGCGCCGACTGGGAGGTGCGCATGATGCTGTTCGCCGTCGACGCGGTGAAGTACACCGACAAGCAGACGATGCCGTGCAAGGCCTGCACGCTCGACGAGGCGATGCGCGACTTCGGCAACACGGTCGGCGAGGCGCTCAAGCGCGACAAGACGCTGGCGCTGTGCACGGTCAAGGTCTCGACGACGCCGCCGGGCGGCACCGTCCTCATCGACGGCGAGCCGGTGGGCCTGGCGCCCTTCGAGCACACCATCGAGGCGGGCCGCCGCACCGTCGGCGCGCGGGCGGATCAGTCGACCAAGAACGAGAGCGAGATCGACTGCCCGGCGCGCGGCAGCCAGAACATCACCTTCAAGCTCGATCAGCGCGGCGCGCCCCCGGTGGTCGTGTCGACGGCGCCGACGGCAGCCCCCGCGCCGTCGAGCGGGAACCGACCGCTGCTCTTCAAGGCGCTCGGCGGCACCTTCCTCGGCGTCGGCGTCCTCGGCTTCGTCGGTGCGGGCGTGGCGGGCTCGTACAACGGCAAGGGGACGTGTGGCAGCGGCAACTGCCCGTACCTCTACGACACGCGCGGTTACACGGCGGGCGCGGCGATTGGCGGCGTGGTGTTCCTCGGGGTTGGCGTCGGACTGCTCGTCAAGGGTATCCTGGAGAGCAAGCGACCGACTCAGTCGACCTGGTTCTTCGCGCCGACGTTTGGCGCGCAGTCGGCGGGCCTCATGGGGCAGTTCCATTATTAGGAGTAGTGCAATGCGAGCTTGGCTTCTTCTCTCGAGCGCGGCGGTCGTCTTCGCGGTTGGCCTCTCCGGCTGCGACAACGTCGTCAACAAGACCTACTGCGACGCTGTGACCGTCTGCACCGATCCGGCGCGGCCGGTCTGCGACGTGGCGAACAAGACCTGCATCGCCGGCGTGGGGGTGGATCTGGCGCTGCCGGATCTGACGATCGGGGACACGGACATGCCGC
>CAZPEY010000137.1:0-13900 GCA_964585665.1 uncultured Polyangiaceae bacterium | reverse complement strand
CGCCGGGGCCGGCGGGGGCGTCACTGCCGGGGCTCCCTGGGCGCCCTGGTCGGCCGGGGCGTCCGGTGCTGGGCCCGCCGTCTGCACCATCACCGGCGCAGCTTGTGGCGCACCGCCAGCGCCAGCAGGGAGCGGAGCAACGGCGCCCGGAGCCCCACCGGCGCCGGTCGCATCGGCTGGCGTCGAGGAGGGGAGGCTCGCGCTGTTGATGCGCATCGCCTCATTCGCAGCGGCCGCCGTGTCGGCAACCTCAATCTCGTCGCCGGTCGCGCTGTTCCAAAACCGATAGCCGCCCTGCTTGGTGCGCACGTAGGCGTCGAAGCGGGGTGCCATCAGCGTGCCCCCATCGCGAGAGCAGAGCCGCCGCCACCGAGCAGGCCGCCCCAGAACGCCTGCTTGCGCTTGCGTCCCGCCTCGTCGATCTCGACGTTGGTGCGCGTCGCGTCCTGGTAGGCCTGCCGCCTGGCGTCCTCGGCGGCCATCGTGCCGGCCATGATGTCGCGCTGCTGCTGCTGCTGGTAGCCGAGCAGCGCGTTGCTGCGAGCGTCGTTCATCTGCGTCTGCTCGGCGCGCATTCGCGTGTTGAACTCCTGCTGCTGCATCGTCTCGCCCGCCTGTTGCGTGTAGAGCGCGCTGGCCTCACCCCTGGCCCTCGCCTGCTCGTCCGCCCGGAGCTGCGCGGCCTGCTGGTTGGTGCGCTGCTGCGCGAGCGCGTTCTGCTGCTGCGCCTGTCGCTGCGCCGCCATCTGCGCGCCGACGCCACCTCGAGCAGAGGCCGCGAGGTTGAGCGCCTGCGACGCGTTCGCGTCCTGTGCCTGCTGCAGTTGCAGCTCGGCCACGCTGGGGCGCTGGCCGCGAATGGCAGCCTCGTACTCGCCAGCGAGGAAGGCCCGACGGTCGTTGACGCCGGCGAGCCCGCTGTAGTCCGCCTGCTGCGCCGAGCGCAGTTCCGCGCCCTGCTGCAACGCACGCAGCCTGCGTCGCTCGAGCTCCTGCTCCTCAACGCTGCCGCCGTAGGTGTAGGCGCCCTGGTTGACGGCGTACGGGTCGACGTGGTCGCCGGTGCCCATGGCGCCCGACATGGCCCCGCCGATGAGCCCCGCCCCCGCTGCTGCTGCTCCTGCGATGATGAGAGGTGCGACCATGATTCCTCACTGACGGTTTTGGGTGGCGATCTTGTTGCGGCCCGGCTTGATGCCCAGCTCGACGGTGATGCCCGCGAGCTCGATGCCCGCAGGCTGGTCGGCGCCGCTCATCACTCCGTCGTCGTGCGCGCTGTCTGCTATCGAGACGCGAAACGACGCGGCGGTCTGCTGGGCGACGTGCTTGTCGAGCTTCAGGACGTCGGGCGTCACGAGCGTCGTCGCTGGCCCTAGGTCAAACACGGTGTCGTCCGTCGCTGACCCGTAGTCCCGCTCGACGCTCACCACGACGTTGCAGTCCTCGAGCTTCTTGCCGGTGACCACAACGTGCCTGCAGCGAGCGAATCCCTCGAGCGCTCCGAGCCTGAGCCACGGCGTTCGCACGAGCGACGTCACCCACACGCCGCCGTGGTCCGTCTGTCCGCCGTTGGCCCACACACCGGCGTCGTCGGCCACGATGTGCCTCCCGTCGTGGTAGGTGTGCGCCGTCGGCTGGTACTCGCCGCTGAACGTCCAGCGGTACCAGGCGCCAAATCGGTAATCGAACACCAGAACCTGGTTGTTGTTCGCGTTGCCGTCGGTGACGAGCCAGTAGACCCGCTGCAGCTGCTCGTCGACCGTCGCGCCGAGGCAGATGGGCAGCGCCTCGACGGTGTCCTGCACCGGGGCGCCAACGTCTTCGATGGCGATCGACGACGTCAGCAGCTTGTATCCGCTCTCCGAACAGAAGAGCACGCCTATCTGCGTCGAGGCGACCGAGCGTGCGTCAACGCAGCCCGCGAACCTCGACACGAGCGTCGGCTGCTGGAACGCCCCGGCGCCCTGGTCGTTGGGGCCGTCGCCCGCGATGACGTAGGTGCGCGTCGGGGTGAACACGACGAGGTATTGGTCGAGCGACGCCAGCGCGGTGACACCGTCGGTCGCGTCCTCGATGCGCACGACGCGCTCAGCCGACCACTGCGGCGGCTCTCCGCGCAGGTACTCGCTCGAGTAGTAGATGGTCGCCGGGTCGTCGGACGACACCGCCCAGAGGCGGTTCTTGTGCGAGACGACCGAGCGCGTTGCACCCCATCCCTGCGACGGGAGCAGTCCGCTGTCGGTGTAGAGGAAGCCGTACCCGAGAGCGGTGAGCTGCGCGTCGGAGAGGGTGTCTCGGATGGTCAGCGAGTAGTTGACGCGGTTGGTGCGGTTGCCGCCAGTGATGCGGCTGGTGGCGCGGTAGAAGACCGTGCCGCCCGCGATGGTCCGGTAGACCACGATGGCCGGGTCTCGCCGCTCTCCGTCGTAGTACTGCCCCTTGCGCGTCGCTGGCAGCTGTAGGCACTGCAGGTCGACGGCGCTCGTCGGCCCCGCCGCCACGACGGTCACGACCTCGCTCGGCTCGCTCTCGTGCCTGTTGCCCTGCGCGTCGACCCACTCGTAGGTCGTGCGGTAGAGGTAGGTGCCGGCGGCGATCGACCCAGCACCGAGCACCTCGGTGGCGATTTTGACCTCTGGCACCTGCAGAAACCCCAGTTCGCAGACGCCCTGGCCGTCGTACCAGCTCGTGAGCGCGCCCGTGAGCACGGTGCAGCCCTGCGCCTCCGCGTAGCGGTGCAGACCACTCTGCTGCGCCGCCGAGTCGAGCGTGAGCAGGTCGAGACCGAGGCCCGTGTCGCCGATGGCCGCGCCCTTCGTCTGCACGATGCTCTTCGGATAGATGCGCTGCGTGCTCGAGGGGCCCACCAGTGCGGCGGGCAGGGGCTCCCACCAACCTGAGGCCACGTAGGACGGGAACGCCTCTGCCTCGCAGCAGGCGCCCACCAGGTCGACGTGCTCGTCGAATGTGCCCGAGTAGACCCAGACGCCATGGCACGCCTGCACGTCGCTGCGCCCGCGCTGCCACACGTCGGCGCCCCAGTGGGCAAGCCCCGTCGTCGACAGCCACGGCCGCGTCACGATGAACGTCCGGTGCCTGCGCCGCGAGGTGCCGGCAACGCCCGCTGTCGAGATGGGGACGCATGCGGTCTGGTCTTCATTCGCCACGTTCGTGCCGAACCACGTCACGTAGGCGCTGGCGTCGGTGTGCAGGTAGCAGCCGAGCGCCGACAGCGTGACGTACGTGTCCGGCGCAGCGGCCCAGGTGTTGATGTACGTCGCGGCGTCGAAGGCCTGCGCTCGCAGGGTGCCGTTGTCGCCAAAGCATACGAGGATGCGGGGCGTGGCGCCGCCGGCGTACGAGAGCGAGATGCCCACCGGGCTCGCCGATGGGCCCGTGGTGAACCCGACGCCCACCGCTGTGTAGTTGCCACCAGCGTTGTACTGCCACTTGCCCACGTTGACGAGCGAGGCAGCGAGAGCGACGTCGAGATACCCGACGAACAGCTGCGAGTCGGATATGCGCACAGCGTCGATGTTGTACGCATTGACGAACGGAGGAGACAGGATGGTCGTCCCGCCCACCGTCGCGAGGTCGTCTTCGACCCAGCACGCCTTGACGTGAAACGTGCGGTTGTCGACGTAGACGACCGTGGCGATGCCGGCCACCTGCTCGAACGCGACGATCTGCACCGCGTCGGCGACGAGCTCTTTCTCTGGCACGATCACGGCGCCCGTCGTCTCGTCGAGCACCTTGCCGTAGCAGCTGCTGCCGCCAGCGATGCCGGGCGAGACCCAGAACACGAGCAGCCGCCCGTTGGTACGCACGACGTGAGGGTTGTGCAGCCTCGTCTGCGACCTTGCGAGCGACGAACGCGAGACCGTGAACGGACAGACGGTGTCTTGCCCCTTCCACCCCGCCTCCGCCTCGCTGTACGTCGAGAGCCACCGCTCTGTCTGCAACGGCAGGGTGCCGACGCTCTCCGTCTGCACCGCCAGCAGCTCGAGGCCTCGGCGGGCGAACGAGTCTTTGCCCCCAGTGACCGACGTGCCGGTCACTGGGGGCAGCTCGACGTCGTACCCGCGGCGCTTCACGAGCCTGCCGCGCTTCGTGTACTGGACGTTGCGCAGGTCGATGAACGACCCCGGCTCGACGACGCGATCGTCGACGTGCTGGGCGAGCCCGCCCGTGATGGGCACGTCGAGCAGTCGGGTCTGCAGAGCCATCAGAACACCACCAGGCGCACCGTGACGTCGGCGCTGCAGTTGAGGGTGATCGTCTTGCTGTCGGCATTGACCGCGCCGACGTTCCACACGGCCGCGTTGGCGTCTCTCGCGACCACCACGTAGCCACGCGCCGCCCGGCCGAGCCGGTGAGGCAGCACGTTGCCGACGCCCGCTTTTAGCGCGACGTCGAGCGTCGAGGGGGTTGCGTAGTTGAAGCGGCGCGAGAAGGTGCCGTCCAGATAGCCGTTCTGCGCGGCCACCTCGACAAACCTGGCGTCGAGGAGAGGGGTCTGCAGCGCCTCTGTGATGTCGGCGCCGAGCGCGAGGAGCGCGTCGTCGGCCGCCTTGTCGCCGGTGCGCTTGGCGCTGATGCGCGTCCTGCTCGTCGGGCTGGTCACGGCCACCACCTGCGACCGCGAATGTCGCGGAGCGCGCCACCGCGCACGTCAACGATTCGCTCCGGTCGCCCTGCGTCTCGAGCAGCAGCGAGAGCGTCGATGCGCTTGTTGAGGTCGTCCAGGTCGCGCTGCAGGTGGGACGTGCTCGACTCCTGCTTGCCGAGCATCCTCATGGCCATCTTGAGGACCGCGTACTCCTCCCACCCGTCGACGCCGCTGTAGTAGCGCTCGCCGCCAGACTCCGCGTAGACGCAGGTCGGGACGTACTCGATGCGCACAGCGAACGACTGCCTGGGCGTCGGCCGGAGCTCGATCAGGTCCGCCGCCTGGTTGGACACGCGGCCCGTGCTGACCTGTCCGGTGAGGCGATAGCGCGTCTCGAACGGGTGGGCCCCGTTGCGGTTCATCAGCTCCGGCAGCTCGCCTATCACAAACGGGCGCAGCAGTTGCCATCCGCTGCCAGGGTCTGCGGTGCCAGCTGCGAACTGCTCTGCGGACACCGTTGCGCACGCGCTCTCGTTCGCCGCCACGCCGAGCAGTTCCATGAAATCGTAGGGCAGGACGTACAGCCACGTGCCGGCCGTGAGGTTGTTTTCACAGCTCTTGCGGTAGTACTCCTGCCCCCTCGCAGCGACGAGCCTGTCGTAGAGCTCGCGCATGAACACGTCGGAGAGCGTGTTCAGCTCGCTCGACGTGACGAACGCTGACGACTCCATGCCGGCCGCCTCACGGGCCCTCGTGACGATCGACGACCTCGTGATGGTGACCGGCATGTCGGATTACTCCTCTTCGCAGCAGTACAGGAACAGGCGCAACGCCTTGGCAGCGGCGCGCTTCTGGGCGTCGTTGAGCTTGATGCCGAAGGCGTCTGCAAGGGCGCCGGCGGCCGCTGTCATGTCCTCGGTCGGCTCCGAACTGGACGTCTCGCCCTCGCCCTCGCCCTCGGCCTCTTCGTCGTCTTCGCCCTTGCCCTTGCCCGCCATCTCTTTCGCGACAGCGGGCATGAGCAGCGCAATGTTGCCCTTCATTTGACGTCCACCCTCTTCACCTTGGCGAACACGTTGCAGCCGAACGTGTCCCACGCCGTCAGCGCCTTGGTGGCGCCGTCAGTGAGCCGGATCTGGATGACCGTGTGGTACGGCGAAGTGACGTCGGTGTAGGTCTTGGCGCTGACGCACAGCCCATCGGGGTCGGCAGTGCCAGGGCGCAACGTGACCTGCACGCCGTTGTCCTTTGCGACCTTGAAGGGGATGATCAGCTCGAGAACGCTCGAGAGAGCGAACCGTGCGGTGATGCCCTGGGCTGTGTCGCTGATTATCGTGGCGACGGTGCCGGGGAATGCCCCGGCGCATGTCACGACAGCGGAGAAGTCGACCTCTTCTTTCGAGGCCGACATGACGGGGAACCGCTCGTGTGCTCCGCGCGCCATCATCACACCGGCAGCGTGGCGACGAAGTTGTACCCCGGCGCCTTGCAGATGAGGTTGCGGTAGCTGGCCATGCGGATCTCGACGCTGTCGCCATCGCTGTCGCGAAGCATCTTGTTGCCGTCGTCGTCCTGGATGGCGACGAGGTCGCCCAGTGATGCTAGCTCCCACGTGTCGAGCTTCAGCCCATAGGCCAGCGTGGTGGGGCAGTTGGGGTCGCTGATGATTTTCGCCTCGCCGTTCTGACCGACGATGGTCACGGCCTTGAAGCCCACCTTGGGCACGTCGGGCGACTGCACGTTCTGGTACTGGACCTTCGAGCCCAGCGACTCGACCAGCTCCTTGAACCGAAGGGGATTCATGAAGATGTGGTCGACCATCCCGCCTTCGCGGAAGGTCATCCGCATCCCCTCGAGCAACGTTGACTCGATCGACGCCTGAGCGCTGATGCGGTTGCCGGCGAGGCGGACCGTGTCTGTCGAGCGGTCGACGCCGAAAAACGAGTCGCCGGCGGTGGGGGCCGTGGTCGGAAGCCAGCCGCCAAGCCCCTTCAGAGAGAGGCCGAAATCTCCCTGACGGAACAGGTACCAGTTCGCGAGCAAGCCGTTGATGCCGGTCGCTGCGTTCCAGTTCGCCGCGCCGCTGTTGGTGAGCGTGCCCGCGGAGCGGTCGATCGACACGATCTTCGAGTTGGTGCCGCCGGTCGTTGCGGCGCCAGAGGTACCGTCGGCGGCCGAGCCGTCGAGGTACATGCCGGCTTCGAAGAACACGATGTCGTCAGCGTTGGACAGCGTGATGGTCGACGACGCCATGCCGCTGGCCACCTGGGCGCGAGCACCACCGCCGTTGCGGTAGATGCCGTTGGCGAGAGAACGCCACATCGCATAGGTCAGCGCCTCGGTCTCGATGCGGAGGCCGTCGGCGACGCTGCCCTTGTCCTTCGCGGCCCGCAGCGCCTCGATCTCGATTCCCCCGATGGCGTAGTCTTTCGCCCGGGTCACCTCGAAGCGTTTGTATGCGCTCGGGTTCTTGTTGCTCTTCGCTGTCGCGAACGTGTGCGACCCCGACTGGGGGGCGTACCGGACCGGTACCTTGATGTAGTCACCGGCAAAATCGGTTCGTTTCCTGAGCAGCGCGACGAGGGGGCTCATCGCGTAGGCCTGCTCTTGCACCGTCAGAAACGTCGGCTTGAGCAGGGCATTCAGACTGGTGGTCGTGGCAACGGCCATAACGGTCTCCGAATCGTGTGAGGGGTGGCGCTCGTGCCTTGCGGCTCAGCGTTTCCCGTCGCGATTCGGGCCCGTTGGCTGGCGGGGGCCGGTCTATGACCGTGCCACTATGTTACATGCGTTTCTTGGTCGTGCAACCAAGAAACAAGGTCACTGAAACAGCGCCTCGAGCGCCCTGTTGACCACGCGCGCCCGCTCCTCTGGGTCGTCTGGGATCTCTGCGCGCTGACCGTCGCCAGTCGTTGCGTGCTTCGTCAGCGTCGAGGGCGCCCCCTTGGCGCGCAGCTCGGCCTCGATCTCGGCGCGCAGCTCGGCCTTCAGCTTGTCCCGCAGCTGCTGCTCGAGCGTCTTGCCCCAGCGCTCTCGCGGCTTGGCGAGCCGACGCTCTTGCACCTTCTGCATGGCCGTCGCGATCTCTTCGTACGTCGGCGGCCTGCCGAACTGCTCTGCCAGCGTCCTGGCAGCGAACGGCACCTCTTCGCGCAGCTGCTGCTCGCTCATGTCGGCGAGGTCTGGGAACCGCGCCTCGTCTTTCGCGACACCGACGAACTGCGAGAACGCCGCATCGAACTCCCGCTGCTGCTCACGCTTGGCGATCTCCTCGCGCAGCTGTTCGACCTCGCTCTTTTCGCCTGGCGCACGCTTGGGCGACGGCGTGCCGGTGAGCCTGCGCTGCGTCCACTTGTCGTAGGCGTCCGCGCCAAGCAGCTCTTCGATCTTGTCGAAGTCGCCAGCGTTGAGAGCAGCCTGCAGCTCGGCGGCGCGCTTTGCGTCTGCGCGTGCCGCCTCGACAGCTTGCTTTTCTGCAGCGAGGGCTGCCTTCTCCCGCTCGACGCTGGCCTTCTCGTCGCGCAGCTTGGCCTTGCGCCTGGCGATGCTGGCAAAGAGCTTGTCGACGTCCTGCGTCGGCGCAGGCGCCTGCTTGTCGGTCTCTGGATGCGCCTCTGCAGGCGTCGCCGGAGGCGTATCGGGCGCCGAGGGCGGGGGCGTGGGCGGGGCGCTTTGGTCTGCCTGCTGAGCGGTCTGCTGAGCGGTCTGCTGGGTGGTCGCTTCGTCTGCCATCTTCGTCCTCACATCGGGGGCATGGGCGGCGCGCCAGCGCCGTCAGGTGGGAGCGCCTCCGGGGCGCCTGGTGGAACTGCGGCGGCCGCTGCCTGCTTCTGCAACGCGGCCACCTCCTCCATCCACTGCACGAGCAGCAGGAGGCGCTCCTGCGGGGCGCCGCGCGTCTGCCCCTGCAGGTAGTGCAGGGTGCCGAGCTTGCGTGCCAGGGCGAGGTCGTAGAACGGCTCTGGCGCCACGTAGCGCCCCGAGCCGTAGAGCATCTCATCGAGCACGCGCTCGAGCTCTTTGCGCACGGCGCTCTCGAGGTTGACCTCAGCCTCGAGGTCGGGATATCCGGCGATGCGCCGGTAGTCCTTCGGGTCGTAGCCGAGCGCCATCCACTCGTCGAGCTGCGCAAGCCTACCGGCCGGCGTCTTCGCGCTGGCGTTGATCGGATAGACCTGCACGAGATAGGCATCACGATCGAGCGAGACGTCGGACCACTTGATGCGCTCGACGCGCCGACGCTTTTGGTCCTGGTAGACCACGTCGAGCTTTGGGTTGCTCTCTGCAGCTCGTCGCATGAGCGCAATCTTTTGCTCCGCAACCTCGACGTAAAACTGCTGCCAGCGCTGGCCCCAGTCGTAGAAGCGTGCGCTCTTGATGTCCGCGTACGCGCGCAAGCTGGCGCCGCTGTTCAGCCCCGCCGGCTTCATCGACGCGGCAGCGAGCTCGCTGATTCCTGTGGCCTGAAAGGCCTTCGACCACAGGAAGTTGACGTGGTCGAGAAGCTGCTGCGGTATCTGACCGAGCACGCTGTTGCTGGGCTGGCTGCCGGTGTACTCGACGATTTTCCCGACCTCGTTGGTCAGGTGGCTTTTGACGACGCGCGAGCCGCGCTCGACAAACGTCACGGGTGACACGAGCCGCGCGCACTCCTGAATGATCTCAAGGGTGTCGTTCATCTCGTACTGGATGCCCTCGACGTCGAACGCGATGCCTGTTGACCAGTACCCGGGCACTGCCTCCGACCACGACAGCCTCGTGAACGGAAACGCCTCGTCCTCCCACGGCTCGTCATGAAGCACGACCGTGCCGCACACGATGACGTGCCGCCCGTCTCGCGATCCCTTCGACGACGGCAGGTGCCACGCCTCGACAACCTGCACGCGCTCCGAGACTGACGACGGCGACGCGCGCCTACCGTTGTTTGCGTCGAGAGCAGCTTGCTCGAGCGCCTTGCGCGCCTTGGGCCACTGCGCTTTCAACGTTCCCAGCGGTACGTACTTCACTTGCCACAGCGACTGCGGGTTGCCGTAGTAGGCATCCTGCTCGTCAACGAACAGTTCCCACGGAAACACCACCTCGGCCCTGGCGAGGTCGTCTCGCAGGTAGTGCTTTACCAACCCGTCTCCGAACAGGGCGCTGTGCAGCGCCACGATTGACGCCGTCGCGTCGAACTTGTCGGCGTACATCGACCCGTCGACGAACTTGGTGAGCCCTTCGCTGCGGCGCTGGATGGCGTAATCGCCATCGCTCGACAGCACCTGCGGCGCAGGCCTCGTCTGCACGAGGTCAGCACGTGCGGTTGTCACCAGCACGCGTGTCAGGTTGACCGCGAGGGGGCGATGCGTTGCCGTCGTCGGTGTCGTAAACTCGTCCGGGCCGAGCCCGACGAGCGGAAAGTTGCCGTGGGCCGCCGCTGCTCTCCGGTACCTGTCGAGGCGCCCCTGGTCCTCGTCGCGTAGCCTCCCGGCTATCTCGACGACGCGCGTTGCCAGATCTTCGCCGTCGAGCTCGTACCAGCGCTCTTGTCCTGTGGTCGTGGTCATCGCTTTGCCCTTCGCTCCGCCTGGGTGTCCTCGCTCGACAGTCGTCCGAGCAGCTGTGCCCTCGCCTCGAGCGAGGCGACGTAGGCCTTGGCGTCTGCCAGCTGCGAGCGGTACGCCGAGCCCCGTCGCTCGAGCGCCGCGACGGCGCTCACGACGGCGTCATGGGCGCTTTCTGCTGGTGTCCCGACGACCCATTCTTCGCCACGCTGCGACGGCTCTACGAGCGAACGTCGAGGCCTGACGCTCGCCTCCCACTTCGCGGCAACGGTGAACGTCACGTCGAGGCCTGCGTCGGCGCACGCACGCACCAACTCCTCCGCGCCTAGCCGAACCATCTCGAATCTCCTCTTGCTCGTCGCCAGTCGCCGCTCGCGCGCTCCGCGAGAACCTGGTCGAACGCGTCGACGTCACGCCGCTTCTCTCGTTCTGCTCTCGCGGCGTCCTCGTCGACCGGACGGGCAAGGCGCCTAGCCACCACCGACAGCCGCAGCAGCGCCGGGGCGTAGTCCGCGTGGCGCCCGTCAGGCGTCGAGGGCAGGACGAACGAGACGCCGCCGCCAGACGACACACGGCGCCTCACACCGCACAGGTCCGCGCGCAGCTGCGCGCAGCGGGGCAACGACAGCGCACGGGTCGAGAACAGCGTGCGCAGGCGCTGCCACGCCTCGGCGGCGTCGACACCGGCGAGCGTCTGCTGCTGCAGCGCGACGCCGCAGTCGTCAAACAACGCGGCCAGCGCATCGCCTGACCACTGGTCGCTGACGACCGAGTCGCAGCCGTAGCGCCTGACCTCGGCCGCCACCTCGCGCACGACGGCGCGCAGGTCGAGCGGCGAGCCAGCGCCAGGCCGCCACTCCCTCGCGAGCGAGACGACCAGGCGGCCATCAAAGTCGAGACGGCCAACCACCAGCGTGAACGCGTTGGCGCGCGAGGCTGGGTCGATGCACGCGACGTGCTCTGCTCGCTGGAACGGGGGCAGCTCGGCGTCGCCTCTCGTGCAGGCGTCGACGTCGGCGCTCGAGAGAAACTGCGCGTCGGTGTCGAGAAACTCGGCACCGAACTCTCTCCGCGCGTTCTCCGGGTCGCGCTGATATTCGGCGTCAATCTTCGCGAGCTGGTCAGGGTCACTGCGCATCGCCCGCGTTGAGGCGTGTACCGCGATGCACGTTTGCGGCGAGCCGAAGTTTCGTGACCAGAGGTCGTAGAGCAACCCTTGCTTGCCCCACGGCGTCGACTGCACGATGAGCTGTCCGCCGCGCACCACACGAGGGGCGATGGCGCGGTAGATGTCCTCGTCGTTCACGACGTACCCGGCATCGAAGAAAAAGCATGATTCGTCGAGAATCGCACAGATTATATTGCGCCCGCGACCCGTCTTGCCCTTCGACGATGCTGCGCGCACCGACAGTTCAACACTACGCCCGTGCGAGCGACGGATGACCAGCGTGCGAGACGACGCAGCTTCAATCACGTTGTGTAGCGGCGAGACCTCGAGAGCGCCAGTCGCATAGGAGATTGCCTGTTCGGCGAGCGCCATGTCGGGTGCGACGAATATGCCAAACGCTCGCTCGCCAGGGGCGAGCCTCGAGAGGTCAGCGGTCAGCGCAAGGTGCAGGGCACGTAGCGCCGAGAGGTACGTTTTGCCCGAGCGCCCGCCCGCGACGACGGCAACGACGTTGCGAGCGAACGGAGAGATTCGGTCGACTGGACCGAACAGCGCGCGCGCTGATTCGCGCTCGTCTGTCTCGAGGTCGCATGGATCAACGCCGTCGAACGCCACGCGAGCGTAGGCGCGCTGTCCGGCCTCGAGAGCGACGCCTAGCAGGTCGAGAAACGCCGTGAAGGGGAGGTCGAGACGCGAGGTCACTTGCGGCTAGGACCGTGTGTCTTTCGCATGTCTTCGAGCATGACAATCCGCCTGAACTCTTCATTTACGAAACCAGGCGAAAGCGCATACCGAGCAGGCAATGTGCTGATGCCACCATCGGCACACTCCTTTTCGTACTTGCCGAGCATCTCGTAGGATTCCGCGCGCATAGAAAGCAAGATGTCGATCATCTTGTCCACAACCGTCTGAACATCCGGGCTCACCCCTTCCCAGCTCTCGAGAATGCGCGCCAAGCGCCGGCTCTCGTCGAGCCGCACGCGAAAGCCGGCGATCTTCACCATCATGTCCTCGTCGTAGTTCTTCATGACTGCCCCTGTTTCTGTTCGGTCCTCTTTTCGACCCACGCCTTGAGCACGTCGTCGCTGTAGCGAGGCGCTGTCTCCGCCCCGCTATCCTGATTCGTGCGGCCCCAGTGGTTTCTGAACTTGCGCTCGAGCAACCACTGCGCCTGTTTCGGGTCGTTGAGCGCCGCCTCAATCACCGTCTCGACGAGCTGTCGTTCAAGCTCGGATTCGGCGAGCTCCACGCGCTGCCTGAGAACAGGGTCAGCGCGCAGCCAACGCTCGACGGCCTCGGCGCCGACGCCTAGCAGCCTACCCGCAGTGGTTCGGTACGACCCGCCCCGCACGAGAGCGAGTAGCTGGTCAATCTGCGCGTCCGTTGGCGGTTTGGGTGCGGTCACGAGCCAGATAGTAACACGTGACGTAACGTAACGTTACCTTTTTCGGCCTCATGACGGCGTGATACAATGCGCGCATGTCAAAGAAGGCGCCTGTAGGCGAGACGTTCAACGCGACGGTTGTGGTCAGGATGCCCGAAAGCGCCGTCGTTCTGGCCGACGAGATTGCCGCTGCCATGACGCTCGAGCGGCCCGGCTTCGTGACGCTGCGAGCCGACGTGGTGCGAGCCGCGATGCTTCTGGGCCTCGACCAGCTCAGAGCAGACAGGCTGCCAAAGTGATGCATGTCGCACACCGTTCCACACGGTAGCATGGTAACGAAACGTTACATGTAACGGAACGTTACACGGGCGGGCGCGCGGGCGACTCCACCAACGGTTGGCGGAGTGACGCCAGCGGAGAATCCGCCCCTCGCGATTCTCCGGTGGCGAGACAGCGTCGCATGACCTAGTCATGTGGTGACGGTGTCGCTGCATCTCGCGGCAGACCGTAACTCCTGGAGGCCTCCCGATGACAAGCATCCCCGTTGACACGCTCGCCTTGGCGCTCGCTTGCGCCCAGGAGGGCGTTGACCCCCGCACCGTTCGCAATGTTCTCGCAGGCGGCAAGGCCCGCACCGGCCTCTCTGCTTCCCGCGTCGCCCGCGTGCTCGCCCGCCTTGGGTTGCAGCCGCCCACCCCGCCCTCACCCGCCACTGGCGACAACGGCCGCTGAAAAGCTAGAAGCCGGGCGCTGGAACGCCCGGCCTCTTAGGTTGGTTCGCTGCCCCGCGCAGCAAACCGCCCAGCTAGGCGCCGTCGTCGCCTGTCAAACAGCGTCGAGGGGAGCAATGTGGGCACACGCTTCTGACGTACAGGCACGCCTCGCACGGTGCCACGCCATCGTTGCTCTCGTGCGGGCACCAGGCGTCGTCAAACGAGATGGCGTCGCCAGGTGTCGTGAAGAGTCGATACTGCCTCCTCATCCCCGCCGATCCGTAGCGTCGAAACGCCCACGCTGGCATCGTCTGCCGCCCCCGTCGCCGCTCGGCGCAGTCCTCGCTCGTGGTGCAGGTCATCGCGGCAACTCTTTGAAATCTTCGAAGAGTTCGCACCTCTCCGCCGTCGCGGCCATCTTGTTCATGACTTCGGTCTCTTCTGTGATTGCGCGCGATGTTGCGTTCACCATGTCGAGGGCCT
>CAZPEY010000136.1:8208-14001 GCA_964585665.1 uncultured Polyangiaceae bacterium | reverse complement strand
TCGCCGGCTGGGGTTCGGCGCCGATCCCCGCCGTGCTAATCGGATGGTATCGCAACCTTGGCCTCGAGCTGCTCGAGGGATACGGCATGAGCGAGAACTTCAACTACTCCCACCTGACGATGCCCGGCAAGGGGCGTGCGGGCTACATCGGGCACGCGCAGCCCGGCGTCGAGTGCAAGCTCTCCGATCAGGGCGAGATCCTCGTCAAGAGCCCCGGCACGATGCTCGGCTACTACAAGGAGCCCGAGCTCACCAAGGAGTGCTTCACCCCCGACGGCTTCCTCAAGACCGGCGATCGCGGTGAGGTCGACGACAACGGACGCCTCAAGATCACCGGCCGCGTGAAGGAGCTCTTCAAGACCAGCAAGGGCAAGTACGTCGCGCCTGCGCCGATCGAGAACATGCTCAACGCCGACGGCCACATCGAGCTGTCGATCGTCGCGGGCAACGCGATGCCCGCGACCCATGCGGTGCTGCAGCTCGCCGAGCACCTGCTGCCGAAGATCGACGATCCGTCCGTGCGCAGCGAGATCGAGCGCTCGCTCGAGAAGCTCCTCGACTCGGTCAACGCGCAACTCCCCGACTACGAGCGCCTCGACTTCGTCGTCGTCACCAAGGACCGGTGGACGCCGGAGAGCGGTGACCTTACGCCGACGATGAAGATCAAGCGCAGTGTTCTCGAAGCCAAGTATCAGGCAAACTGGGAGAACTGGCACGCGACGAAGAAGAAGGTGATCTGGTCGACATGAAGCACTGCGGTTGGCTGCTGCTGTTCGCGGTCGGGTGCGTGGGAGGTTCGAACGAGAGCGCGACGCACGATCTGGCAGCTGGCCGCGATCTCGTCGCTGCGCCCGACCTGCGCTCGCCTGACTTGCGGGATCCGACGGTCCCCGATCTGCTCTCGCAGAACGACCTGCTCCCTCCCCCTCCGGATCTCTTCACCGGCCCCGTCACCGTCAGCAAGACGCACTGGCGACAGACCTTCGTCGACGACTTCCGCGGCAAGGAGGGCAAGGAATCGGACAGCTACTGCTTCGACGACCTGGCACCCCAGTGCCACATCTGGCCGGGCGCGAGCCAGAACTGCGATCAGACCGACACGGCCAACGAAGGGCCGTTCCCGCCGACGAAGGCGAACCTCGTCGCGGCGATCAAGCTCATCGAGCCCGGCCATGACTTTGCGTCGATGAGCCTCGCTGACGTCAAGCTGCTCTACGGCGAGCTGATCAAGACGCGCATGGCGGCGCTCAACAAGTGCAACTGGACCCTCTACCAGATGGTCAACTGGATGGCGACCGACTACGCGGGCCACTGGGCGGCGCGCTTCGACGCGACGCAGGTCGAGGTCGTGCCGCAGGGCAAGGGCTACCTGCTGCTCTCCGCGGAGCGCGCGCCCGTCGAGACCGACTGCATCTACGGCGGCTCGCTCGGAGGGCCGAACTGTCAGCTCTACGCGTTCGGCTCGGGCGAGCTCAACACGGGCGTGACCTACTGGGTCGATCCAAACCCGGCTGCCCCAGGGGTCTACTACGCGGCGACGGGATCGAGCTGTCCGGTGGGCGGCACGCTGAGTGGCCCCAACTGCCTCGTCAAGAGCTTCGCCCCCCACGTCCTCGAGGAGACCGGCGTCACGTACTGGGTCGACACCAACCCCTCCTGGCCGGGCGTCTACTACGCCAACCAGACCTATCGCTGCAAAGAGAACATCGACTACACGCCGGCGCTCGGCTTTCGCAACCTGACCTGCCCGATCCTGAACGGCGGCCTGATGAGCTACGAGTTCACCAACCGCCCCTTCGTCGACAGCAACAGCGTCGAGCACAAGCGCGGCACGATGCAGTATCAAGGGCGCTTCGAGGCCAAGGCGATGGTGCCGCGCGGGACGGGGTCGTTCCCCGCGACGTGGCTGATGCCCAAGGAGGGCGGCTGGCCCTACAAGGGCGGAGAGATCGACGTCATGGAGGCGCGCGACAACGCCAACGAGGTCTACCAGACCTATCACCACGGCAAGTGCTATACGCCCGCCGACGGTACGCCCATCGACGCGACGGACTCGGCCGACTGCGCGACCAAGAGCGGCAAGTCGACCCACCTGGCCAAGGGCTTCACGTCGGTCGAGCGCACCGTCGACGAGTTCTGGACCCGCGACCACCTCTTTGCCGCCGAGTGGAAAGACGGCCGCATCGACTACTACATCAACAACGCACACATCGGCACGATCGAGGTCGGCACGCTCGGCGTCATCGACAACGACGCCCCCGCGGCGCTGGCCAACTTCGAGGCGTCGAACTTTCCGACCAGCCCGTTCTACTGGATCCTCAACCACTCGACGTATGTGCCGCCCGACAAGATCGCTTCGTTCGCCAAGCAGACGTTCCGCATCGACTACGTGAAGAACTACGTCGCGTGTGGCACCGACAACGCCGAGTACTGCCCCTGCGGCGGGCGCTTCCACGAAGGGATTGGCTGCTCGCTCGATGGCGATCCGCTGGTGTGCCCGAGCGGCGTCGCGACGCCGACGGTGACGGGCGGGATCTACCAGAGCCCGTGCCAGCCCTCGACCCGGCGCTGCGTCAACGGTGGTACGCCAGACGTCGGCCGCTGCATCGTGCACCGCTTCGCGCCCGGGCAGATCGAGTCGACGATCGACTACTGGGTCGACGCCGATCCGAAGTGGCCGGGCGTCTACTACGCCAAGATCGGCAACGCCTGCCCCTACGGCGGCAGCGGCACCGTCAACTGCCAGATTGTCGGCTTCCCCGCCGACGTGCTCGAGACCGGCGTCGACTACGGCATCGACAAGACCGCCAACCCGCCGCTCGTCTACTACGTGCAGGACTTCGACTACTGATGGCGGGGCGGCGCAGCAAGACCACGCTCAACGCCAAGCCCACCATCGACAAAGTGGCGCTCGTGCGCCTCCTGCGCGAGGCGATCGCGAGCCGCGAGGAGACGCTCCTCCAGGCAGCGGCCTCGGCGCGCGAGGCGGCGACCCATGAAGAGACCCAGCCCGAGACCGACAAGGACACGTTCGCGCTCGAGTCGTCGTATCTGGCGGGGGCACAGGCGGCGCGGGCGCGTGAGCTGGCGGCGGTGCAGAAGGCGCTGCAGTTCATGCCGCTGCGCAAGTTCGGTCCCGACGATCCGATCGGGTTGTCGGCGGTGATCGACGTCGAGCTCGGCGACAAGCGCTCGCGCTTCTTCTTCAGCGAGCATGGCGGCGGGATCAAGCTCGAGCTCGACGGGGTGACCATCACGGTCGTCACGCCCGAGTCGCCCATGGGCCTCGAGCTGTTCGAGAAGCGGGCTGGCGACGAGGTCGAGCTCAACCGCCGCCGCGGCGAGATCCTCGCCGTCTACTGATCGGCCGTCCCTGTCGACCCTCGACGGCAAGACGAGGCGTGCTGATGGGGCTGTGATCACCACGGGCTTGACATTCTGTTTCGATGACTCATAGTCAGTGACATGAAGTCAGTGAAAACCGAGCGAGCCCGGAAGAAGGAGTCGACCCGCCTGACGCTCAAGCAGGCGGCCCAGCGCTGCTTCGCTCGCGACGGGTGGCACGGCACGTCGGTCGGCTCGATCGCCCAGCAGGCGGGCGTGGCGCACGGCACCTTCTACGTGCACTTCCCGACGAAGGAGGCGCTGATGGATGAGCTGCTCTCTGAGTTCAACGGCGTCCTCGCGGCGCGCCTGACCCCACTGCTGGAGGCGTCCCCTGACTCGCCGAGGCGCCGCGCCACGACGAGCTACGAACCCCAGCTCCGCGCCGCCGCCAAGCTCCTGCTCGACTACTGGAGCGAGCACCGCGACTTCGTGCGTGCCTACGCCGAGCGCATGGGTGGCAGCGTCGGGCTGTCCGCGCTGCGCGACGGCATCAACCCGCCCGCTGAGCAGCTCGTGCGTGGCCAGCTCGAGCGCCTCCTCGCCGGCTCAGGCGCGCCGTCGCGGCTCGCCGCCCTGGCGGCGCAGGGGCTGCTGGCCCTGTGGCTGCGCATCGCGCTGCAGGCCGTCTTCAACCAAGACGTGCGCCGCGCCGATGCCATCGAGGCCCTGGCCCGAATGACGATCGGAGCCGTCGACGCGCTCCGCAAGCAGTGAGGTGTGCCATGCAAGAGCTCGTTCAACTCAAGACCCGATCCCACGCGACCAGGCCCGAGCGCCCGCCAAGCGATCGCGCCTACGTGGCCACCCATCCGACGCCGCTGCCGTCGCAGTTCTCGCGCTATCGGCCAGTGGTGGGTCACCCGGACTGGGCGCGGCTGTTCGCAGAGGCAGACCAGCTCGCGGCCGAGCTCCTGCCGACGCTCGAGCTGCCCACGGATCGTGCGACGACCTGGCGGCGTCGCGCCTCTTCGCTGCGCACCGCGGCCGAGAACTTCGTTCACAACGCCCGCCTGGCGCGCAGCGGGCGCCAGGACTTTCGCCCCCTCTACTTCATCTGGACGACGCTGCGGGCGTGCAACTTTCGCTGCACCTACTGCGACGATCATCAAGGCCACAAGTACCCCGACCTGCCGTCGCCGGGCGTGCTCGATACGGCCCGCGGCAAGCGCCTGCTCGAGATCATGCGGACGCGCACGCCCTCGGTCTACTTCGCAGGTGGTGAGCCAACGGCGCGCAAGGACCTGCCGCAGCTCACGCGCCACGCGCGCGACCTCGACTACTACCCGATCGTCATCAACACGAACGGCTCGCTCGTCGAGCGCAACCTGCGCCAGCCGGCGTGGCGCACCTGGCTCGCCGACACCGACGTGGTCGTCGTCTCGCTCGATGGACTCGACCTCGAGCGCCTGGCCAAGCTCTGGGTCTACGACGCGCCCGAAGACGTGCTGCGCAACGTGCTGTTGTTGCGGCGGCTGGCTGGGCCGCTGCGCTTCAAGCTCATGGTCAACTGCGTGATCGAGCCGGATCGAATCGACGAGGCGCGCGCCGTGCTCGACTTCGCCAACGACCTCGGGATCTGGTTCGCACCGGTGCCGGTCAACGTCGGGCCGCGCATCGCAGCCGGGCTGGTCGACAACCCCGACTACCAGCGACTGGTCGCGACGATCCTCGAGCGCAAGCAGGCGGGGGCGCGCATCGTCGGCTCGTCGCGCATGCTGCGGCGGCTGCTCACCGCCGCGCCGCTCGACTGCCGCAACGTGCTCAAGCCGCACCTCGACTTCGACGGCAAGCTCGCGTGGCCGTGCAAGGCCTCGGTCAACGTCGCTCCGGAGATGATCGACGCGCTGGCCTTCGACGATGTCGACGCGCTGTGGGCGGCGGCGCGGGCGCGGGTCGAACCGACGAACTTTCACGGACCGGGCAAGAACCAGTGCGGCGCGGACTGCAACTGGGCGCAGAACTACACCACCGACGCCTATGAACATGGCCTGCAGCGACCCTGGACCTTGCTCAGCGAGGTCGTCGAGTTCTTGAGGGCAGGGTGATGCCCGCGCAGTCCTCGCTTGCAACGAGCAACCGCGAGCTGGCGATCGACGGAGCGGCGATCGCGGTCGTGACGGGGGCGATCTGTCTCGCCGCGCACGACCTCGGGGCGATGTCGCTGCTCGTCCCGGCGGTCTGGTTGACGCGCCTGATCGCCTGGCGGTTCGTGGCACCGCGGACCCGGCGCGCCGTCGTGGCCGAGCTGATCTTCTGCGCGACGGCGACCGTGCTCGGCGCCTTCAACGACTGGAGCTCGGTCGACCGCCACCACGTCTACCGCTACCTCGTCCCGAGCGATCTCGGATCATTCTCGTCGCTGCCAACCTGGATGCTCCTCTACTGGGGCCTCATCCTGCGCTTCGT
>CAZPEY010000136.1:0-8108 GCA_964585665.1 uncultured Polyangiaceae bacterium | reverse complement strand
TACGCGCTCGGGTGGCTGCTCGGTGTGCCGCTGTGGATCGCGCTGTGGTGGGTGGTCGCGGTCCTGATCTGGAGAGACCTCGCGGCGCGCGCGCTGCGCTGGCTGCAATTGCAGGAACCGGCGGAGCGCGCTATTCGTCTGGCGTGAGCGACGCGCCCGATCCTCCCGCCAAGCCGCGCCCGGGTCGACGCCTCGCCTTTTGGCGTGCGCGCCTCGCCGGCCTGGCGGCGACGTGGCGGCGGGCGCTCTTCGACGACATGGAGCGCCTCGACGATCGGGCACCGGGACAGATCGCCGAGGCCAAGCGGCTGGCCGAGGACGCGGCCCTGCTGCGCGGTGGCATCGCCAAGGTCGGTCAGCTGCGCGCCCACTTCGATGAGAGCGCTCCGGACGCGCGCGCCAAGCTCGCCATGCTCTGGGATCGCGTGCCAGGAGAGTCACCGGCGCAGATTCGCCGCGTCTTCATCGAGGAGCAGGGCCACCCACCCTCCGAGCTGTTCGCGACCTGGGAGGAGCAACCCTTCGCCGCCGCCTCCCTCGGCGAGGTGCACGCGGCGCTCGACGCCCACGGCCAGCGCCTGGCGGTCAAGGTGCAGTATCCCGACGTCGCCGAGGCGCTCGCCGACGATCTTCGGTCGGTCGGCTTGTTGCGCAAGATCGTCGGCGCCGAGCTCGGGGGGGATCTCGATCGCGGCGCCCTCGACGTGCTCCGGCAGAGCCTGCTGTCCGAGCTCGACTATCGCAAGGAGGCCGAGAGCCTCGTGCGCTTCGCAGCGCTGTGGCGCGACGATCCGCAGATCGTGCTCCCACGGGTCGTCCAGGAGCGCTCGTCGCGCCGCGTGCTGGCGATGGAGCACCTCGACGGACGGCCGCTGCCGGCGCTGGTCGAGGAGCCCGACGAGCTGCATCGGTCTGCGGTCGCGCAGACGATCCTCCGCTTCGCGATCGGCTCGCCGCTGCTTGGCGGCTGCTTCAACGCCGATCCGCATCCCGGCAACTACCTCGTGCTCGACGCGGCGGCCGGCCGGGTCGCCTTCCTCGACTTCGGCTGTGTGGTGGCGGTCGACGACAAGATCCGCGACGCCGATCGCAAGCTCTGGTACGCGCTCGTCGTGCGCGATGGAGAGGCGCTGCGGCACGCGGCGTTCGCCTCCGGGATCGTGGAGCATGTCCGGGCCTTCGAGAGCGAAGCCTGGCGCGAATGGGAGGCGCTCTTCGCTGCACCGTTCCTGCACCGCGGGCCGTTCCTCCTCGAACCGGGGCGGATCCGCAGCCTCCTCGACGTGATGCGCCGCCTGCTCGGTGCACGGACGATCGGCCTGCCCGCACCCGCGTTGATGCTGTGGCGGCAGCGTCTCGGTGTGCTCTCGGTGCTGGCGACGCTGCGCCCGCGGTTCGACTTCCGTCGCACCGTCGCCGAGCTCGTCGACGACCATCACCACCCGACACCACTGGCCGACCGCTACCGCTAGCGGCCGCTCAGGCGTGCGCGGGTGTACCCTGTGACGCTCGCTCGGTCGACGAGGTCGCTGGAGCCCCGAACACCAGATCCCGCTCGATGGGCCGCCGCGTCCGCAGCCAGAACTCGGCCGTGAAGCCCGGCCACAGCGTGGAGTTACGACCGTTCTTGTCGAGGTACCAGCTCTTGCAGCCGCTGGCCCAGATCGTGTTGGCGAGCCGCGCCTGGACGCTCTCGTTGAAGCTCCGCTGCGCCGCGGTCTTGACCTCCACCGATGCTGCAGCGCGCTCTTCCGCCATCGCGATCGTCGCCATCATGTACTCGATCTGCGCTTCGATCATGAAGACCATCGAGCCGGAGCCGAGGCCGGTGTTCGGTCCCATCAGCAGAAACGCGTTCGGAAAGCCCGCGACCATCGTGCCGAAGTAGGCTTCGGCGCCGTTCTGCCAGGCGAGGTTGATGTCGACCCCACCGCGACCGTAGACGTACAGCGGCGTCAGCTTCTCGGTGACCGCAAAGCCGGTGCCGAAGACGATGGCGTCGACCGGCCGGTGCTTGCCGTCCGCCGTGACGAGGCCGCGCTCGTCGACGCGCTCGATCCGATCGGTGATGACCTCGACGTTGTCCTGCGCCAGCGCTGGATAGTAGTCGTTCGAGATCAAGACGCGCTTGCAGCCCGCGCGATAGCTCGGCGTGAGCTTGCGGCGCAGCTCCGGATCGGCGATGTGGCGCTCGATGTGCTCGGTCGCCGCGCGCTCCATGCGCGCGAGCATCGACGGGACCTTGATGAAGCCCGCGGTGAGCACCTCCATCAGACCGTAGATGCCCCAGCGAAACGCACGCTGGACGGGCGGCGCCGCGGCGAACAGGGCCTGCAACGTCGGCGGCACGTCGCCGTCGAGCTTGGGCAGGACCCAGGCGGGTGTGCGCTGGTAGACGTCGAGCTGCTTGGCTGTCTTGGCGAGCTGTGGGACGAACTGGATCGCGCTCGCGCCGGTGCCGATCGCCGCGATCGTGCGCCCCTGCGGATCGAACGAGTGATCCCACGCTGCGGAGTGAAACACGCGCCCGGCGAAGCGCTCCAGCCCAGGCAGCGACGGGGTGCTCGGCTCGTGCAGCGCGCCGATGCCGAGCACGAGATAGCGCCCGACGAAGCGCTCGCCAGTCGACGCCTCGACGCTCCACAGCGCGGTCGCGTCGTCGTAGCGCGCAGAAACGACGCGGCGGCCGAAGCGGATCTGCGGGCCGAGCGCGTACTTGTCGGCGCAGTGCTGCAGGTATCGCTCGATCTCCGGCTGCGGCGAGTAGAACCGGCTCCAGTGCGGGTTGGGCTCGAACGAGAACGAGTAGAGGTGCGACGGCACGTCGCACGCGCAGCCCGGGTAGTGGTTCTCGCGCCACGTCCCGCCGACGCTGTCGGCCTTCTCGAGGATGACGAACGAGCGGCCGGCGCGCTGGGCGTGGATGGCGGCGCCGAGGCCCGAGAAGCCCGTCCCTACGATCACGAAATCGACAATCGAGCTCATGCGGTCGCCTTGCCCTCGAGGTTGATCAGCGCGCGGTCGTCCAGATCCCAAGGATGAAAGCGCGGCCGAAAATAGTCGAGATAGAGAGGCACCATGCGGCGCATCGGGCCTGGTGAGACGTAGAGGAAGTGGAGCAGCCGCCCCCACTCTGCCAGGTCCCAGGCGATGCCCGCCGCCTTCATCATCCGCGCCTGCTGCTCGATCACCTTGGCCCAGAAGATCACCGTCGTCAGCAGCATGATCCCGGCGCGCTCGACGTAGGGCGCGCCGGCGGCGCGATACGCGTCGAAGGCGACCGCCTTGTGCTCGATCTCCTCGGCGGCGTGCCACTGCCACAGCGCCGCCATCTCGGGGTGCGCGGCGCCGAGGACCGAGAGATCGCTGAGGAGCAGGTGGCCGAGCGACGCGGTGAAGTGCTCGAGCGCGCAGGTCGCCGAGAGCTGCCAGCGCTTGGGCAGGCGGCGCGCTCGATCGAGGATCCACTTGACCCCGCGCTCGAGCGCCGGCACTGGATAGCCGAGCGCCGCGAGCCGCTCGTTGAAGCGATGGTGCTCGCGGCTGTGCGCTCCCTCCTGCTGCAGAAACGCCCGCACCTCGGCGCGGCCAACGTCGCTGTCGAGGTACTGCTGGTGAGCGCGCACCGACTGCATGAAGAAGCGCTCTCCCTCGGGAAAAAGGATCGACAGATTGTCGTAGAAGATGGTGATGGCGCGCTGGCCACCGAACCAGAACTGCGGCACGGCGAAGTCGAAGGTGCGATTGCGCGGCGTGATCTGCATGCTCCAAGGGTAGGTGTGGCGCCGCGGATGCCCCAGAGCGGGCGGGGACAATTACTTGTCATTTGGGGCCACGGCGGCTTCAATGGACGCATGGCCCGGACGGCCCGGACGGTCGCCTCGCTCCCCGCCGTGCACGCGGTGCAGCTCGCCGAGTTCCTCGAGCAGCGCTGGCAGATCGACGCGGCGCGCCTCTACGAGGGCCTCTCGATCGACAGGGCGCGGCTCACCGAGCCCGGCGCGCGGCTGCATGTCCCCGAGATGCTGCGTCTGTTCGATCGCGCGCAGCAGCTCACCGGCGAGCCCGGCCTGCCGATCTACTTCGGCATGCAGATGCGCATCTCGGCGCACGGCTACCTCGGCTTCGCGGCGATGACGGCGCGGACGCTGCGCGAGGCGCTCGAGCTGGCGGTGCGCTTTGCGCCGACGCGCACCACGGCGCTCCGCCTGTCCGTCGAGGAGCGCGGCAAGGAGGCGGCGCTCTGCATCGACGAGGCCGAGGATCTCGGCCTGGCGCGCAGCGCGGTGCTGGTCGCACTGATGATCGGCATCTGGAAGATCGGCAACGATCTGACCGGTCGCACGCTCGTCGGCCGCGCCGAGCTGGCAGTGCCCGAGCCCGCCTACTATGCCCACTTTCGTCCGCTCTTTCCGGCGACGATCCGCTTCGGTGCGCGGCGGACGCGGCATGTCTTCGAGCGCGGCCTGCTCGACCTGCCGCTCGTCACCGCCGACAGCGCGGCGCGCGCGCTAGCCCAGCAGGCGTGCGAGCGCGAGCTCGAGGCCCTGCTCGGGCGCGACGAGCCGGCGCGTGTGCGCTACGTGCTGCCGCTGCCGGGCGGCGGAGTGCGTGCGGCGCCCGAGGTGGCGCGCCTGCTCGGCTGTTCGCCGCGCACGCTCAAGCGGAGGCTCGCCGAGCACGACACGACGTTCAGCGCGCTGGTCGACGCGTACCGCTCATCGCGTGCCGAGCTGCTGCTCGGCCAGGGCGTGCTCAGCCTCGACGAGATCGCCCACGACCTCGGCTACTCGGACGCGGCCAACTTCTCGCGCGCCTATCGTCGCTGGTTCGGGCGCGCGCCGCGCCGCGGCTGAACGCGATTCAGTCGACGAGCCACTCGCACACGCCGAGCGTTGGGAAGCATCGCCCCTCGACGCAGAAGCCGTCCTTGCCGCAGGCCTTGTCGCTCTTGCACTCCTTGCGGATGCAGCGGTCGCGGTCGTCGAAGTTGGTGCAGACGAAGAGGGCGGGACAGTCCTTGCTCGTCGCGCAGGTCCTCTCGCGGCAGCGGCGCTGCTCGCACTCCATGCCTTCGCCGCAGTCGCTGTCGAGCTTGCACCCGGGCATGCACGCCTTGTCGATCGAGTTGCAGGCACAAGGGAGCGGTTCGCAGATCTCGCCCGAGGCGCAGGCGAAGTCGCCCGCGCACGGGTTGGCCGCGATCGCGCACGCACCGCACTGGGGTGGGTCGCCTGGCGCCTGGCAGATCTCTCCTGCGCCGCAGTCGCCGTCGCCGCGGCAGATCTGCTGACAGGGCGGGGTCGGCTCGCAGAGCGGGAGCTGCTCGGTGAGGAAGAAGCAGCCGACGAAGATCGGTACGAAGGCGTCGCAGCTCTCGCAGTAGGCCGCCTGGCAGTTGGCCAGCGTGGCGCAGGTCTGCTCGTCGGCGGTGTGGCAGTCCCACTCGACGCAGTCGATGGGGGGGCAGACCGTTTGCGGTTCTGAGGGGCTGCGACAACCAATGAAGTACGGCGGGTTCTCGCCACAGCTCGAGCAGTAGTCCGCGACACAGTTGCTCGTCGAGCAGCTCAGCTCGTCGAGGCCGGCGCACTTGGTGGGCCGGACGAGATCGTCGGGCGGCCGGAGGTCGTCGTTCCTCCGCAGGTCACCCTGGGTGAGCGGCGTGTACAGGTTGCGATCGACACAGCCGATCGAGACGAGCAGCAGGAGCGGGCTCAGGCGAAGCCAAGAGGACATGCTGCCGTCTTGAGCAAGCCGCGATCCAACTGTGCGCAGCGACGGGAGGCCGGGCTTCGAGCTGCTCGGCCAGGAACTCAGAAATTTGAGGAGAGGTAGAAAACCGAGGACGGAAGAGGCTGCGGCGAGGCGACTACTCGTACTTGAGGACGCGCTTCTTCTTGGTGAAGAAGTCCTCGATCCAGAACTGCAGACCGAGCGACGCGACGTGCGTCGCGACCTGGTAGAGGCCGTTGTTGACCGCCGGGTACAGCTCGGTGCCGCCGGTCGGTCGATCCTGGCCGGTGCCGAAGTCCGCCGCGCCGGCCGAGTTGATCGGGCGCAGCTGGCCGTTGGTGACGTGGCGATCGGGCGAGTGGATGTACGCGTACGCGACG
Organism: uncultured Polyangiaceae bacterium; assembly: GCA_964585665.1. Lineage (GTDB taxonomy): Bacteria > Myxococcota_A > Polyangia > Palsa-1104 > Palsa-1104 > CAZPEY01. The sequence goes on along the minus strand of CAZPEY010000136.1, from coordinate 1,992 downwards.
TTGATGATCAGGCCGCGCCACTTGTAGCCGAGGCCGAGCGTGAGGCCGATCTTGTCGAGCGTGTCAAAGTTGATGCGCGTGTTCTCGTTCGAGGTCGCGCCGCGATCGTAGTACGCGCCGGCGCGCACCGTCAGCACGCCCGCTGGGAGCTTCTGGTTGAAGGCGCCGCCGAGGCGCACCGAGAAGGTGTCGCGGTACTTGTGATAGATCTGCGCGTTGATGTTGGTGAACAGGCTCAGCGCCGGGATGTTGAGCTTCGGCCCCGGATCCTGCGCCATCTTCCACGACTCATAGGTGACGTCGAGCTCGATGTCGCCGCGCTCGAAGTCGTCCTTCCAGAAGATGTAGCGCCCACCCATCCGGAGCACCCACGGCAGGTTGGTCTTGAACGTCACCTTGGCCGGCTCCTGCGGCATGCCGCCGAGGAAGTCGGGCGAGACCGAGTGGGCCTTGCCCGAGGCGTTGAGGTACGCCGGTCCGCGCAGGTTGAGGCCGATCGCGATCGCCTTGATCGGCGTGATGTGGACACCGAGAGAGGCTGTCGCGGTGAGCGCCTTGACCTTGAGCTCGAGCGTCGCGTCGCACGGCTTGTACTCCGGCGTCGGGCAGGTGCCGTTGCCGGTGTCGGTGATCGAGGTCGAGCGCAGGTCGAGGTCGGCGAAGACCAGGTGGATGCCGACGCCGATGCTCAGCCACTTGGTCGCGCGCACCGCGGCACCGAGCGTCGGATAGAAGATCAACAGATCGGTGCCGAGGATGTCGTAGCGACCCGGGCCTGGGTAGACCATGCCGTTGGGCGCCGTGACCGTCTTGCCGAAGTCGCGGTTGCCGATCGACGAGGGGCCGAACAGGCCGATGCCGAACGTCCAGCGCTCGAAGTAGTGAAAGTCGGACGACAGGTAGAGACCCGGCGCGAACATCATGCCGCCCTTGTTCGACACTTTCGGGAACGGCTGCCCGGCCCACGGCGTCAGCGGATCGGTCGGGTCGCCCGGATAGACGCCAGCGCGCTGGAAGTCGAGCTTCTGGAAGGCGAAGTTCATGTCGACTTCGAGGCGCGTGCCGCGCTGCCGCGCCAGGCCGCCGACGTTGTAGAGGAGGGCGAGCGGGCTGTCGGCCTTGGCGGTGAACGTCGCGCCGCGCCCCATCGCCTCGGTCCCATTGTCCGGGTACTCGTAGCCGCCGGCGAGCGCGCGGCTCGAGATCAGCAGCGCGATCGCGAGTGTCAGTCTCTTGTTCATTGCAGGTCGTCCCCTCTCCGAATGGTTCGCGCGCGGCGCTTCTCGGCGTGCAGGTAGATGCCGAGGATCGACAGCGCTGCTGGCGTTATACCGGGAATTCGCGAAGCTTGGCCAAGAGTCGTCGGCCGCACGCGCAGAAGTTTTTCGCGCACCTCGCGCGACAGGCCGCCGATGGTGTCGTAGTCGAGCGAGTCTGGGATCGGCTGGCTGTCCGAGAGGCGCAGGCGCTCCGCCTCGGCGTCCTCGCGCTCGATGTAGCCGGCGTACTTGACCCGGATCTCGACGCGCTCGGCGATCCGCGGCTCGACGCCCCCACCGAGCTCGCCGCGGAGCTGCGCGTAGGTCACATCGGGGCGGCGCAGCAGCTCGAGAAGCGAGGTCGGCTTGCGCAGCGGCGCGGTGCCGAGGTGGGCCAGGCGGTCGTTGACCGCCGTCGTCGGCGAGAGCACGACGGCGGCGAGCCGCGCGAGCTCGGCCTCGGTCGCAGCGCGGCGCGCCTCGAAGGCGGCCCAGCGCGTGTCGTCGACGAGGCCGAGGGCGCGCGCCCTCGGCATCAGGCGCTCGTCGGCGTTGTCCTCGCGCAGGAGCAGGCGGTGCTCGGCGCGCGAGGTCATCATCCGGTACGGCTCATCGACGCCGTGGGTCGTCAGATCGTCGACCAGCACGCCGGCGTAGGCCTCGCTCCGCGCCAGGACGAGCGGCGGCGCCGAATTTTGCTGCAGTGCAGCATTGGCGCCGGCGAGCAGCCCCT